>NZ_OY776488.1:2522256-2854513 GCF_963675635.1 uncultured Pseudodesulfovibrio sp. | reverse complement strand
TGAGTCCAGCGAGAAGCGGTATCCCCCTTCAGGCTGTACGAGTCCTCGAGGGAAAAATTCGCGGCGTTTGAGTATGGTTTCAGTGTCGATGCCAGCCATTACATTCCCTTCGGCAACTTGCTACGCCGGACCCGCGCCTTGATCATATCCGCAAAAAGGCGAGCCTCATTCAGACGCAGGACAAAAGCCATTCCGATATACACCACAACCCAGACCGGGATGAGCAGAAGGCACCACGGAGTCCATCCCCCGGTCATGTAGGCTCCCCACCCGATGAGTATGGACAGGACAGCGGTTTTCACGGCTGAACCGGCAGGCAAAAGGCGCGCTTCGCGCTTGCGGGTCAAAAAGATGTGCAGCAGGGCGAAATTCAGGAGAGAAGACAGGCTCACGGCCAAAGCCAGTCCCACATGGGCCATGGACTGCATGAGCCAGACACCCAGGCCGACATTGGCTACCAGACAGGCCACAGCTATCTTTACCGGCGTCCGCGTATCTTCCAGAGCATAGAAACCGGCAACGAGCGGGCGGGACAGTGCAATGAACGGCAACCCTACGGCATAGGCGACAAGAGCCTGAGATGTAGCCGTAACCGCCTCCGCAGTAAACGCTCCGCGCTGGAACAGCAGAGAAATAACAGGTTCAGCGAGTCCAATGAGGCCGGCAGCGGCAGGTAGGGCTATAAAAAGAGTCAGTCCGAGCGACAGGGACAAGGCCTTGTCATATTCTTCCATTTCATTGCGAGCAGCCAGTTTCGCGAGACTCGGCAACGCCGCGGTGCTGACAGCGATCCCGAACACACCCAAAGGAAACTGGACCAGCCGATCAGCATAATAAAGATACGAAACCGATCCTACCGGCAGAAACGAGGCCAGCAGTGTTCCGAGCAGGATGTTGAGCTGATAGACAGCGGCTCCGAACACGGTTGGAAGCATAAGCATTCCCATCCGAGCCACACCCTTGTTACGCCACGCCCATTGGCCTCGCCACGAAAATCCGGCCTTTTTCAAAAAGGGCTGTTGCATGAACCACTGGGCCGCTCCACCGACCAAGACACCATAAGCCATGCAATAGGCCACATTGTACCCCATCAAATAGCCGAAGAGTGCAGAGCCGATGAGCGCCACATTCAGGGCAACGGGAGCCAGGGCCGGAGCCAGAAAGTGACCACGGGAATTGAGGATACCCATACACAAGGCCACGCCACAGATGAAGACAACATACGGGAAGCAGATACGAACAAGGTCAATGGTAACCTGAAATTGTTCGGCATTGTCTATAAACCCCGGCGCGATAACCATCGTCAAGGGACGGGCCAACACCTCGACAACCACGGTGATGGCGATGAGTATACCGGCCAGCCAGATCATGGCCGAACGCGCCATGGCCTGTGCCGCCTCCTCGCCCTCTTCTTCAAGTGTCCGCGAATAGACAGGAATAAATGCCATCGTCAGCGACCCTTCGCCAAAGAGCCTTCGAAGGAGATTGGGAATACGGAAAGCCACGAAAAATGCATCGGCAAAAAGTCCGGCTCCAAGCGCAAAAGCCACGATAATATCGCGGACAAATCCCAGAATACGGGACACCAGCGTTGCTCCAGCCACGACAGCTGCATTTTTCGCTATGGTTTTGGCGTGTTTATTCACTGACCCCTCTACGGTGTGCCTCTAGCATAAAACCGACACATCTCATATTTCTAGACATTGTTTAGAAAAGTGACACTCTGGATGTGTTCATTACCTTTTCCCGCGTGAAACCGCCAGCCTATCTCTGTTAACGCCTTGGCTGGCAGTGTGGGCAAAACGTCGATGTCCGTCCCGCCACCTTCACGGCCTGTAAAAGACCATTGCATCGGGAGCATTGCTGTCCCTTCTTGCCATACACGTTGAAACTGTTCTGAAATGCCCCGGCATCACCGTGGGCATTCACGTAATCCGAAATGGAACTACCGTTTTCACGGATGGCCAGCTTCAGCACGTCTTGCAGTTCCGCAAACAACTTCAACGCCCTTTCATGCCCAATGCGATGCCCCTTTGTTTCGGGATGAATACCCGCCCGAAACAGGGACTCGTCCGCATAAATGTTTCCCACCCCTGCCACAACCGACTGGTTGAGCAGCAGCCCTTTTATCGAGGTCTTTCTACCCGCAATCCGCTCGACCAACTCGGCAGGAGAACTCTCCAGCGGCTCTGGTCCGACTTTTTGTAAAAAGTCCCAATTTTCAAGTAGTTGTTTTGTGAATAACTTGACGTACCCGAATTTGCGCATATCAGAAAAAATAAGCCATGAGCCATCATCGAGAACGAAGACTATCCGGTCATGTTTATTGATATCACGGCGTTCGCCATGCACCACCCGACCCGTCATCTTGAGATGAAAAACAAGCGTGGATTCATTCTCCAACTCTATAAGCAGCACTTTGGCTCGGCGGTACACCCGACAAATGGTCTGTCCCTGAACCCCAGGCACGATGACTTCTGCGGCGTCACTGAGACGGGTCAACCCCGGAACCTTGACGGATATGACGGTGCGCCCCGCAAGAGTTTGACTCAACCCCCGGGCAATGACTTCGACTTCAGGCAGTTCAGGCATAATTTGCTGAGTACCTGAAAACTACTGGTGTGAAAAGCGCAACCAACGAGGGGAGAACGTCGACTAGAACCTATATCCCAGACGCAGGCCAACGTTGTCCATTCCCTCATTTTCATTGGCGATATACGCATTGGACATGTGCTCATACTGCACGGAAACATTGACCTTTTCAGTCAAATTATACCCAAGGGCCGCACCAAGCCTGAACAGGACAGGCGAGCCAAGAGATTTGCGATCAGGGTCATCCGTATCGCGCTTGCCGTTGTTGACGGACAATCCGAGATTGGCATCCATGAAGAAATCATCGAGCAGCCCCCACTCCCAGGTCAGGCCGCCATAGGCGTGCGAAGTGTTTCCAGACATGTTGACTGTCGCACCAAGGTGAGGCCGAGGGGACCAGATCGCCTCCAGATAAGAAGGAGAGACAAACAATATTTCTCCATTGATATCAGCCCCACTCTCGCGATTGAAACTCCAAAACGAAATATCATGCGCATAGACCCCCCCGCGAACCTCGGAAATAATCGGTTCATCCGCACGGGCAGAGACACCCAGCATCATGACAATCAAAACCACAACAAAAACATAAGCGAAACGGGTCATACTCCCTCCACGGATCTCAAGGATAGATCGAAAGTACGTGACGAGTACAATTTCTGTCAAACCACCCGGTCATCATCTGCAAAAAACATCGAGCAGGCCTGCTTCATCTGATGGCTGCGCACTGATCCAATAGGCCAGATCACCGACATACCAGATCAGATGAACCTGCCCCATGCCGGTGAACCGGTAGACTGAAATGTTGTTTTTATCCAATCTTTTCGGGTTTTTGAATGGTGATTTCGGATTGTCATACATTTTATGCACCATGACACCAACCTGCCGACGCGCTTCCTTTTCCGATGACACACGCGACACCCACACTTCGGCCGGACGGACCTTGCCCTGATCCCCTGGACGGGAATACCGACCGATGGCACTGGCCTCGGCTGTCAGAGCCTTGCCATGCAACTGGTCCACTTCCGCCTGTGCCTGCTCACCAATAACGAGCTGCACCCGATCCATGGAACCAGCCTTTGCCGGGAAGAGATCGGACAAGTCACCACCAAACGCTGCCAACGGGGTCCACAGAACAATCAATAAAACAGCAAAAACTCGATACATCATTCTTCTCCACTCTCATCCGCCTCGGATGTCATATCTTTTTTCACAGATTTTGGAGCACCAAGCTTGCCCACATTGGCGCTAAACACTTGGTCCCCACGCCGAACCATGAAGACAAGTTCTTCTCCGGCCTCATGCACCTTGGACCCCGCAACATGCAGGCTGAACAGGTGCTCCAAGGGGACACCCGACGCCTCAACAAGCACGTCACCAGGACGCAAACCAGCCTGGGCAGCACGCGACTCACGCTGTACCGACTCCACAAGAAGCCCCCCCGTCCCGACAGATGTCAGCAACGCACCCATTTTTGATTGATAACTGTCTGGAGAATAGAAGAATACATCACCGGACTCAGGGTCGAAATCTCCACCGCGCCAAGGCATGACGGACAAGATGCGCGCCCCCGGATCAAACTGTCTGATACGTTTGGCAATACCCCATGCCTGCTCCACATGACCGGCTCCGGCAATGATGAGCACAGGCCAATCATACTTATAACGCACCCTGACGGCTTCTTCCGCCATCTTAGAATCCCATATGGACTGAATCAGATGGAAACGTTCCCGCTGCACTGCATCCTCACTGTCCTTGGATTCATGCTGTCCAAAAATATCATCAAGTACTATCCTCTGATCAGTGGACGGCGGCACAATCTCTTGTGGTAAAAACATCTTTTCTTCATCGGAAAGGGCTTCAATGCCCTCTTTGGATATCTTCTTCGTCACGAAGGTGGGGACATTCAACCCGACCACAGGCACACTGTTACGCCGCGCCAATTCGAAATGGTTCCGAAACAGAGGAAACGGGTATCCCCATTTTGCAGACCATTGCAGTTCTTCGGCCAAATCATCCAATTCTATCTGTCCCTGCCCGAAATCATCAAGCACCTGCTGCATGTCCACAGCCACCATTTCCAGGCCAAGGGAAAGCCCCTCTCCCGACTCGGAAAGTTCGGCCAAGATGCGTTGCTGAACATTGTGGTCCCATATGTTTCGATGCCCTTCACCGACGAGAACATAATCATAACCACCTGCCAACGTTATGATCTCGTCAAAAGGTATTTGATCACCATATTTGGAGATAAATTCGCCTTTCTGCGGAAGGAATGTCACCTTCAGCGGATCAACCGGCAAGGGTTCAACAGCCTTTTTCACACACGCCCCCATAGTCAAAAGCACACTCAAGAGCACGAACAACACCAGGTTGCGGTTCCATACATTACTCACAGCGCATTGCATCATTTTCCCTCATGGTCGGTCTTGAAAATCGTAGAACCAAATTGCCATAGGCAACCCCGTGGCATCAATTTCAGGAGAATCAGGTATCGAGAGTAATCGTCCTTCCCCCTTCCAGGCCGTAACAGTCAGCACACAGGCATCGAGAATATCATCTCCGGCGACCTGGCTCACCTTATATTTCAAGCGGATAGCCTTAATGATCTGCCGCAGATCAGACACCTTTTCCGCCAACAAATCAAATCGATCCACCACACCCAGCACATCCCTCTTGGGAAACGGCAACGGCTCCCCGAAAAGCGTTGAGAAGCACAGCTCAGGGTGTGACTCATGAACCGAGCAGCGTGCCTCGACATGCTCTTGCAATACCCTATCAACTTCCATAATCTTTTTTGCAATACCTAATGATTGTTCAGATAAAGACTTACCGGAAAGTTTCTGATTTATCGATTTAGCCTCGCGTTTTGACTGCGCGTATACAGCTGCGCGAACAGGCGTATTGAAAATACTGTTTTTCCGTTTACCCAGTTTTTTGCGAACCAGCACATCAGCCAGACGGGTTCCGGCTTCAGGCAGCCCGACAGGAATATCCACTAACACGACGTCGGCATCCGAATGTTCATCCCACAGCACGTCAAAGGTTTCGTACAGCCCGAAAGACCACACATCCTCCACGACCCATACTGCGAACCAGCCCCCTTTGCATCCGTCAACGCCTACATATTTCATCACCATCATATACATTCCCACAAATATCCCCGCAACCAAATGCACTATTCAGCACAACCTGCAAAACAAAACCTATTGGTTCGTGGCATTCGAGAGATGAGATGGGAGGACGATTCGAAGCAAAAAACCCGCATCGACATAAGCCGATGCGGGTGCATACTGATATAAACTCGACGCAGCCTAGTCCCAGGTGCGCTTGTCTTCGATGGGTCGGATCTGCGGAGGCAGGGTTCCGGGTGCGAGCACCTTGAGGATCGGGCGCAGCTTGATCTTTTCACGGAACAGGTGGAGCAGTTCGTCTTCCTGATTGAACTGACCTGCTTCAATGGAAAGGATCATCTCATCAATGCCACCGGGGTTGGTGACTTCGATCTGCCAGCGCTTGACCTCTTCAAAGCGGGCCATGACCTGCTCGACCTGATGCGGGTACACGAACATGCCCTTGATACGGGCAGTAGTGTCCACTCGACCGACGATACCACCGAGACGGGGGCTGGTACGGCCACAGCCACATGGGGAGCGGTCCAGGTATCCGAGATCGCCGGTAGCGAGTCGGATGAGCGGATAAGTACGGTTGAACGCGGTCACGACGATTTCGCCGACCTCGCCATCCTTGAGCGGGATACCTGTGTCAGGATGACAGATTTCGACAAATGCGCGGTTGGAAAGATGCAGACCGTTCTTGTGAAAGCATTCGTAACCGATACAACCGACGTCTGCGGTGCCGTAGCCCTGACGCATGATGCAGTCGAATTTCTTCTCAAGGGTGGAGCGCATCTTCTCGGAGAATTTTTCGCCAGTGACAAAAGCGACTTCGAGGAAGAGATCCTTACGCAGGGAAAGGCCCATTTCCTCGGCCTTCTGGGCCAGGTGCATGAGATAGCTGGGAGTGCCGACATAGCCGGTAACACGCAACTTCTGCATAATCTCGATCTGGGAATTGGTGTTGCCGGGACCGGCGGGCACCACGGCGCAGGCCAGGTTGCGAAGCGGTTCTTCGAACATGAGACCGGCAGGAGCCAGATGATAGTTGAAAGTGATCTGGGCCAGGTCACCGGAACGGAAACCGGCGGCGTAAAAGCCCTCGGTCCAACCCCAGTAGTCCTCGGAACGGTCCTCGGGATCGAAGATCGGACCGGGAGACAGGAATACGCGCTGCAATTCGCCCAGATCCTTGGTCAGCAGCCCGCCGAGACGGGGCCCCATGGACTGGAGGAAGATCAGCTCTTTTTTCTTGATGATGGGGATATGCTTGATGTCGTTGAGCACGCGAAACTTGTCCACATTGAACTGCGCGCGATCAAAACGTTTCTTGACGTCCTCGGAATAACGATAGGCATATGAAAGCAGCTCCTTGAGCTGAAGCTGATAATACTGCCTGCGTTCCGATTCGTCGAGTACCTCACGGCGGGAATAAATACCCTCGGTGCGATCCTTTCTGGTCATATGTATACTCCTTAGACTGGATGATTTCCTATATCTATCAGGGAGCGGGACTATACCATGTCAGATTTTTTTTGCAAGCAATATTTTTTTTCGACCGCAATCTCAGCAGGTTACAAATTTTTAGTTTTTCAAAGCAACTCTTTTTTAAAATAAACTTGACACTTGAAAACCAAATGGATAGAGATACCATCCTTGGAACACGGGTCGTTAACTCAGTAGGTAGAGTATCTGCCTTTTAAGCAGAGAGTCACTGGTTCGAGCCCAGTACGACCCACCATTCCGTCCCCATCGTCTAGTGGCCTAGGACTCCGGCCTCTCACGCCGGCAACAGGGGTTCAAACCCCCTTGGGGACGCCATTGAAATCAAGCGGTTAGAGCACATTAGTTTCTGCCGTGTCAGAACGGGAACGGTTTCGGAAACGGTTTGTTCTGACTTTCATATTTAAACCGCCCTTAGCTATTTGCTTTGGGCGGTTTTCATTTTGATCACTTTCCCCCCTCTTCCGCTTAAAGACTCCAAAGCGGATCGTGTCTCTTCAAGTCCCAAGGTTTTCAGATACCTCTCGGTCGTGCTTGCGCTCTTGTGGCGCAGGATCGCCTGAATGACACTTACAGGATGACCGAGCCTAAAAAGGATGGAAGCTGTAAGATGCCTGATACCATGAAAGCCGAACGGTTTGACCTTTGCAATTTTGCACAGTTTTTTCATAAACTGCTGGCGGTACTGAAACGGTTTGCCGTAATGGTCCCGGCAGAACTCGTAACCTTCCTCACATACGAAGACGTACTCACTGTCCTTGAATTTACGACTCTCCCACCACCAAAGGAGTTGATTTTTCAACTCGTCAGTCATGGGGAGCCAATCGTACTCAAGTGATCCTGCTTGCCTCTTTCGAGTGGATAGCCGAATTCGATTAGCAACGAAATCAATGTCTTCCCAAGCAAGCCGGAAGACCTCCCCTCTCCTTGCGCCTAGATAAAGGAACACTGAGAGCATCACTTTATCTTGCCCGGAAGTCAGGTTGTAGACCTTCCAGAAGTCCTCTTCAGGCGGGACATAACGAGGAGTTCTTACCTCAGGGAATTTGTCTACAAGACAGGGGTTAGGCTGAGGCATGGCGCGGTAGCGTATCCCCCAATTCCAAGCCGCCACCAGGTTCTTTCTATCCTTATTGGCTGCATAGCCCGATCTGGCTTCAAACTGAGCTTGAAGCACGTTCAGAACTTTGCCTGGAGTGAGTGTTTCCACCAAAGCAGCGGGGTCAATCACAGGCCTTCCTTTGTCGTTCTTTACTGCAAAGAACTCCTTGAATGTTTTCTTCTTTTCTCCGTAGGTTTTAGCGGAATACTTACGGCCATAATCCATATAGTCCTGAGCCCATTCACCCAGGGAATATATCGTGTCTGTCTTCGACCAATCCGCCTTTCTTTGTTTGGTTTCCCAAGCGAGAGCCTCTGTTTTTGTGTCGAACAGCTTCGTTTTGATTTCTCCTTGCTTCTGAACCCTCCCTTTCCAACGAGTTCGTCCATTCCTCTTGATCTTTGAGGCCATAGTTCCTCCTTAGAGCATCAACCACATTTCTTTCAAAGAATAGGATACGCCCTTTAGGGCCTGTGGGCTGAATTCCACCGAGCTTTTCAAAGTGCTTTCGCACCGTTTCTTTATCAAGACCCAGGAAGCTTGCGGCCTCTTTGGTCGAGAGTCGCTTTCCTAGTTCTTGACTCAAAATATCGAATGTCATTAGCCTTCTCTTGTGGTTGAATACTTTTACCTAGATAAGGCTGACAGCTTGTGTCCTGCGGCGACAAAACAGTCCGGGAAGCTCATATTTTTCAAAAAGAGATCGTAAATGTCTGAAAATAAAACAATTACCTTGGGTGAGATTAGTCAGAAAGAATCTGAATGGGTTGTAAAGCAATTCCTTGCTGCATTTCTCAATGGAGAAATCGAAGCATATAACAGCAGTAGCAATATGAGAGCCAGAGGACTTAGGAGTCGTTATTCAGAGCAGCCTAGGTTTTCGTATATCGAAGCTTGTCTAAGTAAGCCTGTAGTATGTGTGCCTCGAAGCAAGATGCCAAGGCCGGTCCCCAAAAGCCCGGTACTACAGGCCCTTGCCCCCCAAAGACGACAACCTCAATCGTACTCTTCCCCTCTTAAGGGAAAGGTCGCGTTGGAAAAAACTCCTAGGGGCTACGATCAATATGGAAAATGTCGTATTGAATACGGACTGTTAATGGATTTACCTGTTTTATTTTTTGAACTTCATAAGCGAAAAACACGGGCTCTTGCGGCAATACCGGAAGGGAAGTCTGTCGTTCTGCGCTACCCGTATACGAAAAGAGGAGCTGCCGAATCGATTGAAGAAGCTCTTATAACCATAACCAATGACGCCTATGCGGGATTAGTTGTAGCGGCAGAATTTGAAGGGAGGTACTGTCGCGGGATTGATAAAAGGATGCGTGACGACCTGAGAGATTTATTGGTCCATTACGCGATTAAAGGCTCTGAGTTTGAAGGACAGATCCTTCTGGAAGAACTATTTTTTCATAGCATTTTACATGCTGATTTAGCCTTTTCGCATTATAAAGTTCCCCACCTATATTCCGCTCAGCAAGACACAGCGAAGTCCTATCTGTATCATATCTTTTCCCATTTCATGTTTAATGCAAATGATGCTGAGAAAGTAGTTAATGGAATTCATGAGCAAGACCTCGTGAAACCAACATTTCAAAAGCCAGAAGGTGTCTTCAAACGGGAAAATGGATATTGCTATATCAACTATAAGGGAAGGGAGTACCAGATAAAGGACTATCAAGGGATGGATTTCATTCAAACGATCCTCTGTTCAGAAGATGAGTTGTCTCACTGGGAGATAATGCAAACAGTCAGACAGGTATGCAAGGATTCTGTTTCGTATGACAAATCATACAGATTTAGCAAAAGTGAAGTCGAGGAATCAGAGAAATTGCTACAAAGCTCAAGGGAAAAGCTTAAGAGAGAACTGAAAGAGGCCCAAATAGCTGGGGACCATGATGAGGTTAAAAAAGCAGAAGATCTGCTTGAGAAGTTTGATGGGTATATTCTTAAGTTGAAGTTTGAAGCTGACGTGCCGAATAGCACTATCAACAAAGCTGTTGATAATGTTCGGACTGCTACTGCCCGCAGTATAGAAAAATTGAAGAGCAAACATCCCGAGTTAGGGGGGCATTTAGAAGATAGCTTACTTGAGGTTGGCTCTCTAAGAAAAAAGAATTTGAAATATATATACCGCCCAAAACAGCCGATGAAATGGGTTATGAAGTAACAGTTATGAACAAAGAGCCGCCAGCAAACGCCAGCGACTCTTTTCATTACGAGGGCTGACTGATGCACTCCCCGTCACCATCAGTTCCCTTTTCGGTTCCATCCTCCAGTTCTTCAGTTTCGTTCTCATCGTTCTCGATGGAACGCGGCTTGTATCCCTCTTCCGTGGCAAAGACGCCAGTTACAGCCAGGATCCCGACAGCCACGCCGCCGATGAAAGTCCAGAACTCACGCATAATTTACTCCTTGGTTTAGGTTTCGAATTCAGTGCTGCACCGATTGCAGCGCCACTCGCTAATGATGTGCCGGTCAATGTGTTCACCAACCTGGTTGCCTACGGCGGAACCGGCGAAGAAGCCTGCGAGGGTCCCGGCCAATCCTCCGGCAAGGAGGCCGAGGCCCGTTCCAACGACCGGGACCACCGAGCCTATGATTGCTCCAGCAGTCGCTCCAGCGGAAGCGCCGTAGTAGCCAGCTGCTCCGCCAGCGACGCCTCCGACTGCGGTTCCTACTTTCTGGGTAGTGTTAACCAAAACGACATGCGCCGAGCTTTCGCAGTTCGGGCAGATAGGAGTCTCGTCACTCATATTTTCCTCGGGATTTGATTGTGGTTATTTGATCAGCGCACCACGGAGCATGCCGAACATGGCTGGGGCCAGTTCAGACAACTCGTTGATAGTGCGGCTGTGATCAGGGAGTAGCTTTTTGATAGACTCGGACAGGATGCCCAGGCCGTAGACTTCGACGCCGAAGCGCCTTCCGTCCTCAATGGCATCGAGTGCCACGTTGAATGAGTCGGGATCGCCGTCCGTCAGGATCAGGATGATCTTGCGCGACTCGATGAGCGGCAGCATTTGTTGCAGTACCCACCAGAAGGCTCCAGCGAGTGGAGTGCCACCAGTAGCGCTTACTGCGAAGCCGTCGTGCACTCGGTCTCCGTGATTCAGGATAGGGCAGACCGTGGGGTGCTCAGTCCGATCACTACCGTCAGCGGGTTTGCCAGCCGGGAAGGCCGTTATTCCCACGTTGATTCCGTCGATAGTATCCAAAGCCGTTGCGACCGCATGGCATATCTGAGTAGTCAGCTGAATACGTCGTCTCATGGAGCCGGAGCAGTCCAGTAGGATGTGTACGGCGGTATTGATGCCAACACGTTCTCCATTCCGTTTGAATACGCGAGCGTCTGCCACCGAGAGTCGATGCAATTGCCGCGCGTCTAGTCGACCATGTCTGCCAACTTTAGTTCTCGTGAGCACGGACGATTGCAACAACCCTTGGAGTTGCGTCCGGAGGGCAGTCGATGCCCGTTTAGCAGCTGCAGCATCCTCGGGTGCTATAGGCTTCGCTGACTTGGTGCCGAGTTGAGCGACATGGAGTGCCTCGCTCAGGTCTTTCGGTGTTTCCTTGATTATGTTGTCAGCCAGAGCTTCACCCATATTGTCGGGCAGATTTGTTCCATCTGTCTTGATCAGTCGTTTTAACGCCTCTGAAGGGATATGGGCTGGGGTGCCTTTCCCCGTAGCTTTCCCCTCACTCGACCCCCCATTTATCAGGGGCAAAACAGCCGCTTTATCTTTGAGGATTGAAACGACCTCGCGAGCATACAAGATACAATCCTGAGTCGAATCGCAATAAGAGTTGACCTTCTTCAAAACAGAATTCAACTGTGTAATCAGGCCGGGATAGTGAGCCTCAACAAGGCTCCCGACTTCATCCCGTTGTCCGTTGAGCGAGGGTACATCCCAAGCACGGACAGACAGCAATAGCCAATTCAGAATAGCGATGGCTGGATCGGCTGTCTTTTCGGATGGGTTCCCGAAGATATGCTTGATCAGCCAATTTAAGTTTTGGCGGCAACCAGGGAACAAACGGGCCAGCCGGTGCTCAACCCGCCAATCTTCAAACGTATTCCACACGTGCATTTCCAGCGGAGTCAGGTTCGCCAGGCACAACCAATCGAAGCGCGTTTCACGAATGTGGGCAGCCTCGTGGTCGATATAGCCACGGGCCAGGCCAATGAGCGTCTCGCTGGATTCCAGAGGGAGCGCAGGTAAATGAATCGTGCTTCCGTCCGTATACGCTCCTCTTCCACCAATGATGACTTTCACGCCGTACTTTCGCCCGAGCACCGAAGCCACCATGGGCAGTGATCGCATGATGAGGTGATTCTTCATGGCGATCACCAAAGCCCGTGGCTGTCGATTTGGAGTTGGTGAGCCTGTTCAGGAATAAAGCCAGCTTTGGAGGGGGGCAATTCTTCCGGCACAGGTGGAATCGTGTCAGCAACCAATCCAGCCAGTATTTCGGATGAGTCCTGCCCATCCAAAATCTTCTGCCCATGAGCAACGAGCGTTGCCGGATCTCGGAGCAAGGAGACTACGCCTTGTAGCATAACCAGTGCGCTTCCATGGATGTATCCGCGTTTGGGGACACGACTGAAAGCCGTATCCAGCAAGTCTACCACCGGCACCACGCGAGGCTCAACAAAGGTGAGCCCGGCAAGTTTACAGTGGATGGAGCGCAGAGGCGAAAGAGCCTTGTGCGTCACCTTATCTTTGCCTTCAAAGCAGCGTTTCCATGTGTCGCTGGCGACCTTGGCAACTTCGTCAAACAAGGTGCCACCCAATTCGTTCACCTCATTTTGCAGTCCATGGCCAACAACGTTGTCATTGGGCGGAATCAGCTTGAAGAACTGCCACCTGAAATCCAACCGGCTGCGGACATAATCCGCACTCACCGAAGATGAGCCGATCAGGTTCTCCCAACCGGGATGTTGGATGATCCAGTCTTTGACAGCCTCGTCGTATCGGCTGAGGAATTGCGCTTTTGCATTCAGGAAGTCAGCCCGAATAGTGGTCAACTCAGTCACGACTTCATCAGCCTTATCTTCCGGGATCCCCCAACCGCCAAGAAAGCGGATACCAGTCCGATCCAGAAGATTAACAGCGCGGGCCTTGAGGGTGCCGAAGATCCGCAATTCTTTGGGGTCGCATATTTTCTTGCTACCAAGCGATGCGAGCTCCTCAGGTGGCAATTCAGCGCCACCGAAGTCAGCAGGCGTTAGCTTCTTGCGTGCGGTCCAAATCTTCACGTCGAGATTCAGAGCTATCAGGTTGTCGAGAACAGTTATGTCGGTATTCATCATTTTTCATTCTCCTCTTGTTGCGGGAACATGCGTTGCGCGAGCTCGTGCAACACCGTCCGAGTCTCCGGCGTGGCGCGATAAGCAAGAGCGCGGTCGAGTGCATATGTCACGGGTTGGATGCCCTGTCGGGCTAAGGGTTGGAATCGGACTGTGAGATCAGCCCAACGAATCAGGGTACGAGTTGAGAATGTCACTTCAATGGTATCGCGAAAGTTACCATCTGCTTCGCCCATAAAGAGTTTGCGGACCTCGTTGGCATATTCCACCATCTTGGTCCGTACATCTTTGGGCAGACTAGAAGCCTTGCGGTGTAACAATTCTCGTTCAGCTTTGGGTTTGGGATAACCGATCTCACACAGCCAAAATCGATCCATAAAGGCGAGGTTTTGACGAAGCGTGCCTTGATACAGTCCTGTCTCGTCAGTCCCGCCATTGGTGTTGGCCGTTGCTGCAAACCGGAATAGGGGATGGGGCTTGATGACCTCTCCGCTATTTTCAGGGATGCAGAGTGGATCTCCATCCAGAATGCCGTTTAAACCAGCCGCAGTCGCCGGATCGAGCAGGTCGATCTCATTGAGCAGGAAGAGACCGCCGAATTTCATGGCTAGTGCAAGCGGCCCATACTGGAAGGACATGTTCGAATCCTCCACGGTCAGATGGCCCACCATATCTGGAAACTCCAGCCGCCCATGACCGGTGATGTCGAACACAGGGTAATTGAGCTTGGCCGCAAGTTGTTTGATTAAGCTGGTCTTTCCAGATCCAGCCGGACCAAAGACGTAGAGAGGATCGGATGAGTCCATGAACCAAACGACGGCATCGCGGCTGGAATCGTGAAACAGGTATTCAGGGTTCATGTCAGGGGTAAACAAAGATGTGGAGGAAAATCCACGGACCTTGCGCTTGGACTTCTTACCGCTGAAGATTTCACCGGCGTCATGTTCGGTAGGCTGCAGCGCCTTCAACTCTTTGAGGATGTCTTCCATGATTATCTCCTTTAAAGGTAAAAAAGCCCATCCCGCTTCTGCGGGATGGGCTTTTTTGGGTCCGTTCAAGAATAGAAAAAGCTCGCTTTTCAATATGATAATATATGTCTCAATTCTTTTCACTTGCACTTTTGGCAAGCTGGCCCTTTTTAATGAGCCAAACTTTCCACATGCTGGAAGTGTCAGGTGCTAGATTTATAGCAACTAATGCCAGTCAAATGCATGCGAGAAAATGAAAACCGGATATAACTCCACCTTTGTTGGATTTCCCATCATGTGATGTACGACATGGTGCCTCTTCTTGCCGTGTCGTGCGTCACAATAAATACATATAAACCCCTTGATTTTAATGATCATAGGAGTATGTCAAAGCTAAACACACAGGCTGTAGCAACTGTTTGAACTTCATACTGAGATTAATATGCCTAAAGCCAAAGATCCTGACGCCTCGCACGCGGCTAAGCTGCTGAGGCTATTTTCCAAACTAACAGTCGAGGGCAAGCGCCACTATCAAGCTGATCTCGCTGAGTATTTGGATTGCTCAGCACAAACTGTTAGTAGGCTGGCTGCAGAAATTGAAGCCTTTGTCGGGGACAAGCTTGAAATTGGTACAGAGAAGCGTAAGCGATACTACTTTTTAAAGCACCAGACCGGGATGCGGACTCTTGGTTTGGAATTCGAGGAGCTACGATATCTCAGTATATGTTACGACTTTGCTTCTCCATACCTACCTGAACGAATATCTAAACGTATTCAAAATACCATTTTTGAACTGTCTACTCGGATGGCCGAGCCCGATTTTTACCGTCGTGGGGATGCTCAAAGGCAGCATATTGGTTTCAAGCCAAAGGGTTACATCGACTATACAAAGCATTTTGAAAGTATTGAGAAGCTCGTCTCGGCCTCTCATGCACGTAGCGTGTGCCTAGTTGAGTATAAGGCAAACGCAAGGAAAGACCCTCAAATATACTTCTACGCTCCAGGACGAATCATTTCGATGAACGGGGCTTTATACGTACAAGGGCATCAAGTCTCAAAAGGCTTGGCAGAAAAGGAACGTCCGACTTCATTTGCTGTCCACCGGATTCTTGATGTTACTCGAACAGATAAGACGTTCAATTTCGACGCCACCATTGATGATGAGGGTGTGTTCGGTATGAAATGGCATGAGCCTAAAACATTTCGAATTCGCTTTGATGCCAAGACGGCTGATTATGTTCGTGAACGCACCTGGAGCGAAGATCAAAAGATAGATGAGCTAGAAGACGGGGGGCTTATATTGGAATTGACCACAGTCAGTGAAAGAGAACTCATGGCCTGGGTTTGGAGTTTTGGAGACCTAGCAAGCCTATTGCCCCAAAATGATATCAATGTCGATTAGGAGGAGTTATGGATCAGCAAGTTTTTGATATTATTGAAAAAGCTTCAAATGGAGATGCCGCTGCACAATACGCCATTGGGGCTGCACTGAGTGCTGATGCTTCGGGCGACATTGAAGAGGCTATAGTTTGGCTAACGAAATCCGCAGAGCAAGGATTTTCTGATGCCCAGGCACGACTGGGTACACTGTACTTGGAAGCAGAGGCTAAAGACTTAAATAAAGCGAAACGATGGTTAAAGCTAGCATCTGATAGCGGAGATTTAGAGGCAAAGAAGCAATACTCCCGTCTAATAAATGCCGACAGCGACACTATTAAATTCAAAGAGGCACTGACATTGGCTCAGCGGGGAGATGCCCAAGCGCAGTATCAGGTCGCAACAATGTTTGAAAAAGGGATTGGAGTCAGGGCAGACCTTACGAGTGCAGAATACTGGTACGAAGAATTCGAGAAGAATAGCAAAAGAGAGTTGAACAAAGAAATCGAAAGCCAAAGGAGTATGGACGCGGCGGACAACGAAACGAGCAATGAGCCCACTATGCAACAACGAAAGGTAGCTAACATGAATATAAATTCTTATATTAAGAATAATATTGCATCAGTTTTCAACAACAGCAAGAAAATCCATATTGCCCCAAGCATACCAGAGAAAAAGATTAACAAAGCAGTTAACAAGTTTAAATTTGATGGTAATGTAAACACCATTGTTGCACTCGTTGATAATACCTTGTTCGGAAGCGGGGCTGACGGCTTGTTGTTTACAGGAGAGAGAGTCGTTTATCATGCCGCATTTTCCAACCCAATCTCACTCACATATAAAGAAATATTTGATGTAAAACATGTTGTGGAGGTCGCGACAGACAAGAAAGGGAGTGAAAAGAAAAAAGAACACATATCCGTATCCAGATCTGGTCATGAGCCCGTGAAACTGCATGATTTAATTGATTGCGATTATGAAAAGTTAGCTAGCTTCTTAAAATGTATAACGACTGATGTAGACGAGTACAAAGAAGAGGATCAACTACAAGTTATATCTGACCTTAGCGAAGCGCTCAAAATTGCTTACTTGCAGATAGTTGTTAACATGGCGTTCGCTGATGATGGCGTAGTTGATGAGAAAGAATTTTCTGAAATATTACAACTCATGACCCGTCTCAACTTGGCATCAGAATCTCGTAATAAAGTAAGGTCTTATATCGCGAATAGCGACAATCTGGCTCCATTGTCTGGCTTAATGGCTGAACTCGACAACGAGTGCCCAGAAAGTCAGAAAAAAGCCACTCATATTTCGCTGGTTAAAGACCTTATCAGTATTTACAAAAGTGTTTCAGACGCCCCTCTCGAAAGTTTCGAATTTTTCAAACAAAACAGATCGTTGTTTGATGTTCCGGATGAGGAAGTTGAGTTGGCTGTAATGGCTATCGAAAACGACCGCAAAATGCTCAGCGGCGATTACGACGACACTATGATTGAAAAGAGTGTTAAAGAGTTAGCTGCGAAATCGGCAGCGGTTGGCGTGCCTTTGGGTGCTGTCTATCTTTCAGGGTCAGTTGTCGGAATGTCTGCCGCTGGCCTTACTTCAGGTTTGGCGACTATAGGTTTCGGAGGAGCTCTTGGGCTTTCGAGTATGGCTACAGGCATCGGTGTAGCCGTCTTGCTTGGAATTGGTGCGTACAAGGGAATGAAAGTTATTACTGGCGCTAATGAGCTTGATAAAAATAAAAGGCGAGCTTTAATGCTGCAAGATGTGATCAAACAGACCCAAAGAGCAATTACCGATGTTGGCTATGATATTAATTACTTAACGGATAAGCTCAATAATTACATCACAAAGGCTCAGGCTGCAGAGCATAAAGATCCCCTGTTAGAAAGCCGAATTGAAGAGACATTATCCACACTTAATTTGTATTCGAAGTCGTCTGTGCGTTTGTCGGGGAAAACCACTACAGCCTATGACGAGACCCAAAAATTAAGATGTCCTGCCGTATTGAACATGACAAGGCTTGAGAGTTTGACTCAAGAGGCAACGAAAAAACCTATCTACCAGTTAGCAATGGCTTCTTATGTCGAGTCTCCTTCAAAAGATGAATCAAGTGATACTGGCACAGAGTTCCGCTTGAAATCCTCCTTATCCACTCAACAGCTTGAAAATCTTGCATCCGCTTTTGAGGCCATAGGTTATTTTGATACTGCAAGTGTTGCTATGGGAGCAATCGGAGACGGTGTAGACAAAGCCAAAGACAAAATTCGGGGAATATTCTCCTAATGGACAACAAGAATGAAGAGGCATCGGTCGTTCTGGTGCAAAAGCACCAGCTCGACCAAGGCCAAGTACAGTTGGGCAGAGCTCTTTCAACTTTAGAGGAGCTTGACAGGCGGACAGACGCACGCAGTCAGCGACGCGAAGAAATCGCATGCACTATCGAAGGGTTGCGCGTGAGCCTTGAATCTCAAGATGTGGCAATGTGCAATTTGTATGTCACAATGATGGAAAATTTGCTCACCGATAGTGATAGTGCCCCTCCTGAAAAAATACCTTTCTTATCTCAGCTGGACATAGTTGAAGCACCCGAGTCTGTCGGATGGAAAGAGTACGTAGCCTCTGCCCAAATGTATGCTGAGAGGAATGGATTAGATCTGACCAAAGATCCATTCGACTCTCTCATGACTGACAGTCAGAGAATCTCAATTGAAAAAAGAATTAATGAGGATTTCACTCTAAAAGCAGCGCACTGTGATAAATATGATTATATGGTTGCTGTCACTTGCGGCTTTATTGGTGGCTTGGTTGATATCCTTTTTGTTGGACTGCCGGGCAGTAGTAAGTTGGGCGAGTTCTCAGACAAAGCCGTAGACGGGGCTGTAGAAAAGTTTGCGTCTATGCTAGGCTGGCAAGGAGCTCAGGAAGGCGGAAATCCGACGAAAAGTGCGATTGGTTTTTTGGAGCGTAAGTACAAAGTCAACTATGACCATCGCCACGGTGGAGATGTAGATGGCCTTTTCAGAATGAGTACGAAAAACCACCACATAAAGAACCTTGCACACTCTCCCGATCTTGTCGGTTTGTTTTTTTCAATACTGGCTCAATTCACGAATACTGCCCATTTTGTTGATTCTGGGAAAATCATATCAGTAGATACTGAAAGTTATGAATTACAAGGCACGAATCTTGTGTCCAAAGTTTTTGCTGGCTTTACTAATTGGCTGGGACACTTGTTCTCGGACGTCGCAGGTTCCTCTGGAGCACAAGGGCGTGGCTCTGGTATTCCGATTCCCTTTTTTTCCTTGTTGCAGTTCGTTAACGTTGGCGAATTTGGTCAGTATAGGCAAAGCTTCGCAACCGTTTGCGTACAAGTTTTCGAACAAGGGTATGACTTCCGTCATGGCTTAGCGATGGCTATTCCCGTACTAATCTCCGAACTCCTTACTCGTATAATGTGGACCTTTAAACAGCGGGTTTACCATGACGCTCCTTGGAAAGAGTGTATCCCAAGTGCCAATAATCCTGAGTTAAGACGTATGCTTTTAGTTTCCCATGGCTCACTGTGCATTGTGGATGCCTGCGATGCAGGACTGAAATCTGGTGGCGACATAATTCAGTTTATGCTTAGAACTAATCTGATAGCTTGGGCTCGTTTTGGCAACCTAGCCTATAAAGAGATGACAGCATGGTATCGTGTAGGGAGCTTGGATATTGATGCAGTCGACGCACACCTGGATCAAGAATACAAACGAATGCTACAATGGTCTCCATAGCAATTAAAAAGGGCTTCTAGCAGGAAGCCCTTTCATTGTTTTTACTAAACCTCTTCAGATGAAGAGGTATCGGTAATCAGGCCGACTTTGAATGCATTCCATTCATCTTCAATGTTACCCAAATTTATGAGCCCGATGGAGTCAAGGTGGATCATCATGCCTTCTGCCGAATCAATAAATCGAGCTCCATCAATCTCATCACGCTTGAAAGCATCTCTTATCATGAGCCCAACATCATAAAACGTAGGGGCATTCTGAAAAAGGAGCTTTAGTTCTTCCTGCAGTTCTTGAGGGTGCCAGACTGCAAATATCCCATCCAGCTTTTCTTTGGTAAGGGAAAGAACATCCTGCCCCTCCTCTTGGGCCACGCAGGCTGCAGCTAGGGCATAGATCAGTTTGACGGATTTCAGGTAGCCCTCCATGGAATTCGAGGCGTCGACCAGGCTTTGGCGCGCAGCAACAGAGGCGGACCACTCCTGCTCTTTGCGGTAATCTGCGCTACTACGGATTGACTTGCGGGCTTCTTCATCTTCTGCCACTATCGCCATTCCGGCTCCAGCCCCGAGCAGTGAGCCAAGGATGGCTCCACCGGCGGTAATCGTGCCGATAGAGCCAAAAAGAGGCAGTGCTGCAAAGAGGCCAACACCTGCAACAGAGCCGCCAACCACTTTCAAAAAATCTTGACCTTCCATCTCGTCAATCGTGTCTACGAAATCGAATGCGGACATTTGTAACTCCTTGGATGTTTGTTTACTAAAGGCTCCCCTTCCGTTTTGGAGCCCTATGCTTCGATTTAATAGGCAGTGTAATGCTAATGGATTCCACAGAGTGGAAACTACGCGCGTAAAATTGATAATGGGAGATGGATTAAAATACGAAGGGACTCAATAGGGAACCCCTTATTTTCTATACTCTTCAGGGCTTTTGCCGGGGTAGGGGCACACCACCGGGCTTGGCGATATGTTGTTAAACCAGCTTGTCATATCTTCTATAAGCATAATTCGTGTTTCACATTTCCCTGCCTGTGTATTATGACTTTCCCCAATCGCACTGAATCTGAAAAGGAAAAAGAAATGACTGCATTGGAACAATATGCGTTTCTCAAAAAACTGGATAAGCGGCTGTGGGATGCAGCTTGTAAGCTGCTCCCTTCGTTGGATGCGGCGGTGTATAAACACGTCGTGCTCGGGTTGGTCTTTCTGAAATATGTCGGTGACAGCTTCGTGCAACGCCAGGAGGAGCTGAA
The DNA here is from genome assembly GCF_963675635.1 of uncultured Pseudodesulfovibrio sp. Taxonomy (NCBI): domain Bacteria; kingdom Pseudomonadati; phylum Thermodesulfobacteriota; class Desulfovibrionia; order Desulfovibrionales; family Desulfovibrionaceae; genus Pseudodesulfovibrio; species uncultured Pseudodesulfovibrio sp. The sequence goes on along the minus strand of NZ_OY776488.1, from coordinate 2,833,528 downwards.
GGCGCAGTTCGCTGACTCCGACCATGAATATTATCTCGATGATGACCTGGAAGACGAAGAACTCTTGAATGGAGAGCTTGAGGAGCGCGACTACTACACCGAGGCCAACGTGTTCTGGGTGCCGGAGAAAGGCCGCTGGTCCACGTTGCTCGAATGCGTGAAGCTCAACCCCGGTTCCAAGCTGCCTTGGGGGGCTGAATTCAAGAGCGTGGGCAACCTGCTTGATGATGCCATGGACGCCATCGAGAAGGAAAACCCGGTCCTCAAGAACGTGTTGAGCAAGGACTTTGCCCGGCTTCAGGTTGAGAGCTCCAAGCTGGCCGAGGTCATGGACCTGATCAACACCATTCCATTTGAGCACGAGAGCTTGAAAGCCAAGGACATCCTTGGGCATGTGTATGAATATTTCCTAGGACAATTTGCGGCGGCGGAAGGCAAGAAGGGCGGCCAGTATTACACGCCCAAATCCATTGTAACGCTGATCGTCGAGATGCTCCGTCCCTACCAGGGCCGAGTGTATGACCCGGCTTGCGGTTCAGGCGGCTTTTTCGTTTCCAGTGAGGAATTCGTCGAGACCCATGGCGGGAAGGTCGGCAACCTGTCCATTTACGGCCAGGAGTCAAACCCGACCACGTGGAAGCTGGCAGCCATGAATATGGCCATTCGGGGCATTGAGTTCGATTTCGGCAAGGAGCCTGCCGACACCTTTGGCAATGACCAGCATGCCGACAAGCGTTTTGATTACATCATGGCGAACCCGCCGTTCAACATCAGCGGCTGGGGCGCAAACAAACTGGCTGACGACGTGCGCTGGAAGTACGGAGTGCCGCCGGATAGCAACGCCAACTTTGCGTGGATGCAGCACATGATCCACCACCTTGGGCCCAAGGGGAAAATGGCCCTGCTGCTGGCTAATGGTTCCATGTCCACCGCGACCAACGGCGAGGCGGATATCCGCCGTCAGATTGTCGATGCGGACCTTGTGGAATGCATCGTGGCCCTGCCTGGACAGCTTTTCACCAACACACAGATCCCGGCCTGTATCTGGCTCCTGAACAAGGACAAATCCAACGGACAGAATATTGAGACGTTGCGCGACCGGACCGGCGAGGTGCTGTTCATCGACGCCCGGAATTGCGGCTACATGATCGATCGTGTCCTACGCGACTTTGACCGCGAGAAAGACATCCTGCGGATAGCGCATACCCTGCTGAACTGGCAGATGGGCGACAAGGCCGAGACGCCGTATGCGGACGAGGCCGGATTCTGTGCCTCGGTCGAATTAAAGGATATCCGCAAGCATGACTATGTGCTGACGCCAGGCCGATATGTCGGCGCTCCCGAGGAAGAGGACGACGGCATCCCGTTTGGAGAAAAGATGGCGGCTTTGACCTCGACTCTGTTCGAGCAGATGGCCGAGGGCCAGCGGCTGGATGGCGAGATTCGAGCAAACCTGGAGAAGCTGGGCTATGCCGAATAACAACGAACGCCCGCAGGGTGAGCTGCTCGTCTATCAAGGCAAGAGGCTGGATAAGCCGCTTCAGGTGAGGCTGGAAGGCGAATCCGTCTGGCTGACTCAAAAGCTTCTGGCGGAACTCTATGGGACTTCCGTCTCTAATATAAATCAACATATTTCGTCCATTTACGAAGATGAGGAGCTGTTGCCTGAGGCAACTATTAAGAAATACTTAATAGTTCAAACCGAGGGAGAACGAGAGGTCAAGCGGCTGATTGATCACTACAATCTGGACATGATCATTGCCATCGGCTTTCGGGTTCGCTCCAAGCTGGGCACTCAGTTCCGCAAGTGGGCCACAGATCGATTAAGCGAATATCTCGTCAAAGGCTTTACGCTGGATGATGAGCGCCTCAAGGGCGCGTCCGGTGGCGCTGACTACTTTGAAGAACTGTTGGCGCGGATACGGGAGATCCGAGCCAGCGAGGCCCGTGTCTACCTGATGATTCGCAACATCTTTTCGTTGGCGAACGACTACCGCGAGGGCGAAAAGGAGACCCAGCTCTTCTTCGCGACGATGCAGAACAAGATGCACTATGCCGCCACGGGGCTGACTGCGGCTGAAATCATCAAGACGCGGGCCAATGCGGGACTGCGGGACATGGGGCTGACCAATTACAAAGGCTCGCGGGTGCTGAAAAGGGATGTCGAGACGGCCAAAAATTATCTCGACGAAAAAGAGATCGACACCCTCAACCGTATCACGGTGATGTTCCTGGATCAGGCGGAATTCCGCGCCCAGCGTCGGCAGAATATCTTTATGGAAGACTGGCAGGGTTTCCTCGACAAGTTCCTGGGCGATGTGGATCTCCCCGTCCTTGAGGGGGCGGGAAGCGTGCGCCACAAAGACGCAGTGGCCCATGCAAAAGCGGAATACGACAAGTTCGCCGAGAAGCGGCGGCTTGAGGAACAGCAGGAGGCGGATAAGGCCTACATTGAGGATTTGAGAGCTTCTGCCAAGACGTTGGAGCGGGAAAGGAAGGCGGGGCGTGATGGAAAATAAAGAAGTACAATTGTCTGAGGGATGGTTCAAAACGACTATTGGAGAGCAAGCAACTCTGCAAAGAGGGTTTGATATTACCAAAAAGCAGCAACGTCCAGGCGATGTTCCTGTCGTTTCGTCTGGTGGAATACAAAGCTATCATGACACTTCAATGGTCCAAGGACCTGGTGTTATTCTTGGGCGTAAGGGGACCATTGGAAGTGTTTATTATGTCGACGGGGCCTACTGGCCACATGACACAACTCTCTGGGTCAAAGATTTTCACAACAACGCCCCTCGGTTTGTTTATTATTTCTTTAAAGAGAGAGGGGATAAACTTTTATCCATGGATGTAGGAGCAGCAAACCCTACATTGAATCGTAACCATGTGCACCCCATCAATATCATTTGGCCCGAAGTGACAACCCAAAAAGCCATAGCCCATATCCTCGGGACGCTGGACGACAAGATCGAGCTGAACCGGCGCATGAATGAGACGCTGGAGGCCATGGCGCAGGCGTTGTTCAAGAGTTGGTTCGTGGACTTCGACCCGGTCAAGGCGAAGATGGAAGGCAGGCACCCCGAAGGCATGGATGCGGAAACAGCTTCCCTCTTCCCCGACAAGCTGGTGGAGTCCGAGCTAGGCCTGATCCCTGAGGGATGGCGAATTGGGCAAATCGGAAACGAAGTAACCGTAGTTGGAGGTAGTACGCCTTCAACCAAGAAGCCGGAATATTGGGATGGGGGGATAGTCCACTGGACAACACCCAAGGATCTTTCGGGAAGCAGTGCTAAAATACTAATTGAAACAGCTAGAAAGATTACGGAAGAGGGGCTGCAAAAAATTAATTCTGGCCTATTGCCTGTTGATACAGTGTTACTTTCTTCTCGTGCCCCTGTTGGCTATCTTGCATTGGCAAAAGTACCGATCGCAATTAATCAGGGTTATATAGGCATGAAATGTGAGAAAGCTCTTTCCCCAGAATATGTTCTTCAATGGTGTGTTTCCGTTATGGATAAAATCCTACAGAGAGCCAGTGGGACCACGTTCGCTGAAATCAGTAAGAAAAACTTCAAACCTATAACCGTGGTGGTGCCTTCCGCACGACTGATTAAAATATATTCTAAAATCGTCTCTGACATTTATTCAAAAATCGAAAACAACCTTAGAGAGAACTCTGAGCTTTCAAACGTTAGGGATACGCTGTTACCCGAACTTATCTCAGGCAAACTAAATGTGAGTGATTGGCAATGAGCCTTACCCATTTTGAAGCTAGGTCTGGGCAAGTTATTGATAACATTTCGCTTGCGCACCTAGGAGATCAAATAAAACGTTTAGAACTTGCGATTAGAGAAGATGACCCTTCGCTTGTGCTTGATACAGCAAAATCATTCCTCGAAAGCACTTTTAAAACAATACTGGAAGATTATGGGAAAGCAGTAGGGAAAAAAGAAGACTTAACAGAGCTGTATAAGAAGGTATTAGAGGTTATCGAATTAAATCATGACGATGATGCAAACATAAAATTATCCCAACTGAGTAAAGGAGTGGTTCATTGGTTAGGCCAACTCCGAAATGCCTATGGTGGAGCCTCGCATGGCAAGGATGGCCAATTCGACAATCCCATCAATATGCCAGAAGCTGAAATGGTAGCTCAATTTGCTGATGGTTTGGGTTGTTTTCTTATTAGAAAAAAACAAATTCTTGCTGATCCAATCAAAAGACAGCGTTTGCACTACACTGATTATCAAGAGTTTAATGACTATTTGGATATGACCAGAGATGGCTACGACTTAGGGATAGATCAAATGGACCCGTTGCCCTACAGCAGGATACTATTCAACATTGATGAAGCTGCATATAAGGAACTTCTGATTCAGTTCATGTCAGAAGAAAATGATAACTAACGGTAGTTCCCCATGATTAACGAAGACGCTCTCGAAAAACTCGCCATCAGTTGGTTTGAAGATGAAGGGTATACCCATGTTCACGGCCCGGACCTGAATCCCGAGGCGGACGGGAGTGGGGCACGGGCGCGGCTGGATGACGTGTTGTTGCTAAAGCCGTTGCGTGCGGCCATCGAGCGGATCAATCCGCAGCTTCCGGCGGGCACGATTGATGAGGTGCTGCATCTGGTCCAGAAGCTGTCCCACCCGATCACGGTCAAGGCGAACCAGGCATTTCATCGGCTACTCCGCGAAGGCGTGGAGGTCAGCTACAAGCGGGGCGGAGAGAATGTCGAAGACAGAGCGTTCCTCATTGATTTTCACGACGTAAACGCCAACACGTTCTGGATTGTGGATCAGCTCACCATCCGAGGGAGCAAGGGTAATCGCCGTCCCGATCTGATCGTGTACATCAATGGCCTGCCGCTGGCCGTCATTGAGTTGAAGTCCCCCGTCAAAGAAGACGTTGGCGTTGACGAGGCCTTTCATCAGCTCCAGACCTACAAGCAGGAGTTGTTGGACCTTGCCATGTTCAACGAGGCGCTGATCGCCTCGGACGGCATCCAGGCCCGTGTGGGCTCCCTGACCGCCAATCGTGAATGGTTTCTGCCGTGGCGTGCCGTGAAGTCGGAAGAAGACCGCCCGTCCTTCGAGTATGAACTCAAGGGCATTGTGAAGGGCTTCTTCGATCGGACGCTGCTTCTGGAATACATACGCGATTTCGTCCTGTTCGAGGCGGACGACTCCAGCACGATCAAGAAGATCGCCAGCTACCACCAATTTCACGGCGTACGCCAAGCCGTGGCCGCAGCCGTTAAAGCGGCCTCCGAGCACGCGCCGAGTGAGCTGAAAGGACGCGGCGGCGTCATCTGGCACACCCAGGGTTCCGGCAAATCCATCTCCATGTGCTGCCTCGCCGGGAAGCTCATACGGCATCCCGACCTGGCCAATCCGACCCTTGTTGTCATCACGGACCGAAACGACTTGGACGGGCAACTCTACGAGACCTTCTGCAAGGCCGGAGACCTGCTGGCAGACAGCCCAATACAGGCGGACGATCGGGGTGAACTCCGCCAGATTCTCAACGAGAAGCAGTCCGGCGGCATCGTGTTCACCACCATCCAGAAATTTTCCCTCGACAAGGACGAGACCAAATTCCCGGTCCTGTCCGACCGTCGAAACATCATCGTCATCGCCGACGAATGTCACCGCTCCCAGTACGGCTTCAAAGGCAAGCTGGATGAAAAGCGGAATGCGTTCGTTGCCGGGTATGCCCAGCATATGCGCGATGCCTTGCCCAACGCTACGTTCACCGGCTTCACCGGCACGCCCATATCCCAAGAGGACAAGAACACCCAGGCTGTATTTGGCGAATACGTCAGCATCTACGACATCGAGCAGGCCCAGCTTGATGGCGCGACCGTCCCCATCTTCTACGAAAGCCGCTTGGCCAAGCTCGACCTCAATCAGGACGAGTTGCCGCTGATCGACGAAAAAGTAGACGAGGTAACGGAGGATGAAGAGACCTCCCAGGCCGAAAAAACCAAGGGCAAGTGGGCTGCCCTGGCCAAGCTTGTCGGCGCGGAACCCCGTATCCGGCAGGTAGCCGAGGATCTGGTCGACCACTTTGAAGCCCGTCTGGAGGTCGTGGACGGCAAGGCCATGATCGTCTGCATGAGCCGTGAGATCTGCGTTGAGATGTTCGATGCGCTTGTGAAGCTGCGTCCTCAGTGGGCAGGAAATCAGTTGGCTGACGGGACTTACGATCCCTCGGACGGGGCAATCAGGATCATCATGACGGCCTGTGCTTCTGATAGGCGAGAGTTGCAAAACCACCACTACAGCAAGACCCAGAAGAAGGCGCTGGAGAAACGGTTCAAGGACCTGGATGATCCGCTGAAGATCGTCATCGTTCGCGACATGTGGCTGACAGGTTTTGACGCGCCGTGCGCACACACCATGTACATCGACAAGCCCATGAAGGGGCACAACCTCATGCAGGCGATAGCCCGCGTAAACCGCGTGTTCAAGGGTAAGCAAGGCGGCTTGGTCGTAGACTACATCGGCATTGCCAGCGAACTGAAGAATGCGCTGCACACCTACACCCGAAGCGGTGGGCGTGGAGGCCAGCCGACTATCGATGTGTACGAGGCCTTCTATGTGCTGAAAGAGAAGCTCCAGACGGCACGCGATATCTTCCATAAGTTCGATTACTCAGCCTACAAGACCAAGGCTGTCGAGCTGTTGCCCCCTGCTGCGGACTTTGTCGTCGCCACCGAGGAGCGCAAGAAAGAGTTTTTTGATGTCGTGGTCGCCATGACCCGCGCTCAGTCCCTTTGCGGTACCCTGGACGAAGCCGTGGCCATACGGGATGAGATCACCTTCTTTCAGGCCGTGAAAATCTTCATCGACAAAACGACAGCCACCAAGGGCAAGCAAACACGGCAGGAAAAGGACGCGATTCTGAATCAACTCCTTGCGCGCGCCGTGGTCCCCGAAGGCGTGGACGACATCTTCGCTCTAGCGGGCCTCGACAAGCCAGATATCTCCATTTTGTCCGAAGAATTCCTCGACGACGTCCGCAACATGGAGCACCGCAACCTAGCCGTCGAGTTGCTCGAAAAATTGCTCAGGGATGAAATCAGCGCACGTTCACGGCGCAATACGACTCAGGAGCGCAAGTTCTCCGAGCGGCTCAAGGAATCCCTGCTCAAATACCGTAATCGCGCCATCGAAACCGCCCAGGTCATCGAAGAACTTATCCAGATGGCCAAGGACTTGAACGAAGCGCTCAAGCGCGGCGACAAGCTCGGCCTCAACCCCAGCGAACTGGCATTCTATGACGCCCTGGAAGAGAACGAGTCTGCCGTCCGTGAATTAGGTGATGACGTCCTCAAGAAGATAGCCAAGGAACTGACCGAGAAGCTCAGGAAGAATGTGACGGTAGACTGGCAGCATAAGGATTCGGTCCGAGCAAAGATGCGGAACTTGGTTCGCAGGATTTTGAAGAAGTACAAGTACCCGCCGGATGCCCAGAAAGAGGCCGTGGCCGAGGTGCTGCGGCAGGCCGAGAGCTTGGCGGATGATTGGAGCGAGGCAGCGTAACTATGGGGCTTAAGAGTATTTACGGCCCACTAAAAAACCAGCTAAAAGTGTTATAAAAGCTAATGGCCAAGAAAAAGAATAAGAAAAATAAAAAAGACATAGAGTTTGTAAAGACCTTAAAGCTGTTGGCCAATGACTCTGATCAGCTGATTGCGTATTTGAAAGGCTCACAAGCAATTCTGAAGTCTAGACTTTGGGAAATGGTTCATGCCGAACTTGATGAGTCTAGTTCTGAAGAAATACGCCAATTCCTTGAAGACGGGGATATGCTACGAAAGCTTCATGACGAGGCTTTAGAGGGTGTAAATCGCTACCAATCGTTACTGAAGGAACTCTCATGGGAGATGGTTCTTGCGAGTTTTGCGGCCTATCTTGAAGCTTGGTATTTTAGTGCCAAGAATGATCAACAATATGAGAACAAGCGCAATAATTTAATCCCTGTCCTACATAGGGTCGCGGTCAAGAAGAATCAATTCCCAAGAAAGAATTGGGGAAGCAGGCAGTCAATTGATGATGCCTTGGATTCTATTCGTGACTGTCTGCTTAATGGAGAGCCCATAAAGGCATATTCTCTCTTTGCCGCTTGGGATGCCGTTTTAGAAGTCGAGGCAATAATTAAAGACTTTTGCTTTAAGGGTTGGGAGGTCCGTCGCACAAGCGGTTTGGACGTAAAACACAAATCCCTTGATGCGTGGAAAGCATGGGCTCTGACAAATCATAAGTTTCAGATCATCGATCGTTATTATCGAGAACTACCATACAGCATTTATCCTGACATCGTTAAAGAGATACAAGACGGGATGGACAATGAAGAAACTGTTGCGCAAAGAATTTATGCCCTTGGAGGAGACGTCTTCATCCAAGACATGCTCGGAGTTGATGAAGTAGAATTCGAAGGCGTTACTATTGATTTATTTGAAACCCTAGATCTTATTGGCCGCTTCGATTCCTGTTACAAAAGTAACTACCTTCCCTTTATGGAGAGAATGAAAAGCGAAGGGCTTCACTATGCGAATTCGATCGTGCAGACCATGCAGGATCAGATTTCTCAAAACATGGACGCATGTATACGACAAGGACTTAATCCAATAGCGTATCACAAGGAAATTATGGGGAATGTTCATCACCCTTGCATTAGTGTCAGAACAAGGGACGAAATGCTCGACATGATGATGCAATATGACCAGGCCCCTCCAAATGCCGCTAGGCGGAAAGCATGCCTTACTGCGCTGGAGTTGTTTGCAGGTCCACCTCATATGGGTGGAGTTGATAATGGGCAGTTTTTACGGACTCCGAAAAACAATTACATCATTATGCCTCGTTTTTTCCATGGGGATGTAAAAACCGCGCTTTTAAACCGCATAGTCAGGAAGAAGGGCAGCGAAAAGGGGAAAGGTAAGGCTGGCAACAAGCCTTATAGTGCCAATATGGAATATTCTTTGGCCCAACGCTTTGAAAGCCAAGGCTACAAGGCTATTGCCAGTTGGGACTATAAGAATGGAGAATCCCAAAAGGGCGAAGTCGACGTTATTGCGTACAAAGATGGCTACCTTTTTATTATCGAAGCAAAGCTCACATATTTTCGTACGGATGTTGAAGCAATCTATAGGCACGAGCAAGAATTGGAAGGTGCAGTCGGACAGTTAAACAGGGCACTGGAAGCGATCAAGACTAATTTTAATGAGCTTAAGCAGAGTCTGATGATCAACGAAGACCTTTCTGACCTACACATTGTCCCACTTATCGTTTCGAATTCTCCAGAGTTTGATTTTAAAAAATACTCTGGGATTCCCAAACTGAGTCAATTTGAGTTGCAATGCCTACTTGACCCAGGGGCCCACGCCTTTGCTAAGCTTCAAATGAATATTTATAATGCTCATTGCAAATTGGCATTATGTGGTAGTCTAGCAGAGCAAGTCCTTGCAGTCGAAAAGCTAGTGCAAGGCGAACAATTTGTTCTTGAAAATAAAGAGAAGCAGGAGCAATATCTCGCTGAAGCTGAATTGATCGCATCTCAGCCTGAAAGGTTAATTGGTGCAATCAATTCGAAATACTTTTGGCAAGAGCTTGAAGAAAACACTGACGTTGTTAGTGGGCCACTAGAACAAACATATATTATGAAAAATGGTGATGAGGTCCGTTACGTAGTTTAGGCAATCACATACTCGTAAAACTTCCGTCTCGCTGTCCGCAGGACAGAACTATTAAATGAACGGAGGTTCAAATGAGTACTGTGGAAAAGCTGGCTGCGGATCGTTTCATCCCTGCAATTAATCTGTTTGTAACTAAGCACTGCAACATGCTGTGCAGGTTTTGCTTTGGCTCATGCAAAATGCGCTCGTCCCTATCGTCTCAAGATCAAGATGGGGTCTTTGTTGATGTCATAAGACAATGCCATCAACAGGGTATCTCAAAAATCACTTTCGTAGGCGGAGAGCCTCTACTTTATCCAAAGCTTAACCAGTTAATTAGACTTGCTCACGACCTAGGTATAACGACCTGCGTAGTAACCAATGGGGCCTTGCTGACAAAAGAGTGGCTGCGTGAGGTGTCAGGCATGCTAGACTGGATTGGGATCAGTATTGATAGCCTGTCGGCAGATACGAATTGGTCGATTGGTAGAATTTCAAATGGCGTCCCAATGTCAAAATCGGCTTATGAGCAGTTGGTGGATTGGGTACATAAATCTGGCATGCGCCTCAAGATCAACACGACAGTTTGTCGATGGAATCATCATGAAGACATGTCTTCGTTTTACCGTGATACGAATCCTCATCGAATAAAAATGTTTCAAGCTCTCACGATCGATGGGGTTAATGGCGAGGAGGCTACCAAGTTCTCTGTGTCAGACGAACAATTCACTCATTACGTTGAACGTCATCTGAGGCAAGGGATTAAAGCGGTGGCAGAGGTTTCTGGCGACATGGTGGGAAGTTATCTGATGGTTTCACCTGACGGGTGCTTTTTTGATAACACTCATGGCTCATATCGATTAAGCAGGCCAATTAGTAAGGTTGGCTTTTCCAGTGCCATTAAGGATATCTCGGTTAATTACACAAAGTTTATGGATCGTGGGGGCATGTATCGTTGGTAGAAATACCACCCAACATGGACCACTGACACAAAAGAGGGCCCCTCGATCAGCTGATCGAGGGGCCCTTCTTCAATAATTGAATAATTAAGCTTCGTCTGGGCCTACTACCTCTTCACTGCAGTCGCACATTAATTCAAGGACGCTTTCCGGAATGAGTTTGACCCGATCGTCCCTTTTCGTCTCCATAAAATGGACAGACACAAGAGCTGTTGTTTTCAGAAAGACTTCACCAAATTCACTAGTGTAGCATTGAGCCTTTGAAGGCCCACTGCTGAACTGCAGATTGACGTCGCAGCTTTCATCTGGAAGTGCAAGGAACAAGAATTCATTATCACCTCGAAATGCACTAACTGTATTAATATTTTTTTTGTTATTCTTCATGTGTTTATCTCTCTTTTCATAAGATGGTGATGTTAGGCAAGGTTGTACTTGAAACAAAAAACCACAGCCTAGTGGCTTATCTTCCAGGCATAATTTCAAACAGTTTCAGCAGAGCTTCGGCTTTGCTTCTTTGCGGAACTTGTGACCCGCCATACGCGTCTCCCTTAAACGGGTAGTGTATTTTCGATTCCCTTTTAGCTAGGTACTGTGCCTGATCCCAGACATGCCACATGAGGTAATTGAAATTATGGCTGCTTTTCCGAACCATAATTCCATGGCGAGTGTATGATCCGGGTACATTCATAGCATCAATATGACCATATGCCTTGGTGCAGTCTCCAAGGGAAAGTCCCCACAAATGCTGAACTCTATGGCGCAAAGTAAAAGGGTTTCTGACATCTTGCCCATTTAAGACTACCCATACGTGATAATGAAAATTACCCACGTATGAGAGCTTGCTGAATTCCTTAGCCCAAAAATAGAGTAATTTAACTTTGTACCGTCCCATGGAATGCCTGAAGGAATCCATAAAGCGAGTAATCCTCATGTTATCAAGAGTATAAGGTATGTTCTCTGGGTGAGTGAGCGTTAGTCTAAACATTAGGCATTTGGACATGTCGTCTATGGCGAACATAATCAATGAGTAAAGCGACAACCAAAGATCAACGCGATAGTTCTGGTTGAGTATTGAAGTTGTTGTGTCGTGTGTATACATATCTAAGATCTCTTATTTATTATTAATACTATATCCCGTTGCCTTGTATGGAATGCTGTCGAGCTACGGGCATTTCATTTTTCTGGGTTCCTAATATTAAGGGAAATCAGGTTGTCTGAAATGTTTTGAACATGAAGCCGATAGGTGACATTGGTGACATGTCACGAATGTCACCATGGGGCCTACGTCGAAAGCCACAAAGCCGGGTTAATGATGCAGGTGAAACTGGTGCCGTTTTTATAGAGCGCCAGGTGGCCGTGGGCCTGCAGCATCTTCAATACGGAAAGGGTTTCATCTTTTCTCCAGTGTTTGGCTCGATAGATATCCCTCATTTTTACCTCCGGCTCGCCTCTTTCCTTGATATACCCAAGCACTGCATGTGCGCGCTCCAATTTGTCTTTCGTTTCAAGGTTGAGAGCAACTTTGGTGTGCTGCTCAAAGAACCCTGCGAGGTGGACACCTGCGAGGACAGCTTCTTTGCTTATAGGAGTTTCGTATGGCTCTCCGCTTTCACAGCAGCAGAGAATGTGTATGATTCCGGTTAGCCTGAGACACGTACCGGCAAGCTTTCTATAAAAAGCTTGAAGGACTGGCGAATTCATATCATTGGCCGCTTCTGCTTTCGCATGAGCCTCAAGCCTATGCCATGCATGAAGCGCTTGATCCTCAAAATGAAGCAAGGTGTTTGCATCAGACAGGTACGAGGCTTCAAACAGCTTGTTGGCAGTTTCCTCAAGCCAATTGGCACTAGTGGATGGAACTTCCGAAGTGCCGCCGACTAGCCCGTGCGAATACAGTTCAGGTGGCAACAGGCAAAGGAATCGAGCTACCAAGCCATCATCTTGAAGAGCTTCTTCACTGAGCAGTTTGACGGCTGTGCCATCTTGAGTCGCGATCAGGATTGCTACGGCTGGGTTCTCAATTCGAATAGGTTCACCTGCTTTGGTGCTCGAAAAGGACTCCCCGCCATACGCCTGGAGTAGAAGGTCATCTCTATTCGCCGGAAGCTTCTTGAATGATCCTAGTTCAGCAGCGGCAATTCCTATTTTGCCATTTTGTCTAGCCGCTTCTTTTTCAAGGCCCTCCGGGGTGAACTTGAACGTAAGGAGGACCGGCAAGAACTTCTTGGCAGGCATTTCATTTTTTAGGTTGAGGATTTGCTGAACTGCCGTGTCTAGGTCGCCGCCTTTCGCAGCGTCATTTTCTAACGTGCGGATACGCTTTTGGATGAGTTTTTCTTTCGTTTCAAAAAGCTCTTTTTCTTCAAAGAATGCCTTTTGCAGTCTTTTTTCGATGGCTACGATGGGCCTAAGGACTTCTTCCATAAGCGGAGACTTCATCCTGCCAGATAGCATCATGACCAAAAGGTACAGGGTCACAAGTTCTACATGATTCTTATGGCGTACCACCTTGAACTGCCCCCTCAAAAGGATGCAGACAAAACCCAACAACAAGGCTACAAGTATACTAGAGTGGACTCCAAAAGCATTGGACATATCTTTGATCCATCTCTTTGCGCCTTCAGGGAAGCTCTCAATCGGAGCATCAGCATCGACGATCTGTCTCTTGGGAAGAGGGATGATCTGTGCATTGCGAATCCATGCATGCAATGAGCTCTTATTCCACTTTTCTTGGTCTTCCATGGCAAAGGCTTGTTGTTCCTTTGCCGCTTTTCTCAACGCCTTTTGTTCATTGTGGTGCGAAAGAAAAGATTGGTTTGGATTGTAGGGGGCAATAGTTGTGAATGCCGCCTGGTTGTCGTTTGGCGGGATTGCCGCAGTTAAGGGCTCCTCTTTGAGGATGGGAATCCCATTCTCAGTTTTACCTATGACGTTTAAATGTCCTCCTGTGTACAGCACTGTTTCTTCTCCTTGGCTGTTAGGTGTTGTTGACTGACCACAGCAATCAGCCTCACCCTTTAAAGGGCGACATTTTCTGTCGCCCAGAGACAAAGGAGATTTTTTGTCGAAAAAATTTGAATATGTTCCCTCCATCATATGATGAAGGGAAACGGTTTCGGGAACGGTTTAGGCAGGAAGAAACGGTTTAACTCGGTAAAACTCGGTGAAATTCAGCCTAGTTAAGCTCAACAGTCGCTCTCTCACGCCGGCAACAGGGGTTCAAACCCCCTTGGGGACGCCACGTTATTTCACGGGTTACAGTTAACGCTGTAGCCCGTTTTCTTTTGTGCACCAATTTACGTGCCGACAGATACGAAAAAGCCCCGGAAGCACTGAATTCAGGGGCTTTCAGGTAAATTCAGGCCTGTCTTCAAAACCTGTCAAGCGGTATCTTCGGAAATTGCCTTGCGTTTTGCCGACCACACTGTGCATGTGACCGGCATTAAGCTGTATTCAACCGACACCGCCGTATTTTGTCCATCTTGGCCGAGAAACCCGTGATACGCTCCTCGCAAATAACGACGGGGCTGTCCAACTCTGTGGCCCGAAGGAGACAATTATGAGCGTATTCGAATTCAGGCTGAAGCATGACCCAAACGATCGAATCATCGAGAAACAGGAAACCGTGGCGGGCAGATCCGTCACCTGGAAGTACTCCTACGACAAGGAAGGCCGTCTCTTCGAGGCGCATCTGGAGTTACGAAGATGTCCCCTAATTCTCTTTCTTTTGATAGATGGGCACCATGTTCTTGCTATTTGCAAAACGCGCGTTTAAGCATGAAGAATCTATAGAAAATTTTGAACAAGAATGCGGCAATAACTTGGAACGAATCAGGGAGAGAATAATGCCGGACAATCAGGATACAACAGATAAAGTATTAAGAATTCTGCATGAGGAAATCGTTCCGGCGCAGGGATGTACAGAGCCTATTGCCATTGCCCTGGTTGCCGCCAAGGCCAAAGAGGTGCTGGGCGAGCTTCCTGACCGCGTGAAAATTTTTGTTTCAGGCAACATAATCAAAAACGTGAAAAGCGTTGTCGTACCCAACAGCGGTGGGATGATAGGCATTGAAACCGCTGCGGCCATGGGCCTTGTGGCCGGAGACTGCAAAAAGGATCTGATGGTCATCAGCGAGGTGACCGAGCATGACATGGTGGATGTCAGAGAGTATCTGAATAAGACATCGTTTGAAATTATCCACGAGAAGACTCCGGTAAAACTCTATGTACGAGTCGAGGCTTTTTCTGAAGATAAAAGCGCCTTAGTGGAAGTGCAGTACCTACACACCAACCTCACCAAAGTGGTCAAAGACGGCCAAGTACTTCTTGACCGTGGATTTTCCCCGGAAAATTTCAATACGACCGAGGAAGACCGCTCCATTCTGTCGGTCAAGCTGATCTATGATTTAGCCAAAAGCATCGACCTTGAGCTGATTCGCCCATTGTTTAAGCAGGTCATAGAACTGAACAGTACCATTGCGGATGAGGGACTGCAAAACACCTACGGCGTGAACATTGGCAGCAGTATCGTCAAAAATATTGAGCAGGGAATCTATGGAGACGATATCCGAAATCGCTGCGCCAGTTACGCTGCCGCCGGAAGTGATGCCCGCATGAGCGGCTGCCCTCTGCCCGTGATGACGACCAGCGGCAGCGGCAATCAAGGCATGACCGCCTCTTTGCCGGTGATCAAGTGTGCCCAGATGAAAGGGTTCTCTGAGGATCAGTTGATCCGGGCGCTTTTTCTGTCCCATCTGTGCACCGTGCACATCAAGACCAAGGTGGGGCGTTTGTCCGCATACTGCGGCGCCATGTGCGCTGCGGCCGGGGTCAGCGGTGCCATCACCTTCTTGCTCGGCGCGGACTATGCGACTGTGGCCCACGCCGTCATTAACACCCTGGCAAACGTTTCCGGCATCATCTGCGACGGTGCCAAGCCGTCCTGCGCCATGAAAATCGCTACAGGCATATACGCGGCGTTCGATTCAGCTACCCTGGCTGCCTATCACAAGGATCTCCATGGCGGCGACGGAATCGTAGGCAGCGATGTAGAAGCCACCATCCGCAATATTGGTGAGTTGGCCAGCATTGGCATGAAACAGACGGATGAGACAATTCTAAAAATCATGACATCCTGACCTCTATCATCGAAACGGATGCTTTCCCTTCCAGCACTCAAGAAAGGCGCTCAGAGACTTCTGAAGTGACATTTTCAAGAATCGACTAACCGCAAAAGAGCTGCACGCATGAGAATGAATTCCAAGGATTGGGGATGGGTGGCTGTCAATATCGGCATGGGCATCGGGGCGGGCATAGTCTTCTTGCCCATTCAGGCCGGACTGGTCGGCCTGTGGACCTTTCTGTTGGCCATAGCCCTTGCTTATCCCGCCCTTTATCTATTTCAACGTTTGTATATCAATACCTTGATTGAGTCTCGAGACGCCTCTGACTATACGTCGACGATTGGAGAATACCTGGGCAACAAATGGGGAACGGCATTGGGCATCATTTATTTTGTGATGCTTCTGATCTGGCTTTGCGTATACAGCGAAACCGTCACCAATGACAGCGCCTCCTACATTCAGGCCGCAGGGTTCACTCACGGGCTATTGTCCGAGAACCACCTCTATGCCCTGCTGTTGATCGGCTTCTTGGTCTTTCTCGCTTTTGCGAGTAAAACCCTGATGTTCTACCTGTCCAAAATTCTGATCGTCGTCATTCTTCTTTCTTTGGTTATCCTTGCCCTGATGATCACCCCACACTGGGATCTCAACAACAGCAAGGCCTTCTCTACTTTATGGGGAACGCTGTTCGAAACTGTCGTGACGTTGCCCTTTGCCATGACCTCGATTCTGTTTCTCCAGTCGTTAAGCCCGACGGTAGTCTACGCACGCTCCGAGTATAAGGACATCGCAGTAGCCAAAAAAAAAGCGATGCAAATCATGAACTACGCTTTTTTTATCCTTGGAGGGGTGGTCTTTTTCTTTGCCTTTTCCTGCACCATGTCCATCACACATCAAGAAGCTTACAACGCCTTCGTGGCCAATACGTCTTTCCTGGCGGTAATGAATAAAACCATACCCGGAGGATTTGTTCCTGCCCTAGGGGTGATTATTGACATCTGCGCCGTAACGACATCCTTTTTCGGTGTCTTGCTCGGACTGCACGAAGCTTGCACCGGACTGTATCTGAATCTTTTCGCTAAGGGCAGGCCTAAGGAAACTGTTAACATGACCAAAGTATCCGCCGGAATCGTGGGCCTCATCGTGTTGCTCGGCTGGACGGCTACCATAGTTAATTTCCCCATTCTCTATTTCACCAGCATCTGCAGCCCTATTTTCGCCGTCATCGGCTGCTTCATCCCCGTCCTCCTTGTCTACAAAGTTGATGCGCTGGCTAAATACCGCAATCTGGAATCCTGGATCATCGTTTTGACAGGAGTCCTGCTCGTGTTGTCGCCCTTGTTTGCTTTAGCAGAGAACTAATCGTCCTTGAAAAAATGAATCTAATTCTTCGAACAATTCGCTGGCAAGAGATGATCAATAACTATCAGAAACACCATACCTTCCTCCATCCCCCGCTCTTGAGATGAAGAAAGAAGGGTAAAACAGAAAAGACGGATTCTGTAACGACCTCTGATGGTTCAGCCTAACGAGGGCCGATACTCGCTCCCTTGTAGCCGAGTATAAGCAAGCTGGAGTCTGAACCGCCCGTCTGAAAACGGACATTAAATACAATAAGAACATAAACCTGTTGGGTTTATGGAATGTCTGGCGCAGACGGGACACTGTGATTGCACAACACACTTAAATCACTGGACGAACGGCAAACCCTCTCACGGCGGCAACAGGGGCCCCCCTTGGGACCCTCGCGTAATTTTTAAACGGGTACAGTTAACACTGTCACCGTTTTTTCGTTTGTGTGGTCACCATATAAGCGCAACGTTGCCGTCAATTCTCCAAGCGTTTTCAACGCAACCGAAGGAACAAGCAACTGTTTAATCTTCTGCCCATACCCATAGTTTTGTGATTTAACTTTTCAGAATCCAGCAAAACCAGTATAAATTCATCCATTATACCTAATGGCCGGCCATAAAAGCAAAGCGAGAGCAATGAAATTTCTTCCTTCCCAGTTGCTGTATTTTTTTCATGATCGTCGCGCAAAGCGCAACCTGCATTCCCTCATCAGGTTTATCCTGTTTCTGTGTCTCTTCATCGGGGCTTCCAGTGTTTTATTCCATATACTCATGGAAATGGAAGGGCAGCATTATTCTTGGATTACCGGCGTGTATTGGACGCTGACGGTCATGTCCACACTTGGATTCGGCGACATTACCTTTACATCTGATATCGGAATGGTGTTTACGCTCTGCGTCCTCATGTCGGGCATCGTTTTTCTGCTGGTGATGCTCCCTTTCACCTTCATTCAATTCTTTTACGCCCCGTTCCTTGAGGCCCAAAGCAAGTCGAGGGCTGCCCGGGAATTGCCCGAGGAGACATCTGGACACCTGATCATTATCGGCTCCGACAGAGTGGCCCTCAGTCTGGCTACACGCGTAAGGCAGTTCAACTACCAGTATTGCTTTCTGGTCAACGACGTGAACCACGCGCTGGATTTGGTCGATCAAGGATACAAGGCCGTGGTGGGCGATTCCGACAATCCGCAAACCTACTCACTTTTGCGGGCCGATCAGGCGGCCATGGTCGTACTTCTGAGCGACGACATGAAAAATACCAATGCGGCCTACACGATTCGCGAGGTGTCTACAGACGTACAGGTGGTGGCAAATGCCGACTCTGAAGAATCCGTGGACATTCTCCAGTTGGCAGGATCGAGCTACGTCTTCCAATTCATGTATATGCTCGGAGAAATGCTCGCCCGACGCACCCTCGGCACCGGTGCCCGGAGCAACGTCATTGGCAACATCAACAAACTCAATATTTCCGAAGCTCCCGCCATGGACACACCGCTTGTGGGCCGAACCGTCAAGGACTGCGGCCTGCGCGATGCCACCGGCATGAACATCGTAGGACTCTGGGAGCATGGCCGTTTGGTACCCGCCCGCCCAGAGACTGTCATCAGTTCCAAAACAATAATGATAATGGCCGGAACCGAAGAACAGTTGAAGGCTTACGACGAATTTGTCGGCGAGGCTCCGCCCATGGACGCACCGGTGCTCATTCTCGGCGGCGGTCGTGTGGGACAGTCTGCCGCGCGGGTGCTCAAACAACGGAACATTGACTACATGATTGTGGAAAAAAACCCAAAACTCATCCACGACGAAATTCACTACATCCACGGCAGCGCCTCGGACCTCGACGTACTAAAGGCCGCGGGAATCGATAGCGCGCCATCAGTGTTCATCACCACGCACAACGACGACCTGAACATCTATCTGACGATATATTGCAGGCGGCTTAGACCGGACATTCAGATTATCAGCAGGGCAACGTTCGACAGAAACATCACGATCCTGCACAAGGCCGGTGCCGATCTGGTCATGTCCTATGCCACCATGGCAGCCAACACCATCATCAACCTACTGAGTCCGGGCAAGGTAATGACCTTAACCGAAGGACTGAACATTTTCCGGGTCGAGGTGGGGTCCTCGCTTGCCGACAAAACACTCATGGAAAGCAACATTCGCAACGACACCGGGTGTAGCATCATTGCGGTCTCCCGTGGTGAAGAAATGGAAATCAACCCGGACCCGATGCTCCCGCTCGACAAAGGGACTTCGCTGCTTGTCATCGGTGCGGCCGAGGATGAACGCCGCTTCCTGGACAAGTACCAAGCTTGATTGACTCGTTAATCGGAATACACGTTGGCAAGCGGCTTCCGTATTTTTCTCTATCCCCCTCACGCCAACAACAGGGGGCACCACTCCCTTGGGAACGCCACGAAATTATAAAAGGTTACAGTTAACGCTGTAACTTTTTTTCGTTTTTAAAGGGTGTTGAAGCATGAATTGTGAGCCCTGCCAGCTCTTACTCAACGGGTCTCAAAGCTTCGTAAGACGCGTCGAGCTCGATACCAAAATGAACCTTCAGCGCGTCCAGATACCCCTGACCTTCAGGCAGTTGCATTACTTTTTCCTGTCCGTCCCGGGACAGGGTGAGCCTGTTGTTGAAGAGTGTAACCATTCCATCCTCAAGAGGTTTCATGGCGACCCGAGAAGTGGTGAAGAATGAATTGAGGTTGGTTGACGTATAGTGGACACCGTAGTTGATGTCGCCCTGACAGACATGCTCCATGTCAAAACTGTAGAGGTTCTTCCACCCATCATCGGCGCGTACCTGAAGCATGTTCCCGAAAACACCGCCGTCAATCAGGCGAGTCAACTTTCCACCGATATCCTGAACCGCCCCCCGTTCAAACAGGTAGGGCCCTAAGGGGGCGTCCTCTCCGAATCCCACATCCACCAACCATTGACGGCCCTCCACATTGACAAGGGAAAGTTGATGCCCACGTCCAGAGGGTTGCCCCGACAAATGAACCCGGGCCAACAAAGAGCGGGCCTCGAATCCGAAAGCACGAAGCGCCATCAGAAACAAACCGTTCAGCTCGAAGCAGTAGCCCCCACGAGGACTGAGCACGAGTTTATCAAAGAGGTGTTCCTGATTGAGATCGACACCTCGGCCGAGCTGGATGTCAAAATTCTCGAAGGGGATATTGTACAATTGCGCCCGTTGCAAGGCATGCAGCCCCTCCGTTGTCGCTGATATATTCCCTGAAAAATGCAGTCGTCGAAGGTACTCGACCAAATCGAATTCGAAGACTCCCATGTGTCACTCCTTCTCTGCGGAAAGGGAATTTACTCATAAGACTACATACTCATTCATGTGGGTTCAAGGCGAGAAGTTGGCAGGACTCTTCATAAGGTAGAAACTATGCGGCAATTTGTCAGAAAACAAAACTTTATTGCACCGCCCCTTGTCGGCTCGCCTGTCACTCCATCTCTGTCGAACGTATTATTTGTAGCGAGGGTGTTCTTTTCAACTCGTTAAAATCACAGAACCAAGCAACCTTCCGGGGATTCTTATCAACTCTCTTACGTCAATATCCTCAATATATCCTAATCGGTTAGAGTTTATGCCGCAGCCATTTCCTGCTTGCGTGCAATGCATGAAAAAGCCCCGAAGATCGATATCTCCGGAGCCTGTTTTACATTATCCCAACATATCCCTGAGTGATAGGGTGTTACTCAACGATAAAACCATCAGAGTATGATCCGACGTTACGTTATCCTTTTCTTTTTAATTTCAATTCTTCCACTATTTCGCTCGGTTCTTTACGGACCCTGTAGTCAGCATCCACGAATGCACTGAGAATGGTACCATCAACTCCCACAATAAACGTTGCGACCAGAGGCAGATCAAACTGCCCTTGTCCATTATGCTTTTCGAGATGAAGCCCCAAACGCGTATATATAGCCTGCAATTCTTCCGGCAGAGTAAACACAAGCCCCAGTTTTCTTGCATAGTTGGAGTTCTCATCCGTGAGCACTTCAAATCCCAATCCGTTTTTTTCGATTGTCGACAATGAGGCATCGGGAAGCTCCGGAGTAATAGCAACCAGCGAAGCTCCTGCAGCTGTTATATCTGGCAGAACGTGCTGATAGGCACGCAACTCCAAATTACAATATGGACACCAGCCTCCCCGGTAGAAGGTGACGACAACCGGCCCGATTTCCCTCAACGTATCGAGACTCCGCTCTTCACCGAGAGCATTCGGCAGCGTGAAGTTCTTCATTGTGTCACCCGCCTTTGGCGCATTGGAAACCAGATCAGACTCACTCAACGTCTTTGTTGCCTCTGCCATCACGGCCTGAATATCGACGGGAATGTTCACACGCACTTCTTCATTTATTTCATTGATTTTTTCAGCAAGTGACATTTTGATCTCCTGTTCTTTTTATCTTCTGATTTTCATAAAAACCTCATTTCGACTCACATCTTGAACTTGAACGATCGTTCAAGTTACGGCGAGACGCTTTTCTCGTCAACAACATTTTGAATGACTATTCAAGTTGATTGGTTTATTCTGTATTTATCGGACCTAGGTTATTAACATAACCAGAAGAGGAGGAGCGATGGCAAAAGCCCAATATGACAGGAACTGCATACTTGATAGGTCGATAGAACTTTTCTGGGAACACGGCTTCAACGGTTCATCAATGAAGCAGTTGGTCCAGGCAACAGGTTTGAAACCCGGGTCGCTCTATCTCTCATTCGGCAACAAAGAGGCCATATACCGTGAAGCAATGCAGCGTTACGCCGAAAAAGGCATCCTGAGTATCCGTGAGATACTGGATACCGCGCCAAGTGTCGGGGAAGGTCTTTGCAGGATTCTCGAAATGTATGTGCAAGAAGCGACAAAAAAAGACTATTGCAGTTGCTTCCTTGTTAAAACCCAACTTGAATTATCCGCTGTGGGAAATACTCTTCATGACTTTGCCGCTGCCAAGCTGAGAGAGGTGGAGGCGGTTTACCAGAATTATCTCGAAAAGGAATTCAGCAACGCCGTGAGTACGGTTCGCGCCACCAGTCTCATGTTACATATTTTCGGCATGAGAGTGTATGGCTACCAACAGGGGTCAACGGATCGTATGCGCCGAGGGTTGAAGGAGGGCCTGCCTTGGCTACCCTGGACAGATGAGGCGTAAGCTGTTCGCAAATGATCGGAAGCCTGTGCCGGATCAAGACAAACCATTTTCCACGAGAGATTCTTTTCACCAGTAGGAAACGACACCAGGACAGTACACAACCCGCCGAATCGTCTCAAGGCTCTCGCTTTTGCATGGATTTGGAGGAAATAAAAGGCCGTTCTGTCAATTCTCCCTTTTCTCACGGCGCTCACTTGATCGGCAGCACAGGATTACCCCGACAACATATTCTTTATGCATGCTAAGTCTTTTCAATCGTCGTTCTTTTTGTAAACATCTATTCTTTCCGACGGGCACAGGCCCGCCTAATATATATTCAGGAGATTTTTGATGAACGCCAAAGTCGGTCGCAACGACCCCTGCCCCTGTGGCAGCGGCAAGAAATACAAGAAATGCTGCATGAGTACGACAAGTTCGGAAAAACCGGATTTGTCCGAAACCTTCTATAGACGGTACAAAGTTCGTCTGAAAACGCCAGAACAGATTGAAGGAATGCGCCGCTGCGGCAAACTGGTCATGCAGACCTTTGAAGCCATCAAGCACTTGATACGGCCTGGCGTACAGACTGAAGAGATCAACCAGGCGGTCCACGACTTCACCATCAAGAACAATGCGCGTCCCGCCCCGCTGAACTACATGGGCTTCCCCAAAAGCGTCTGCATCTCGCCAAACGAAGTCATTTGCCACGGCATTCCCGGCACGAACACTCTCAAAGACGGTGACATAGTCAACGTGGACATCACCTCAATCCTCAACGGCTACTATGCTGACTGCAACCAGACCTTTTTCGTAGGGACACCTTCGCAGGATGCACGAAAGATTGTTGATGTTGCCCGCGAATGTCTTCGCCTGGGACTGGAG
This sequence comes from uncultured Pseudodesulfovibrio sp., assembly GCF_963675635.1. Taxonomy (NCBI): domain Bacteria; kingdom Pseudomonadati; phylum Thermodesulfobacteriota; class Desulfovibrionia; order Desulfovibrionales; family Desulfovibrionaceae; genus Pseudodesulfovibrio; species uncultured Pseudodesulfovibrio sp. Next base: position 2,810,361 of record NZ_OY776488.1, on the reverse strand, counting down.
CAGGCAAAGCCTGGAAACATCATCAACGACATTTCCGCCGCAATCCAGACCTATGCCGAAAAGCAAGGCTGTTCAGTAGTACGTGAATACATGGGCCACGGCGTTGGTCTCGATTTCCATGAGGCTCCCAACGTCCCGCACTTTCGCTCACAATGGGGCAACGTACCACTTGTCCCGGGTATGACATTTACTATCGAACCGATGATAAACCTCGGCAGAAAAGAAGTTCGTGTACTCGACGACCAATGGACCGCCGTGACCAAAGACGGATCTCTCTCCGCGCAATTCGAACAGACCATCGTCATCACTGAGGACGGCTTTGAAAGCCTGACACCGTTCGATCTGTAGCAAACACACTACCAACAAGAAGGGCGCCATCGCTGACAGTAGAGTCAGGGATGGCGCTTTTCTTGTAACCATTCGAATTTATTAATATACACATATACATTTTAAGCTAAGACGCACCTCGTCTTTCTCATAGATATTTGTTCACAGATTCTCCTGTGGACTTTTCCTTTCAAACACTTGTATGCTTTTTCCCAATATTATTAGCTTGTCCAATGCTTGTTCAGTTTGAAAACCGTGGGGGCGCGATGGAATTATTGCGGGCCAATCCGTTTATGGCACTGTTCCTTTCTCTGGCCTTTGGTTATCTGCTGGGGAAAATCAAATTCGGCAAATTCCAACTAGGCGGCATTGCCGGAACATTAATAGCCGCCGTCATCATCGGACAGATCGGGCTGAAGGTCGACGAAGGCGTCAAAAGCATCTTCTTCGCCTTATTCATCTATGCCGTCGGCTACAGCGGCGGCCCACAGTTTTTCAGCTCCATCAATCGTTCCACCATCAAACTGGTTTTTGCCGCCATCATGATGACCGTGACCGGCCTGCTGACAGTGCTTCTTTTCGCCAAACAATTCGACCTGGGGATCGGACTGGCAGCAGGTCTGGCAGCAGGCGGGCTGACGCAATCCGCGATCATCGGCACCGCAGGCAGTGCAATAGACCTGCTCGGATTGAGCCAAAGCGCGGTAAACAGTCTGAAAGTCGATATCGCGGTGGGGTACTCGGTGACGTACATTTTCGGATCACTGGGACCGATCCTCTTTGTAACAGCCATCCTGCCGATGCTCTACAAATGGGATATCCGCAAAGAAGCCATGGTATTGGCCCAGAAACTCGGAGGCGGTGGCCGTGAACTGAACGAGGGGGAATATCTTCCACTGTCCCGCATCGCTTCCCATGTCTACCGCGTCGCAGACGACGCTCCGATTGTCGGTCACAACCGCAACTTCCTCGAAGACCTGCACAACGACATGATCCGGGTTGAATCAGTCATACGTGGCGGCTCACCCAGTGAGCTTGATGACGCCTTCAGTTTTCAACCGAACGATCTGGTCATGGTGACAGGCTTACGCACGACACTTGAAAAATGCTCGCCCTCCATCGGCCCGGAATACGAAGACGAGGATGATCTCTTCTCTCTGGTTGAAGAATCCCGCAAAATTTTCATTACCAACAAAGCCTTTCACGGACGAACCCTTGAAGAAGTCCATCACCGTGGAGAAGGAAAACACTACGGAGTCTACTACACGGCCCTCACCCGCATGGGACACGCCATGCCCCTGTATCCAAAGACCGAGATACATGTCGGCGACGAACTGACGCTCAACGGGGCAAAGGCGGACCTCGACAAGGTGGAAAAGGCCATCGGCTACAAGTCTCCTTCCGTCCATGCCACGGAGTTTATGACCTTCGGCCTCGGCATGGTTGTCGGCTATCTGATCGGCCTTGTTTCATTCCACGTCGGCTCGGCAGAGGTCACGCTCGGCAGCGGTCTGGGCTGTCTGATTGCAGGACTCGCATTTGGTTACCTGCGGATGAAACACCCCCATTTCGGCGGCGTTGATTCCGGGGCTGTCAGCTTCCTGCAAAGCTTCGGTCTTGCCGTATTTGTTGGGGTGGTCGGCCTCAATGCTGGAGCAGAAGCCCTGACAACCATCCAGAAGCACGGCATGACCCTTTTGCTGCTCGGAGTAGGGGTCACCATGATTCCGCAGTTCGTGACGTTTCTGTTCAACTACTATGTGTTAAAGATCAAGAATCCGATCATAGCCCTCGGCGTCGTCACCGGCAGCCGAAGCGCAAATCCAGCGTTTTCCGCACTGCTCGACAAGACACAGAATGCGACCCCGGTGGCCGCCTTCACCGTGACCTATGCCATTGCCAACATCATGTTGACGCTCTGGGGGCCGGTCATCGTCACTATTCTTCACTAAAACTGACATCGTTCATAATACAAATAAGATAGATACATACACAATCGCAGGAAGGAGAAAGCCATGAGTCCCGAACTGAGTCCTTTTGAACTGAAAGACACATTGATCGAACTGGCCGGAAAGGCCAAGAACCACATGATGCTCAACGCAGGCCGCGGCAATCCCAACTTCCTTGCAATCCAGCCTCGACACGCTTTCATCCGTATGGGCAAGTTCGCTCTGGAAGAATCCAGCCGTTCATACGCATATCTGTATGGCGGTTTCGGCGGTGCCAGCGACAAGAAAAACATTGGTGCCAGATTCACCGAATTCCTCGTCCGCAACGAGGAGAGAAAGGGTACACATCTCCTGCGAGCAGCATTCTCATACATGCGGGACCAACTCGGTCTCGACTATGACGACGTGGTTTTCGAATTCTGCGAAGCCTACCTTGGCTGCAACTACCCAGTCCCACCCCGCATGCTCTCCTCCATGGAAAAAGTCGTCCGTGAATATCTGGTCAAGGAGATGTACGGCGGCAAACCCGCCCTGAATGAATTCGATATCTTCGCCACAGAAGGCGGCACTGCGGCCATGACCTACATCTTTCAATCCCTGAAACACAACCGACTCCTTGCCGCCAAGAACAAGGTCGCCATTGTCACGCCGATCTTCACGCCGTATCTGGAAATCCCGGTCCTGCCCGAATACGGACTGGAAGTCCTAACCCTCGAAGTTGAAGAGGAGCTGGGGTGGCAATTGAGCGAAAAAGCGATCAAACAACTGGAAGATCCGACCATCAAGGTTCTGTATGTGGTCAACCCGTCCAATCCGCCGTCCGTGAAGATGAGTTCCTCCGTACTGGAATCCATCGCCAATCTGGTCAGAGAAAAGCGCCAGGACCTCATGGTCATCACTGATGACGTGTACGGCACCTTTGCCGACGACTTTCTGTCTCTGGCCGCAATGGTCCCGCAGAACACGCTGCTCGTGTACTCCTTCTCCAAATACTTCGGCGCAACCGGCTGGCGTCTCGGAGCCATCGCCCTTGCGGAAAACAATGTCTTCGACGACAAGCTCGCTGCACTGGGCAAAGCCGATAAAACTGTGCTGGCTGAACGCTACAGTTCCCTGACGGATGATGTCCCCGGCCTGAAGTTCATCGACCGCATGGTAGCGGACTCCCGCGCCGTGGCATTGAATCACACCTCGGGCATATCCCTGCCCCAGCAGTTGCAGATGGCCTTTTTCGCCCTGTTCGCGCTGGTCGATGCCCACGACGAATACAAACAGGCTACCAAGAAACTCATTCGCCGCCGTTATGAACGGCTGATGGGCAGCATTGGCGTTGAGACCGAAAAGGATGAGAACAGCGTCGAATACTACACTCTGCTTGATTTGCAGGTGCTCGGCGAATATTTTTACTCCAAAGAGTTCGGCCAGTGGGTTGTGGACAACCACAAGGACATGGAGTTTCTGTTCACCATTGCCAGGGAATGCGGCGTGGTCATGCTGCCCGGTAACGGCTTTGATGATTCCCACCCCTCGGCCCGCGTCTCTCTGGCCAACCTCACGGAGTGGGAATACGAAACCATCGGTAAGATGACGAGGCAGGTGTTGGACGAAATGTTCCAGACGTACACCGCAAAAAAATAAGAATATCTCCCCAAAATATTCAGCGGGCTACAGTGCTTACTGTAGCCCGCTTTCTTTTTTAAGATGTTCACTCTTCCCGGAAGCGGGAACAAATACGGCCGACCAACGATCATCGCTGATCGGCCTTGATTGGTTATTAAGCGTTCTTGACGTAAATAATAGACTGGGTGCTCATTTTCTTGATGACCTGTTTGCCCTTGGCCTCAGCATGCATCAGAAGGACTTCCTTTTCACCGAAGCTGAGTGCGCCTGTCAGGCACACGTCAACACAGACCGGGTCCAAACCGTGAGTTACACGGTCATAGCAGAGGTTGCACTTATGTGCGTAGAGATCATCCTTGTTGAATTGGATGACGTTATACGGGCACTTCTCTATACATTCGCCGCAACCTGTGCACTTTTCCTGACTGATAAGCACGATACCTGTCTGCGGATCTTTGGTTATGGCTTCATATTCGCAGGCCTTGGCGCACGGATACTTTTTGCAATGCTGGCACATGACCACCCAGTAGTCTTCCCGCAATTCGGGATAGGTTCCTTCCAATTTGCTTTCCACTCGGAGATAGTTGGCCATGGCTCCGGGCTGATCATTCTCGTGGTCGATTATATCATGATGATTTCTGCAGGCGACGATGCATGTTTTGCATCCGATACAGCGATCCAGATCCACCATTATGCTGAGCTGTCTCATTTCTCACCCCTCTTATTTATATATCTTGACTCGAGTCGAAACATGCGCCTCTCCGCCGCGCATATCCTGCTCGTCCAGTGTTGATCCGGCATCGGCAATCAACTCATTGTCGCCGATCCACTTGCCGCGAGATGCCACCTTGCCCATGGTCTGGCCGAATCCATGAATAATGCCCGCGCAACCGGGGATTATCTTTTCGGTCAGCATCACCGGAACCTCCACCGAGCCGGAACTTGAAGCCATGGTTACAGTATCTCCATCGACAATGCCGAGTTTCTTCGCATCAAGAGGGTTCATGAGACAGGGGTTGGCGTCGAGACCGGATACGGGGTCCCGAAGTTGTGCGTTGTTCTGGGACCACGCACCAGTATTGTTCAGGAAGATGGTCCTGAAATTGACAAGAATGAACGGGAACTCGTCTTCTCCACGACGATACTCCAACGGCAATTGAGGGCTAGGCCACTTCTGACCTATTTCCTCGTACATCTGCCATTCCAGTTCGATCTTGCCGGATGGGGTATTGAACTTGCCGGTATCTTCATATTTGCGGAAACCGGCTGTTCCTGGAGACCAGAGACCGCCATTCTCCTGCAATTTCTTTACGGACATGCCCACACCGGATAATTCGATGTCGTAGTATTCCACATCATCCTTGAAGGCGAAGTACTCGGGGAACATGCGTTTTCCGAGCTCAATAAAGACACGGTTGGCATGTCGGGATTCACCGATGGGATCGACAACCGGCTGGCACAGAGCCGTTCCATGACCGAAGTTGTACCACCACGGCATGTAGAGTAGTTCCCACCGCTCGAAATTGGTCTGGTCAGGCAAAACAAGGTCGGCCCACTTCATGGTTTCAGACGGCATGATTTCGGTGACGACGAGCAGTTCCAGTTTGTAATTACCGTTCTCGTCCTTCATGGTCACGGCCTTGCGCCATTCGCCGGAACCCATTTCCGACAGTGCCGGGTTGCACTCGGAAGCAAAGAAGACCTTGAGGGTGTCGTCCTTGATGGCCTGCGCCGCATACCATGTGGGTTGCAGAAAGAATTTGTAATGGTCGAATTTTTCCCTGTTGTTGCCGGACCGGTGATAGCCAAGCTCCGTGACATCCGGCGCCGGAGGCACGGGCTCAACCGGTGCCATGGGGGCAATTTCTGGCAAAGGCTGACCGCCCGGATTATCCAGATTACCTGTGATGACCAGGAAGATGGACCAGGCATGTCCCCAATCCATGCCGTTACCGTACATGATGGACTTGAAAGCATCGATGCAGGCACTGGGAGCCTCGGCGACCATCTTGGCAAGCTTGATGATATCCTTGGCCGGAACACTGCATATCTTGCTCATGGCTTCCGGGGTCTTATCCTTCATATGAGCCATCAGGCCGTCCATATCGCCTTCGCGGACCCACTTGTCGCAGAATTCCTTGTCGTACAGATCATTCATCAGCAGATAGTTGCATACACCGAGGAACAGGGCTGCGTCACCGCCCGGCTTGATGGGAATCCACCAATCTGCCTTGGAGGCTTCGGTGCGGTAAATCGGATCAATGACGATGAGCTTTGCGCCACGATCCTTGGCATCCAGAATGTGTTTGGGTACGCAGGCATCATCCAGACAGCCAAAGGGGTGACGGCCGGACAGGATCATCAGGCCTCCCTTGGGCACCGTATTGTACATGGGGGCTATGTGATGGTTGGGAAAACAACCGAACGTATGCATGTGAGCCATGATCTTGGCTGAATCGCAGTGAGGCAGACCTGTTGAGATGAAACCCCCGGCGGCGTTGACGAAACGCCACTTTGGATCGGTCACGGAATGCGGAAACATGGAATAGGTGAACTTGTGTGCCTCTCCGCGATCACGCAATTCAGTCAGCTTTGTTTCCATGATGTCCATGGCTTCGTCCCAGGTGATGCGCTCGAATTTCCCGCTGCCACGTTCTCCAACACGCTTCATGGGATGCTTGAGACGCTCTGACGAGTATAAGGAGGTAATACCCGCCATCCCCTTGACGCAGGCCTTACCGCGCCCACGAGGATTTCCCTTCACTTCCTTGACGACACCATTCTCCACACGCGCCAAAATGGCACATTCAGCTTTGCACTGATAGCAGACAGTTGGAATCCACCCATCTTGATACATAACGTTCTCCTGTTGTTATCGCAGAAAACACATTCTCATTTACTTTTTTTTACTATCTTCTTTGAAGCGGTATTTTTTCCGATACGCATTCCCGATGACCCAAATACACGCCCACACGGCGATGAAGACACCCCAGATCAACGGGTTGAACGGACTATAGTCAAAGTTCATTCCACCTCCTTGAGTTCCCCGTCAGTAGCCATTGTTTCATGGCGTTCGCGGTATAATTCCTTGAGTTTGAGAGGGTCAGCCACCAATTGGAACACTACCGCCACGAAGAGCGTTCCGCCGATGGCATTTCCCATGACCGTAAAGAGTTGATTATGCGCCCAGCCAAACTTGCCGAAACCCCAGTGCATCAGCACCGGAGCAACAGTGTTCATTCCGGAAACAGCCTCAGCCCATATATCCTGCTGAAAAAGCGGCACGGCCAGAAAGCCGATGTTCGCTATACAGTGCTCGTTCATGCCTGCCACAAACGCCAAAGGCCCGTAGGCGGTCAGAACTATTTTGCTCATATCGTCATTGGTTTTCATGAAAAGAATGGCGGCTGATTGCAGGGTCCAGGTACAGATAATACCCATGACAAAGATCTCCATGGCAGTCTCGCCGGTCTTTGCCAGCCCAATATCATGGGCCCGCATAAGCCAGGGCAGGGCGTGATAACCGCCACCTTTGCTCATAATCCACATGAAGGACATGGACCCGATGAAATTGCCGACATACCCGACAAAAAGTCCCCAGGCGAACTGCCTCCATGTGATGCGGCTCTGAAACACACCGACCAGTCCATAGGCCATATCTGCCGTGACAAGGGTCATGCCGCTGAACATGATAAGGACCAACGAAAACATGAACACGAAACCCATGAGCAGATTGGCCAATCCCGGAGCCAGACTACCAGGAACACCGGCCGAAACGGCCAGTGCCAGCATGGCACCAAAACAGACAAAAGCCCCTCCCGCAAAAGCAGAAAGCAAAAATGCCAAAGGTCTATCCCGGAGCATTCTCCATTTCTTGTCACAGACGTCTGCGACTTCCATCAGATGTTTCTCTGGACTCAAAGGCATCCGATTCTCCCATTCAACGGTACACGTCTTCACTCTGACGATGCATACCATCAATTGCTGCATGGTTATCCGTCCTCACCAACCAGCGTCGCGCATTGAGCACGGGTGTTTTTCACCGTCCACGCTAGTAAGAGCCATGAGCGACGAATAAAGTTACCCGCTTGAAGAGAAAATATGTGTTTTTATAAAAAACCGAATAAAACAGGCGTATTAAAAAAGTATCTTTACCTAAATTCATAACCGAAAGAAAGGATTCTGGCCATTTATCAACTAAAATCGTCACACACGAACTCGTCAAGATCACACGAACTGGACAGCACTCCGCTGGCAAGGGCCAATTGCATGAATTCATCCATACGCCCTCTATCCGGGCTCAAGTCGTCGAACGTCACGATGTCCTCTTCAATGATTCTGGCGGCAAGTTCACGCGGCACACCGGTATACTCAGCCTGCGTCGCGGCACAATAATCACTGTCCGTATAAATCTTGTCTCTAGCCTGATAGAGTGTACGAACGTAATCGTTCACCAGTTCGGGATGGGCAGACGAAAAATCTTCACGCACCGCGACCACACAGCAGATATGCCCCGGCGATATGTCCTTGGAACGGATTTGCACATCGGCTCCGCCCTCACTGACGCACTTGGTACTCCACGGTTCGGCACAGAAAAAGGCATCAATAATTTGTCGTTTCAGAGAATTGATGACGTATGAAGGATTCGTGTCGGCAGTACCGACGTTGCCCCAATTTCCCGGTTGATCCATAGCCAATTTACCGAGCAAGACTCGATGGGTGGAAAACGGTCCAGGCACACCCACGAGCTTGCCCTGCAACTTTTCGGAAGAAGCTGTCAGGGCACTGCCATCGTGATGCCCATCCATGATATATTTGAGAGGTGTCCCTGAATTGCACAACTGCATAGCCAGCGGGGCCATGATGAACGCGGTGTTAATCGTTCCCCGCCGCAATGCACTGGCAAGGGCAGACCAGGACAGAAAACGCTTCATGTGAATTCGGAAGTTCCGCCCCATATTCAATCGATGGGCCACCATACCCAGAAGATGATCCGAGATCGGAAGATATCCGACCTTAATGGCAGGCTCCCCCATATGGGCCGCCAACATATCAGCCAACAAGGGTTTGGCGGTATGGAGATGTTTGCGAACAGTTCCTTGTTTTAATGAAAGTACTTCCGCAATTTCAGCGACAGAATACCCTGATTCGAAATACAGTTGACAGACTTCCCTCAGGGTTGGGGCCAATTGCAAAATAGCATCATTGGCCGCAACGCGGAAACATGTGGATTCATAACTTAACGAAGGATCAAACGACTTCGAAGCAATTGGCTCATACAGGCCCAGACTTTCAAGAGATATTTCCCTGCCCCGAACCCGCAACTGACGATGACACTGAGAGACGACTATAGCATTGAGCCAGGCGGAAAAACTCCCTACATCTCGCAGTTGGTCAAGCCGGGAAAAGGCTATGAGCAGGGATTCTTGAACAACATCCTGGGCTTCATCGCCAGAGCCGAGCATTCGATAGGCACGGGCAAGAACGCCGGGCATCAAACCGGAAATCCGCTCGTTCATTCCACGAGTCGCCTTTGATCCAACAAAGTTTCCCATGAACCACTGCCTACTCTATGCCTATTTGCTCAACTGTTCATACTTATTGGCTTTAGTGGTATATCAAGAAAAAATAATAGTCGAGAAAAACGATGAAAACAGTCATCCATTAAACAACAAAGCCTCTCTTTCAAAGCTGTCCCCATAATTAGGTGCGGCTTTCAGTACATATAAATAAGAGACAATCTCTATTATCCTTTAACTTCCTCCAAAAAAAGAAAATATATAATACCACTAAAGGGTCATTATACGTATTCTGATCTAGAAAAAAACTTTCAAGGGAGTATGTTATGGCGTTCAAAGATCTTTCACTCAGGATCAAAATCGGGGGAAGCGTCTGTCTCGTTGTTTCCCTCATCCTCGTGGTATACACGGCCATTGTCGTGTCCAAAACTCAAACCATCTCTATTGATTCCGCTCGGGAAATTGCTCAGGAGATGTCCAACAGGTACGGCAACCAAGTCAAAAACGATATTGAAAAAGCACTCGATGCCAGTGTCACGACAGCCGCAATTTTCGGCGGAATGATCAAGGACAGGACTATTGTTGACCGTTCAATTGTCGATGAAATCCAAAAACAGGTCGCTGTATCCGATGAGTCTTTTTATGGAATTCAGTCCTGTTTCGAGCCAAATGCCCTCGATGGCAGGGACGCGGAATTCAATGCAACAGGCGACCCCATGTGGGAACACATGAACGGCGCATACGGCAACTACTGGTGGAAGGAAGGCGGCACACTGAAGGTCGTGAACCTCACCAAATACGACTATCCGAACACACGCATGTGGTACAAAGGCCCCCGTGACAAAAACGGCCCGTTCCTGACGGAGCCTTATTACACCGAAGTGGCCAAGACAAACATGTCCACAATCAGTGTTCCCATCCATGAAGATGGCAAGTTCATAGGCATCGTCGGCATCGACTTTGTTCTCAGCGCCTTCCAGAAAATGGTGGATGGCATCAAGCCGATGGGAAGTGGGTATGCTTTCATCGCCTCAAACAAAGGCTATTGTGTCGCGCATCCCAACAGCAGTGTGGTGGGCAAAAACATTACTGAGGCCTTCCCTCCTGAACTCAAAAGTACCATTCTTTCCTCTTTAGAAAACGGTAAACAGTATGAAGATTTCATCGTATCCCCACTGGATGACATGGAATACCTGTTCGTTTTCCAGCCCATTCTGATCCGTGGCACCGGCTCTCCCTGGTCAATCGGTATCGCCATTCCCAAGGACAAGATCTATGAAGACGCCGACGCCTTCCTGTTCTTGAGCGTCATCCTGACCATATCTGCAATCATCCTGGTTGTGGTTGTCATTCTTCTGCTTGCACGAGCCATCACCAGCTCCCTGATTAAAGCTGTCGATTTCGCCAAGGAAATTGCTTCAGGCAATCTCATGGCCCGACTCGACATCGACCAGAAGGACGAAATAGGCGTGATGGCCTCGACACTTGCAGAAATGGGTGCGAACCTCAGAAGCGTCGTCAGCGAAGTACGCGGTGTAACAGATAACGTCGCCTCCGGCTCCGAGGAGCTGTCCTCCACTTCCATCGCTCTGTCACAAGGCGCGACCGAGCAGGCTGCCTCCATTGAAGAGGTTTCCTCCAGCATGGAAGAAATGGCTTCCAACATCAGCCAGAACGCTGACAATGCCGCTCAGACGCAAATTCTGGCAGACGGCGCAGCCAAGCAGGCCGAAGAAGGCGGCAAGGCCGTATCCGAGGCTGTTACAGCCATGCGGGAAATTGCTGACAAAATCAGTATCATTGAAGAAATAGCACGACAGACCAACTTGCTCGCCCTGAACGCAGCCATCGAAGCAGCCCGTGCCGGTGAACACGGCAAGGGGTTTGCGGTTGTCGCGGCTGAAGTCAGGAAGCTGGCGGAACGCTCAGGCGTCGCTGCCGGTGAAATCAGCCAGTTGGCCACTGAAAGCGTTGACGTTGCAGACCGCGCAGGCGAACTGCTCGGCAAACTTGTTCCGGACATCCAGCGGACGGCTGAACTGGTTGAGGAAATCACCACCGCCAGCAATGAGCAGAATGCCGGTGCTTCCCAGATCAATACCGCAATTCAGCAGCTCGACAGTGTTGTGCAGCAGAATGCTGCGGCCTCGGAAGAGATGTCCTCGACATCGAGCGAACTGTCCAATCAGGCCACTCAACTGCAGTCCACGGTATCCTTCTTCAAACTCGAAGAGGGCGGATACGTCAAACAGGTTGTCGCAAAAAGGAAGCCGGCCAGGGCCTTGAATGCAACGAACCCCACCCCTCAGGCTTCGACTCGGAAAGCACAAGGTGGTGTTGCCCTGGAAATGAATGATGACCAGGACTTCGAACGGTTCTAAAAAAAAGAGCGGAGGCCTTCGTTGGCACCCGCTCATCTTTTGGCGGCTTATGGTATAAGCCTCGATACTCCTATAAGAACGGCCCCTGCATATGCAGGGGCCGTTTGTTTTAACACGCTTTTGATCCCACCTTCTGTTCCCCGCCCAACTTCAAATCCTTCAAACCATATTGTCAGCTACAAGAGATAGCTCAACATACCGGACAGCACCCATTCACAGCATCACATAATAACACCCGCCGGTTGAGGCCGGACAGAACTTCAGATACGGTCTTCAATGCCAATCACAGGAGGGACCATGACGAAATTCAGAACGGAAACAGACAGCCTTGGATCGATTGAAGTCCCGGAACAGGCTTTATGGGGGGCACAGACACAACGCGCCCTGACTCTTTTTCGAATTGATGACGAACGCATGCCGCGAGAAATGATCGTCCCATACGCCATTCTCAAAAAAGCATGTGCACTCGCCAACCATGAAAAAAAACATCTCGATACAAAAACAAAAGACCTTATCGTACACGTCTGTGACGAAATAATCGACGGCCAGCATCATGACATGTTCCCGCTTCCGGTTTGGATTTCCGGGTCCGGTACCCAATACAACATGAACGTCAACGAAGTCATTTCCAACCGATGTTCACAACTGGCAGGACAGCCGCTCGGTTCCAGGAACCCAGTCCATCCCAACGATCATATCAATAAAAGCCAGTCAACTAACGATAACTTTCCGTCAGTTATGTATATGACTGTTGCTATTCAATGTTTTTCCTTACTCATCCCTTCGCTTCGCATCCTCAAAGACTCATTTTTCGCCAAGGCCGAAACGTGGAATGACATCATAAAAATAGGTCGAACCCACATGCAGGATGCGACCCCGCTCACTCTTGGACAAGAATTTTCCGGATACGGAACCATCCTCAAGGAAACGCTCTACAGAATCGACACCGCCTTGAGTGAACTCTATGTTCTGCCGCTTGGGGGCACTGCCGTGGGTACGGGCATTAATACCCACCCCGGATTTGACGAAGACGCCATAAACGCCATCGCCAAACTGACTGGACTCCCTTTTGTCCCGGCAGCCAACAAGTTTGCACTTCAAGGCAGCCATGACGCGCTCGTACAGTTCTCGGCCACTCTCAAGACACTCGCCGTGGCTCTGAACAAGATCGCAAACGACATTCGACTGCTGGCCTGCGGACCCCGTGCAGGCATTGCCGAATTGATACTCCCGGCCAATGAACCGGGTTCCTCCATCATGCCAGGCAAGGTCAACCCGACTCAGTGCGAAGCCCTGACCATGGTTGCCATGCAGGTGATCGCCAATGACGCGGCAGTGACCATGGGCGGCACAAGTGGTGCGCTCCAGATGAATGCATACAAACCTCTCATCATCCGCAATGTACTCCATTCTATCCGGCTGCTCACCGACGGCATGCGCAGTTTTCGAAAGCACCTGCTCGAAGGACTGGAGCCAAACCTCGAACGCATTGAATCCAACCTCGCCCAATCACTGATGCTGGTCACTGCGTTGACTCCAGCTATCGGCTATGAAAAGGCGGCTTCCATTGCACATCATGCCCATGAAACCGGACAGACACTCAAAGAGGCCGCCCTGGAGCTCGGCATGATCAGTGAGCAGGAATTCGAATTGCTCGTTGTGCCGGACACCATGCTCGGCCCCAAGGGTTAAGCCGGACTCAGAAACAGCGCGTATGCGGTAGCGCCCACCATGACGACTACCAGAATACAGTTGATACCGACCAGCATCCGTCGAGACTTGAGGGTGCACATGATGGCAGATCCGGCCAGCCCCCAAGTTGAATGAAACAGGGTCTGGAGCGCCATGAAAGTCACCACGAAAACACCCATCTGCACCCAGAGCGATATGGATGGATCAGCCAATTGACTGAATCCCACTACAGACATGGCCCAACTTTTGGGGTTGAGTGGGTGCAGGACAACGCCCTCAAGAAAAGTGAATCGTTTATGCACGGTCCCTGCCGCGATCTGCATGGTCAGCAGTTTCCAACCAAGATAACAGATGTACCCCATCCCACCAATCTTCATGCTCCACGCTATGTTTGATGACGCCAGAAACAACCCGCCCAAACCGAGGCCCACAAAAACATTCAGAGCAAACATCCCCACAACGGTACCACCCAGAAACGGCAGTGCGGACCGAAATCCCGTGGTTTGCCCAATACCCATCATGGTCAGGTTGCCGACACCGGGTGTCCCGGTCATAACAATGGCAAACAAGACGAATGCGACGAATATCTCCAGATTCATGATGCCCCCTCATAGTTCAGACAACAGGCTGCGATCAGACGGTTTTCCATGCTGCATGCGTATGTTTGACATTGTATGGAGTCAATGAATATATTGTCTGCATGACAATATATTCACCAGTCCTCACGGAAGGAGTCGACCCTCTCTACAAAGGGTTGGCAGACGCCATTGAACGGGATATCGCAACAGGCAGGCTGACTCCCGGTGAACGCCTGCCCACCCACCGAGACCTCGCCGATGGTCTGGGCGTCAATGTGTCCACCGTTACACGCGCCTACAGGGAAGCTGAAAAGCGAGGCCTGGTTTCCGGCACGGTAGGGCGCGGAACATTCGTGGCCTCGGATGCCACCACATCCACTTCGCTCGTGTCCTTTGAACCCACCACGCCCGGCATGCTGGAACTGGGGCTGGTCGCTCCGCTACACCACATGGACCCGGATATATCCGAGGGATTCAGGCGGATAGCCAGACGCAAAGACCCGACGTCATTTATGCGTTATACGGACCCACGCGGCCTGGCGTCCCACCGCAGGGCCGGTGCGGCATGGGCTTCGCGATACGGACTGAACACCGAACCTGAGAACGTCATTGTCTGTTCCGGCGCCCAGCACGCCCTGACCTGCTGCCTGGGTGGCCTGCTCCGACCCGGCGACCGTATCGCTACAGACGCGCTGACATATCCCGGCATGAAAACACTGGCTTCCATGTTCGGCATCAGACTGGTTCCCATTGAAATGGACAGCGACGGGATGATTCCCGCCAGCCTGGACGCGGCCTGCCGCCGAGATGAGATCAAAGCGGTCTATCTCATGCCCGGCGTGCACAACCCGACAACCGTGACCATCCCGGAAGCCCGGCGCACTGAAATAGCCCAGCTTGCCAAGAAGCACGACTTTATCGTCATTGAGGATGATGCTTACGATCTGACCGATCGTACGGACAATACGCCTGTGGCGAACCGCGCCCCGGAGCGCAGCATCTTCATAGCGGGCATGTCAAAATCTCTGGCGGCAGGATTGCGCGTAGCGTTTCTCGTTGCCCCAAGGCACTTGCTCAAGCCGTTGGCCCAGGCCGTGCTCAACACCATCTGGATGACTCCCTCGCTCAACGCAGAGCTGGCTGCAATGTGGATTAATGACGGCACGGCAGATCAGGTGGTGCACAACAAGCGTACGGCGGCATCACGACGATATATGCTCGCCTGTGACGTTTTAGAAGGGTTACGGTTTCGGGGAAAGCAAAGTGGCTTCTATCTCTGGCTGGACCTGCCCGAGCCGTGGACCGGACAGACTTTCGAAAAGGCAGCGCATATGCGGGGAATCAATGTCTTTGGTGCGGAGAAATTCACTGTAGGAGAAACAGTGGCCCCGGCTGCGGCCCGCATATCACTGACAGGAGCGGACACCCTTGCAGAACTTGAAAAGGGACTTGTCGCCATTCGGGAAATAGTAAGACAAACGCCATAACGCAAACGAGGCTTGCAACGAATGTTGCAAGCCTCGCATTTCTTATTGATACTACTTTTATTCCAAAGACTTGATAAATGAATCAGCTTCGGCAATGGATTTGTCCATTTCCTTGATAAGCGCTTCCACATCAGCATTGATGGTGGTCAGTTCGCCTTCCAGCGCGGCAATGGCCTGAGCGTTCAGGTTGTGCTTGAGATACAGTACCTGATCCTTGAACGCCGCCAGTACGGGGTACATCTTCTTTTCAGCCTTGCGCATGGCCCGGATCAAGCCGTTGTACTTGCTCTTGGTGGCAGTCAGCTTCTTCTGGCTGGAAGCACGCAGCTTGGAGCTGGAATACTGGGTGATTTCCTCGGCCCATTCATCAAACAAGGCCTCGGCCACGTCTTCGACCTTGTCTATGCGCTTGCGCACATCGTCGGCGCGGTCTTCACTCATTTCATATTCGTCATTGAGTTTTTCGTAGACATCTTGCAACTTGCCGCCGTCAAAATTGACCACGGATTTGAACTGTTCCAGCGCGGAGGCAAACTGTTCCTTGGCCTCCTCCTGGGATTCGCGGGCATCTTCAACCCGGTCGGTCATGATTTCACGCTTGTCATATCCCATTGATTCCATGGTGGAATAATAGGTTTTCGAACAACCGAAAGCACTGAAAAGAAAAAACAGGGACAGAGCGAACACACACCGCTTCATATAAAACTCCTTCATGGGATTATGCATAATTTTCATCGGTGGAATACATCAAACCGGGCTTGTCGGCAACGTCATGGGCGCTGGACAAGCAGTTGACGCGCACCGTTGACGAGAGCCTCCGTAAATCCGGCAAGGCGGCCTGACGCCAGATTCCAGCAATGCCAATGAAGCCGGACGGTGAAAACATGCCCGGGCAAAAGATCCACAAGTTCACCTCGTTCAACATATTCGTCGGCCTGCTGTTCAGGCACCATGCCACTGACCCGCCCGGATGCTATGACCGGCGCAAACTTCTCGGAAGACGGCAAATAAAAGGCCTCGTACCGACCGGGGCGCTCCCCCAGCACTTGCGAGAACAGTTCGCCATGCATGACGTCCTTGCGGTTAAAAATGAGAATTGGTGCTTTTTCAACCGTATTCAACGATATGGGTTCATTGAACCATTTCATCTTGTATGACGGACTGCCATACAGGTGATAATCCATATCTCCCAGATATTCGACACGGCAGCCCTGCATGGGCGCAGCCCGGTCGCTGACACATCCAAGCACTTCGCCATCCCGCAACATCCGCAAGGTTTCCGCCTGATCATCCACACTCATGTCCAGCAAAACCGGCTCTGTATCCAGATACCGGTCAACAGCCGGGAAAAACCAGGTAGCGAGTGAGTCGGCGTTGATACCAACAGAAAGTGTCGTGAATCTTTCCGCCTCCTGCCCCAACCCCGGACAGAGGTCATCCTCAAGCCGCTTCACTTGCCTATAATGCTTGAGCATTTCCCGTCCGGCAGACGTGGGCCTCGGGGGAGAAGAACGTACCAGTAATACACACCCAGCCTGCTCTTCCAGTAATTTCAATCGCTGGGAAACAGCCCCTTGCGTCACATGCAACGCCTTGGCAGCCTTCTCAAATCCGCCCTCACTGACCACAACAGCAAATGCTTCCACTAATTTGTAATCCAACATGGAGAATTATTAGCACTTCTAATGGACTATGAAAACAATTAGTTTTACAAAATACTCAGCCACACGGTACACCCACTCACAACTCAACAACAACTCTCCATGAAGCATTCGAAAAAGCATTGAAAAAGGGAGAGTATGACGTCTTGAAACAGGTATACACGCATGACACCGTTTATTCAGGGATTTGGGATGGGAGGCGGCCTGATTGTCGCCATCGGAGCACAGAACGCATTCGTGCTGACACAGGGCGTTCGTCGGAACCATCATCTGGCCGTGGCAACACTGTGCACACTCTGTGATGCTCTACTGATTGCGCTCGGCGTGACAGGTGTCGGCACTGTCGTCGCATCCAACCCGACTCTGGGATCAATCGCGGCTTGGGGCGGCGCAGCTTTCCTGGCATGGTATGGCTTCACCGCCCTGCGCTCTGCCATGAAAGGAGGCTCCCTAAATACAAAAGAAGAAACCGGCAAAGGTCTCAAACACACTCTCATGCTCACCATGGCAGTGACACTGCTCAACCCGCATGTCTATCTCGACACCATCATTCTCATGGGCTCGATCAGCGGACAGTTCATGGTTCCGGACAGATATGTCTTCGGCATGGGAGCAGCCACCGCCTCACTGCTCTGGTTCTTCACCCTCAGCCTCGGAGGACAAGTGCTCGCACCGCTCTTCAGACGTGACTTCACATGGCGTATCCTGGACTCTGTTGTCTGCCTGACCATGTGGACTATCGCAGCCACACTTATCCATAATACACTCACAACATAGCTCGCTATACATATGGAAAGTCACAACCCATAGTCTGCTATCTAACTAATTATATACCTACAATATAAGCTAAAAATAAAATTATATCTTTTTGCTCTCGTCGTGACTTTTGAGCAGGAAAAGCTGCTCCCAATTGATGGGTCTGAGGCTCTGACGATTCTTCCATTGCAGATAATCCCACCCGTCATTGGGGATGACGCACACCTGTACTTTGTTCACAAACTGCCGGTTATCATCACCACAACATTTACAGGCCCACCCGCAAATATCACAGGTACACCCGCCTGTCTTGATCGCTTCCTTGGCAGTGCCGGAGTTGTCACAACACCCATCGCACAACCGGAGATATCCAGGATCTGTCTTTTGCATCATGCCATGGGAATAAATCGGTCAAACATGCCGGTCAAGCAACGGGCTTCATTTTCCGGCGGCACTGTCGTATAGAAAAGCAGGAGCATTCAATGACTACGCACAGTACATGCCTCATACCGCCGGTCAAGGCGTTACGAAACGATCAGGAAAAGGCACAGGACAGTGGGCGGGCTGAACCAAACCTCAAACAAGACCCGGAACCGTCTGAAAAACGGAGTCGCCTTGTGTGTAAGAACTGTCGCTCTCGCATCACCCGCCACGATCTCGGCATGGAGGTGGACGGAAGCCATAGACACGTCTTTTTCAATCCCCATGGAGATGTCTTCGAGTTGGGATGCTTCGCCTCAGCAAAAAATGTCCTGCCCACTGGACCTCGCACCGATGAATTTACATGGTTCCCCGGCTTTGAATGGCAGGTAATCGCCTGCACGGGCTGTCTCACGCAACTGGGCTGGCGGTATATCGGTCCTCAAGGTGGATTTTTCGGCCTGATCATAGCCTTACTGACCGATGAAATCTGAACCCTACATGATAGCGGCAAGGACAAGGTGGATATTGAGTCAAAACAAGATATCGCGGCGACCTACCCGTCACGTGCATCACTCATGACCACTCAAGAGACACTCTCTGGACAGAACCAATCCCACCATCATTGATGCCAGTCCGGCCCACTACGATCTTTCTTCAATTCCCTGCGGACGCTTGACCCGTCTCATCTCACCGGGATACACCCCACTCATGGCAGACCGATATCGTATCCCCTCCGATTTCCACCGTGTGGAAGAATCAATCAAACGCAGCCGATTCATTACATCCATGGACCATGCACCGGACGCGGAGTCGGCCCGCGCTTTCATCAGCCGAATCAAAGCGGAATTTCCTGACGCCACACACAACTGCTGGGCCTATGCTTCCGGCCCCCCTGGAGACACGGCTGTTGTGGGCTTGAGCGACGACGGAGAACCAAGCGGTACTGCGGGTAAACCCATGCTGAACATGCTCCTGCATGGCGAAGTCGGTGAAATAGCAGTGGTGGTAACCCGATACTTCGGTGGCACCAAACTCGGCACAGGCGGACTGGTCAGGGCGTACTCCGGGATGGTTAAACTCGGGTTTGAGACCCTACCTACCAAGGAGATGGTCGAGACGACAACCCGTTCAGTCACCATTCCGTATCAATCAGTAACGCTGTTCAAACGGATGCTGCCTGACTTCGAAGCTGAAATTCTGACCGAAGAATTCACGGATACGGCTGGTTTTACACTGGAAATGCCGGAAGAGCATCTGGGCAAATTCATAGACAGACTCACTGAATTAACCGACGGCAGGGCGAACATCAGCGAAAAATGATGCGACAAGCGGTTGCGAAAGAATGGAAAAATGCGCTAGCCTAGACTCGGCTAGATACAATTCCCGGGGTAACAGCAAGGTTGAAAGCAGGTCTCATGTCCAAACAGAAATTACGCATCATCTACAAGGAACTTTCTGAAAAAATTGATACTTCTCAAGAAGCCGCTCTCTTTGAGGTCAAGGAGCTCAAAAATGACCTCAACGAACTCCAACGACATCTTTCCGGTCGCAAGAAAGAGACTGATTTGCAGCCAGAGGATCTCCTACGCTCTGTCTACGAGGTTGCGCAGCATCTCAGAGACATGCAGAAAAGGCGTGAAATACTCGCGGAAATGCAGGATGTAGCCGCTGAAACCGAAGCGGAAGAGTACCTTCTCTCCAGAGGGGCCAAATTCCTCTCCCGTCCGGTCGGCTGGCACTTCCAGACGTCCAAGGAACGGTTTCTGCTCCATGTGGAAGACCCCGTTCGAGCCGCAGTCAAATTGCGCAAGCTCCTGGCAGAAGGCAAACGCCTCAAGCGACCCAGGAAAAAAACCGCATAATCCGACCATATGGTATGGCCCACCTTGACTTTTCCAAGGCGGGCCACATCTTTATCAAGATACTCAACCCCAACCAACGGAAATACTCTCATGATTAAACGTTTCGCTTTTATCCTTGTGGCTTTGTTCGCAGCCATGACCCTGTCCGGCTGTGGGTACAATCAGATGCAACAGCAGGAAGAGGAAGTCTTCGGTGCATGGGCCAACCTTGAGGCTGTCCTGCAACGCCGTGCCGACCTCATCCCCAACCTTGTCGAGACCGTCAAGGCTTCGGCAGCCCATGAAAAATCAACACTCACCGCTGTTGTCGAAGCCCGCGCCAAAGCCACCCAGGTCAAACTCTCTCCAGAGATGCTCAACGACAAACAGGCATTGGCTAAATTCCAGGCTGCGCAGGGCGAACTGTCTTCGGCCCTGTCCCGACTCATGGTAGTGGTTGAACGATATCCCGATCTGAAGGCCAACCAGAATTTCCTGGGCTTGCAGCATCAGCTTGAAGGCACTGAAAACCGTATTACTGTTGCCCGTCAGCGGTACAATGACGCAGTCAAAGCTTTCAACTTCTCCATCCGCAGCTTCCCCAACTCACTGACAAACTCCGTGGTGCTTCATCTGGAGCGCAAGGAATTCTTCCAGGCCGACCCCGGTGCCAAGGAAGTCCCGAAAGTCAACTTCGGCACCCAGTCCTAAACGGAGACAGACGTGCGCACAATCAACGCGACACTCCTCGGGATTATCCTTGTTCTTGCCATGGCAAGCGGGGCCTTCGCTCTGGAGGTCCCACCATACAAAGGAAGGGTCAACGATCTGGCGAACATGATGAGTTCGTCCACGGAACAGGCGCTTGAAGCCCAGCTCGCGGAATTGGAAAAAACGGACTCCACCCAAGTGTCCATCCTGACCATCCCCTCGCTTGAGGGTGATTCCCTGGAAGATTTCTCCATCCGTGTGGCTGACGCCTGGAAAGTGGGGCAAAAGAACTCTGACAACGGCGTCATCCTGCTTGTCAGCAAAGCAGACCGCAAATCACGTATCGAGGTCGGTTACGGCCTCGAAGGTGTACTCACAGACGTACTGGCCGGACAAATCCTCAACAACGTCATCGCGCCCCGCTTCAAGCAGGGCAACTTTGACGCAGGGTTCAAGGACGGCGTGATCGCCATCACCAGCGCGGTGCGTGGAGAATTCGCTGCATCCAAGAGCCTCAAGCGGAAAAGTAAGATCAACATATTCTCGATCATTGTGGTCCCCATGATCCTTATCATCATGTTCACCGAAAAATTCGGCAGGGCAAGACGACAGGGCCAAATGACAGAAGGTCAGACCCTTGAGGGCGCACAAGGTCAAGGCAGAGGGTCAACTGCTGCCAACCTGCTCCTGCTCTCCATGCTCGCAGGAGGCAGTCATCGCGGTGGCGGAGGCGGCTTCGGCGGCGGAGGTGGCGGCTTCGGCGGCTTCGGTGGCGGCGGTTTCGGTGGCGGCGGCGCAAGCGGCGGCTGGTAAAAAGGATAATGACAATTCCCATGAAAAACTTAGCACAGACATTCCTGACCCAGAAAGAACAGGACACCCTCGTCCAATGCGTCAAAGGCGTTGAGAAGCAGACTTCCGGCGAAATCGTGCCGGTTATCGCTTCCGCGAGTTATGAATACCCTCGCTCAACAATTATCGGTGCGTTGGTTTACGGCATTGTTGCAGCCATATGCACCGCCCTGCTCTTCAACCAGACGGGAATGTGGGCATATCTCGTCCAGCTCCTTGGCTTCTTCTTTGTCTTCACTCGGCTGCTGGATGCATTCCCAGCCATGAAAAGACCGTTCATTGCAAAAGATGAAATGCGTGAAGAAATCAACGAAGCAGCCTTTACCGCCTTCTACCAGAATGGACTGCATCGCACCCGCGATCTGACCGGCATCATCATTTACGTCTCGGTTTTTGAACGCGGCGTACAGGTTTTGGCCGATCAGGGCATCAACGACAAGGTTGATCCGAAGGTCTGGGAAGAAGTCGTCGCCCTGATTACCGAGGGTATCAAGGCCGGACGTCCGGGCGAAGCACTCTGTCAGGGTGTCACCAGATGCGGCGAGCTGGTCTCCAAGCACTTTCCGATCAAGGCTGATGACACAGACGAACTGCCCAACCTGATAATCGAAGGGGAAACGCGCTAAGCAGGATTTTACCAAAGGGGCACATAACTGCCATGAGGTCGTAACCTCTGTCTGCTCTTGTCGTAATCAGGAGGACAGACATGATCGCCGTCATCGCAGCCGCATCACTTACAGCCCTTTTGGCAGGATTCACCCTGCTGCGCATGGTTGATCCCCGTTCCCCCAATGCCGACATGCTTATACAAACGTACAAGGCATGTTTGCACGACGAAACAGCACAACATCAATAAAAAAGCCCCGCCTGACAACTTCAGGCGGGGCTTTTCATCATATCTTCCGTTTTTAGAAAAACGCACTCATGATCGTGTCTATCTGCGCTCCATACTGGGATACGGATTCTTCCAACACGGGGACAGGGTCCAACCCCAGCAAGGCCCACGCATCCTCGTCCAACCCTGGCATGACGTACATGCCGCTCAAGGCTATCTCGACAGCATTCGCCAGATTGTCCGCAACATGAATAATGGCCGGTTCCAGCGGATTGGGGAATTCCATGGGGGTATGGTGATAATTGATCATGTTGGAGAGTCCTTCCGGGAACTTCCAGGCTTCAAGCAACGGCGTACTGACGTCCGTATGAATAAAGCCCATGACCGACATTTCTGCCTCGGTCAGAGGAATGGAATTCTCACGAGCAAAAAGCATAGCCTCAGTCGAGGCGTAGGGCAGCTTCTTGAACATGATCAGCCGTCCGACATCATGGAGCAGGCCACCGATAAAAAAACGTTCGGGAGACAGCCCGGTCTGAGTCCCGGCTAATATCTTGGCGAAAATGCCGCAAGTGATGGAGTGGCGCCAGAAGGTCTCCATATCCATAAGTTCTGCGGGAATATCCTTGAAATAATTGATGGCTGAAATCCCCAGAGCCAAAGTGGAAAGTTCTTTGGCTCCCACGAGTGCGACGGCCCGTGAAATGGAATCAATGGTTTGCGGGAAACCATACAAGGGGCTGTTTACAAGCTTGAGGAGTTTCGCAGCCAGACTCATATCTGTGCTGACAACCTTGGCTATGCGGTCTGCGGAAGCGGAATCGTCTTCCAATACTTCCTTGATGCGGAAAAAAATGTCCGGGAAGCTGGTCAACTCGGTTTCGTGCCTGACCAATGTTTCGGGGGTTCCCATCCCCTTGACGAAAACATCTTCCAAATGTTCCACACTGTCAGCTCTCCGTTCGCCGACATCGGGGAGTTCCCAGCCGGCAGCGACCTGTTTGGCGGTCAGGTCCAATGCAATGCGAAACATTTCTATGGTCGGTGGAAAATCAGGGTTCACATACAAGAAGAAATCACGAACGTAATCCTCCACTTGCTGTAAGGTTTCAACGCTCAAATCGTTCGGGTCAATCTCCACGTCCGCCTCATCAACCCCGACGCGCTTCAGCAGTTCGAGGTGGCGGTCCTCCAACTTGGTGCCGGATTTGAAGAGCAGCCTTCCGTCACTGGCAACCAGATCGGTAGCCAGGACCATGCCTGTCTTCAATTCGTCTAAGCGTGTAATACCCAAAACAGCATCCTCCGACAGGAGCCAAAGCCCCTATTGTTCCTTCTTGTACGCAATGGTTCCCGCCTGAAAGAGCGGCTTGAACGTTTGCGAAATCTTATGCAGTGACTCGGAGTGACCAACCATGAGATAACCGCCAGGCAACAGGTTGTCATAAAAGGACTTAACAACCTTCCGCTTCATGGTATCGTCAAAATAAATAATAACATTACGACAAAAAACGATGTGAGAACGAGGAACATTTTGAACAGCCAGGGAATCATTGAGATTCATCTGACTGAACTTGACCATCCGCTGAACCTCGGGCCGAATCTTCCACCCCTCGGGAACCTGAGTAAAATACCGCTTGCGAATCGGGTCCGGTGTGGTTTTGAAAGAATATTCTCCATACACGCCGGCCTTGGCCCGTTTGACCATTTCGTCAGACAGATCGACAGCAGTGATGGATATCTTCCATTTGACTGTTTCCAGCCGAAGCGTTTCAAGAATCAGGATGGCAAGAGTGTAGGGTTCCTCGCCGGAAGAACAGCCCGCAGACCAGATATTCAATTCCAGTCGACCCGCTTTGCGCTGTTCGTCGAGTTTTTCCCGAAGCACATTGTCACGAAAAGCATCAAGCTGCTTCATGTCACGACAAAAACTCGTCTCATTGGTGGTCACCAATTCGAAAAGTTGCTTGAGCTCTTCACCACGATCAATTTTCAGATACTTGATGTAATCGGCAAAACTTGGCAGGCCCAACTCACCCAGCCGCTTGGAAAAACGACTTTCAAAAAGATACTTGCGTTTGACATCAACGAAGATACCACTTTTTTCATATATGAAATCACGCAGTTGCACGAACTCATCGTCCGTGATCCTGACGTTCTTGCGCAAGGTTGTCGACTTGGAAAACAAAGAACCCATTCAATCCGACCCTTATAAGGAACCATTGTCTTTTTGCTTAAAAAGACGATTTTTTGAAATATACCAAACGGTATCCGCTCTTGTCTGAATTAACAACTTTTTTTCTTTATCGCTCAGAAACGATATCACAAACATAGGAACGAACAGGTTCCTCTCCTTTGAGGGCACGCTCGGCGCCGGCAGCCAATGAGTCCATTTCAACTTCGCCCGGCTCCACCGCCACAACCCCCAGATGTGAGACCAAACGGGCTATTTCGGCAGTCAGAGGCTGACTTCTGGCCAGTCCCCCCGTCAGAATGACGGCTGCCAAATCCGGCCCGCTCTCCCCGTGCACAAGTGCCGGCACCATGGAACACACTGAGCGTGCCACACCATAGGCAAACGCCTTGAAGACCAGACGGGCGGTCGCGTCACCCGCTTCGATGCGAGCCACAATTTCGCGTGGATCATTAGTCCCCAGATGAGCGAACAATCCGCCCCGGCGAAGGACAGCCTGCTCCATCTGTTCAAAACCGGCTTCACCATCGCGTATCATATGCAGCACCGGGAGCAGAGGCAGCGAACCAGTCCGCTCCGGCGTGAACGGCCCTTCCCCGTCAAGGCCGTTGAGCACATCCACGACCTTTCCCCGCCGATGAGCACCAATGGAAACACCGCCGCCCATATGGCATACTATGAAATTTCCTTCCTCATACGCAATCCCCATTCTGCCAGCCACGATCCGAGCCATCCCACGCTGATTCAGGGCATGGAAAAGGCTCCGTCGCCGAATCGCCGGCAAACCTGTCAACCGAGCCTTGTCCATCATCTCATCAGTCACCACAGGGTCAACCACATATGCAGGAACCCCATATTTCTGCCCGAACGCCCTGGCGATAAGACCACCGAGGTTGCAAGGGTGTTCCCCGTAGCGGGCATTCCGCAGATCGTCAGCCATATCGTCACACACTTCGTAAACACCCCCTTTCAAGGGGTGCAGCAGACCGCCGCGACCCGCAACCGCACGCAACCGGATTGAGTCTCCACCGGCGCTTTCCAAAAAAGCCCGTGCGGCCTGCACGCGAAAATCGAACTGATCAGTTACCCTGACAAACCCCGCAAGCTCACTCTTGCGGTGCTGGATCTCCTGCGCGGCAACGGACTGCCCGTTTTCATACAACGCCAGTTTAGTTGATGTGGATCCGGGATTGATAACGAGTATACTCATACCGAACTCCTGTGAGCCAAAAGACTCGCCAGAGCAATGGAGTGAAACTTGCTTGCATCGGAATCACCACGTGACGGCACAACCACCGGAACCTGACTGCCGACAACCACAGCGGCCATGGTGCAACCGGACAAGGTGGTCAGGGACTTGTAAAGGATATTCCCTGCCTCGATGTTGGGAGTGAGCAAAATATCTGCGTTCCCAGCAACCGGATCATCAAACCGCTTGGTAGCCGCAGCTTCTCTGGACACCGCGATATCAAGTGAAAGCGGACCGAGCACCCTGGCATCCCCGAATTCCCCCTGCCGGGCCATTTTCGTCAGGATATCCCCGTCCAGAGTGGCCGGCATCGCCGGATAATTGATCTTTTCCGTGGCAGCCAGAATCGCAGCGCGCGGCGATTGTATGCCCAGCTTCCGGGCCACATCCAACGCATTTTTCAGGATGTCCACCTTGCGCTGCAAGGAAGGTGTGATGTTGACGCCAGGATCGGTCATGAGCATAAGTCGTCCATCCAAAGGGGACTCGAACACGCCGACATGGCTCAGAATTCTGGAAGGATGCGGAACGCCGGTTTTTTTGTTCAGGACAGCCTTGAGCAAGGTTGCCGTCGAGACCAGCCCTTTCATGATGAGTTGAGCCTCTCCGTCACGAAATAAACGCACAGCCTCAGTCACGGCCTGCTCATCATCCGTGATGTGAATCGTCTGAAACCGGGAAATATCAAGGCCACGCTCATCCGCAATACGCCGTGTTTCATCCACATCCCCAATCAGAATGGGCTCGGCCACACCACGCTCATAGGCTTCCACGCCCGCACGAAGAACAAAACCTTCTGCCGATCGTGCAATGGCGACCTTGGGCATGGCACCGTCTCCCACAATATCCAGGGAAGCCTGCACCAATCCATCAAGGCTGGTTACGGGACTAAATGTCGGCACCTACTCGTCCCCTCGCTTGAGAGCGATCATGCCGGATCGGCACATGGACTTGATGCCATAGGGGATAAGCATCTGGATGAGACCGTCCACGCGTTCCTGATCACCTGACAATTCCACCGTGATGGTCTCCTGCCCCATACCCACAACATTGGCGCGAAAGACTTCGAAAATCTGCATGAGCTGGCCGGTCTCTTCACGATCCATAGCCACTTTGACCATCACCAGTTCGCGATCCACAAAATCCTTTCGGGAAAGATCGTCGATCTGAATGATCACGTCCAGACTGTCCAGATATTGTTCAACCTTATCTATGGCTGTATCATCGCCATCGATACGAAGTACAATCCGCGAAACCTGCGGATTCTCGGTCTCGCCAGCAGCCAGAGACAGGATGTTTGCATCATATTTCCCGCACTCCTGAGCCATCTTGGCCAAGACGCCGGGTTCGTTCTTACAAAGAGCAGACAAGGTGCGTCGCAAAGGGGTCTCCTTGGTTTCAGTTCACGGCAAGACGGCTTTATACCGCTTTACAACATACCTCATCCCACGAACGATGAAAAGTCCACGCTTTGGACTGGCTACAGGATGCAAGGATGTGTATAGTTCCTACATTGTGATCCATTATTTACGAGAAAAACGGTGGTTTTTCATCACCCTGGTCATTCAGGCCGCCATGATGCTTTCGCCGGCACCAGAAGGGGTTTCTCCCGAGGGATGGCGAGTGCTCATCATGACCGTTGGCGCGACCATACTCTTCATGACAGAGCCGATCCCTCTGCCAGCCGTCGCCCTGCTCATTGTACTTGGCCAGATATTCCTGCTCGGCATTGACTCCTCGCTCGTCGCCAAATCCCTCATGAAGGACTCGGTCCTGTTCATCATGGGGTCGCTCATGCTAGCCGTGGCACTGGTCAAACAGAAACTCGACAAGCGTCTTGCCCTGCTGATTGTCGGTATTACAGGATCAAATACATATCGTATCGCATTTGGCATCTCCATTTTTTCCGGTATATTGGCGTCCTTCATCGGTGAACATACTGTGGCTGCAATGATGCTGCCCGTGGCACTATCCCTGTTACAACTGGCAACCGACGACCCGGCAAAACGACGTGCACTCGGCCTGCTCTTCCTTTTTTCCATCTCTTACGCCTGTGCCATGGCGGGCATCGGCACACCTTCAGGCGGCGCCCGCAACGCCATCATGATCGATTATCTACGCGACTTCTTCTATGCCACTGACGACCCGGCTACTTTCAGTTATTCTGTCAGTTATCTTCACTGGATGATCTATTCCTATCCCATCTTTCTGGTGCAACTGCCACTCATGCACATCATCTTGCGGTACACCTTCAAGACGGAAATCACGGACCTCGGCCCTGCTGTCGAGAAGCTCAAGGAACAGATCAGAAATGAAGGGGCTCTGACCGGACGCCACTATGTCGCCATCTTCCTGTTTTTACTCACACTCGTCGGGTGGGTCGGATTCTCGTCTGAAGTCGGCATGGGAACCATTGCCATCCTCGGCGCCGTGCTGTTCCTCGTCACCGGCCTTGTTCGCTGGCAGGATCTCAATTCCGGGGTCAACTGGGGCGTGGTCCTGCTCTACGCCGCCGCAATTTCGCTGGGTGTACAAATGCGCGACACAGGGGCTGCAGCCTGGGTTGCCGGAATGTTTATGGATATGCTTGCCCCGCTCGGCATGGACCACGGCATAGGGCTGTTGGCAGCGGTCATGTTGCTTACCACCTTTATCACCAACACCATGAGCAATGGTGCGGCCGTGGCAGTCCTCGGCCCCATTGTCCTCTCAATCGCCGTGAGCACCGAAACCAACCCCCTCGCCATGGGCATGATCACTGCCATATCCAGCGCATTCGCTTATTTCACGGTCATCGGCACTCCGGCTTCTACCATCGTGTATTCCTCGGGGTTGCTACAACCCAAAGATTTCATGGTTGTCGGCTGGCGGATGGCACTCATGTCGTTTGCCGTTCTGCTTCTCGCATCGAAACTGTATTGGCCCCTGATCGGGCTATAAGGAGTTGTCCATGACACAGGACGACAACAGAATACGTATACTCATCTGCATCGGCGGAGGACCGGAGTCTCTCTCCAGCCTCAAGTACGCTACACGGCTCAGCAATCAGGGCTGTGCTGACATTGACCTTCTCTACGTCAGGCCTTTGGATAGCGGTCTCCAGTCCGGTGGAATGGAAGTACGCGTGGCTCGCGAAAACATACTCGACTGGGGGCTTGAACTGCCCGGCATGACTCACTTGAAAGCGGCACGGGATATCTTGGTGGAGCTCGGTGAAATCGCACCTGATACCAGCCGGAACTGGCATCATCGAGAACTCTCCGGCGACCCGGTGGGCGAATATGTCCGTGAATATGAAAACCCCTGTGGCGGGTCCATATCCCTTCGACTTCGAACGGCCCCCGACGTAACCACTGCCGCCATTGATGAAGCTCGGCAATGCAAAGCCGACATTATCATTGTAGGAGCATCACCAGAACCATTGGAAGGATTGAGGAAGTTCCTCTCGCCCAAGCCGCTCGCCCTCAAGATCGCGGCCCATTCACCTATTCCGGTCATCGTTGCCCGACACCTTGAGCCCGGTCACGGACACCTCGTCTGCGTGCAGGACACCGATCGATCCCGATCCATGCTTCCTCATGTCATTCGATGCGCCCACGCCTGCCAATGCCCGGTTTCCATCCTGTCCGTGGCGCCAGACGAGTCCGGTATCAAATCAGCACAGAAATCCGTTGATGAAGCAGCAGCCATCCTCAAGGGAAACGGCATTACACCGCATGAAACCCTCGTCGAGATCGGGGACCCCGTGGAAACCATCATCGCTATTGGCTACGACTTTTCGCTCATCCTGCTCTCCGAATCCGAAAAGCCCTGGTTTGCCAAAGGATTCAGCGTATCACACGAGGTCGCTGCCAAAGCTCGCAATTCCGTAATGATCTTGAAGTAGGAAGTGCCGCCACCAGACACTCAGTCCCACTCCCTGCCTCAACTGTTGTTTCCACATCACAAGGTGCCTTCGTGAGTGAAACAGACTTCTCACCAAACAAAGATATTGATAATGCCCGGTACTATACATGCATAGTACCGGGCATTATTAAATAATTTCAGCCACAGACCTTACGTCTCGCCGAAGGCGAGGGACCGCCGGCAAATCTATAAATCAACGAGTTCGACTTCGTTTTCAGTAATGGGAGTACCCAGGAAACGTGTCCCGGTTCGGGCGAAACGCGGAGCATCGTCAGTGGTCAGATAGACGGTCGCGCCACAGTCTGTACCGGGGCGAATCAGTCCGAGACGATTTAGTTCTTCAAAAACCGTTTCCGCCGTCGTGGCTGCGGAATCCACTATAAAAGTATCGGGAGGCGTCACTTTCCTGATAGCTGGTGCCAGCAAAGGGAAATGAGTACAGCCGAGAACCAGTGTGTCAGGAATGACAGGCGCGACTGCGCCGGAAGCCGGCTTGAACACCGGATCGAGATAACGGGCAGCCACGGCCTCGGCAACGTCACCGTCAATCCAACCCTCTTCAGCCAAGGCAACGAAGAGCGAACATGGATGCCCGACGATACGTGCGGATGGATACAGGGAATGAATGGCCCGCTGATAGGCACCACCGGCAATGGTTGATTCTGTCGCGACGACGGCGATAGCACCATTTTTGGTTACCGCACAGGCCGCCTTGGCGCCAGGCTCCACAACGCCGATAACAGGCACGTCAGGATATGCTTCCTGCAGTGCGGACAACGCCATGGCAGATGCCGTATTACAGGCGACCACGAGCAGCTTAATACCCCGGCCCACCAACTCAGCACCACACTGCACACCGTATCTGGTGACGGTCTGGGGCGATTTGGTGCCATATGGCAACCGCGCGGTATCTCCGAGATAAATGACATCCTCACAGGGCATACGCTGCCTGAGGGCCTTGAGCACTGTCAGGCCGCCCACACCAGAATCAAACATACCGATAGGGAGTTCTGCTATGTTTTTCATGAATTACGGCTCCTTGCGCCAACAGTCGTTTCGGCACCCCCCGAAACCAACACATTTTCATGAAAAAGTCTAAACGAATTGTCGGCAGATTTTCCGGGAATTCGGCTACGCAGCCCCCTGCCCGGGCTTACAGTATCCGAGCATTTTCTGTGTCCAGCTCCGCGCCTGCACATACATGAGCTCCGCCTGAAATGTTTCCAAACCCAGCCTCTTGAGCCGAGAAGAAATCCCCCCCCATTCCCCGCGCTCGTAGTCCGTAGCCAGACGTAACAATTTATAAACTTCTCCCTCGCCTCTGAGCGCTTTGACTACAGATTCCTCAAGGGGCAGCATCTCAATTATTTCATCCATTGAAATATGAAGCATGGAGTCGAGTAAGGAAAACAGCCCTGTCATAAACAGGTTGTCCGGTTCACATGTGGATTGATTGGAGTGACCGCAGACCGACTCAAGGAACTTGGCCCTGTGTACGGCCAGATAAGCCAGTTCTCCGGCCTTGGGTGTGGTATTGAGATCTGCCATCAGCACACTCCGAAGCCATTGCTTGGCCTGAACCAGACCCATCATGTCGATAGCCCGCTTTGGGGATGATACCTTTTGGCTCAAGCCCATGCCTGCGGAGTTGATGTACCGGAACAACCGATAGGACAAGCTCGGATCGGACTGGAGGATTTCCGCCAACCGGGCTGGCTCCAAATCAACCTTGCACAACTCGGCCAGAAGCTGGAGCTTGGTCATCTCATTGGCGGTCAGCTTCTTGCCGGGGACAATTTCCGGTTTGCTGAAAAAGAACCCCTGAAACAGTGAAAAACCCATCCCCTGAAGCATATGGAAGCTCTCATTATCCTCAACTTTTTCAGCAAGGAGAGTGATGCCGTCGGGAATAGTCTTGACCGCATCTGCTACCTTTTCCGAGTCACACCCCATTTCCAAAACGTCTACCTTGACGATATCCGCCAAGTCGATAAACGGCTTGAGAGAAGCCTGTCCGAAATAGTCATCGACCGCGATCATATATCCGGCATTCTTCAGCCTTTTTGTCGCTTCCAGAGTTTCCTTACTCGGTGTGACGTGTTCCAATATCTCGACGACACATCGGTCTTTCGGCAGAGCAAAACCGCCGTCCTCCACCAACAACTGTTGCGGGAAGTTAATCAGAATCCGCGCGTCAGGAGGCATGCCTTCCGCCGCCAGAGCCATACCGTCCACAATAACAGACGACGTTGCGTGGTCTTCGTCAGCGATGCAGGCCATGTTGTCTTCACAAGATCGGAAAAGCAGCTCATAGCCCCAAACAGTTTCATCTGCACGAAACACCGGCTGCCGGGCTACAAACACCGTTTCAAAATCAGGGATACATACTGTCATGTAAAATGGTATCTCAATTACTTCCAAATTCAATTATATAATCAGTAATAATACTAGATATCAACACCCACACCGTCAAATGGTGTATGTTGGAATACTCCCCCGGCGAAAGCGTGACAACACCCCTTCAAGATCATCAATATCGCCTGACAGGATACTTTCAAGATAACTCAGGTTACGATCAATGGCCTCGCTATACAAATCCTTGTCAACACCTCTCCTGTTACTGAAATACAACTCCATATACCGATCAACACGCAGAAACTCCTTGTCCAGCCGGGTTCTGACCACTTCCTGATAAAAAGTGCTTGTCTTTGCCAGCAGATCCATTGCCGAATCATAACCGGGAATCCTTGCTTCCTGAAACTCTTCGAAAAGCAGGAAGAGTTTTTCAAGATAATATCGGTCTGCAATCTGGGCCAGCAGGTCTGCGCTCCCGAGAAAATACCCCATGGTACGAATATTCTCGGAAGCAAAAGCCACCTTGGATGGCGACATGGCAAGAATGGTGCATCGAATGCAATCCGCAATATCATCCTGGTCATCCCTGGACATGACACCATCAAGAATACTCCGCATGAACATGATGGATCGCTCTTCATGTCCCACCGTATATTTGGCACCCGTCCCCATAGTGTCATCAGCAGTCTGTATCAACCCGACATCATGGAATAAAGCAGCCAGTATACCCTTGAGACATTCTTCCTCCGCAAAAGACTCCCCGTCGACCAATGCCCCATAAATGAGTCTGACGGTCGCCAGGACCACCGAACATGTGTGCTCGAAGTCATGATACTTCGTATTGCTGGCCCGATACCCGGGATATAATCCGAAAAACAGTTTCTCCACATCTTCAAAGGCGTTACGAAAGATTACGCCCTCATAATCAGGGAAAAACTCACGCAGTATCTCTTCTGTTTCACGACGGACACATTCACCATCTGCAGGATCTACGAAGTCATAGAGTTTCGGTGTCGGTTCTCTCATAGTCTAAACCGTTCCGTTTTCTGTCCACTTGTCTCGAATCGCCTTGATAACGTCAAAAATTTCAATAAAGATTTCGACCATTTCAGGATCAAAATGCGTACCAGCGTCACTCTCCAGAATGCTGATACATTTCTCGTCAGGAAAGGGGTCTTTGTAGGAACGGGGAGAGGCCAGCGCATCAAAAACATCCGCCACGGCACATATACGTGCGGCCAGAGGGATTGCCTGACCGTTCCTCGGCTCTCCGCCAAGGCACAGGCTGTCACTCCACACTTCCGAATTCGGAACGCCTGGATAGCCGCGCCCTTCAAATTTCTCATGATGGCACAAGGCAATTTCCATGGACATGCGATCCAGTTCGGACGTCTGGTTCTTGAAAAGCCGCGCCCCATATACCGTGTGCCACTTCATGGTGTCGAATTCTTCGTCCGTCAGCTTGGCCGGTTTTTTCAAGATATTATCTGATATTCCGACCTTGCCCACATCATGAAGCATGGCAGCCAGACGCAGATTGTCACGGGCCCGCTTGATGTCCTTGGCGTTATGATTGCGCCGAGTGGCCCACGTTCCGTATATCTCCGCACAATATGCACCGACACGCTGAACGTGCGCACCTGTTTCCGAGGGGTCGCGCAGCTCGGCCATCTGCATCATGCGCAGGATAAGTTCGCGGTTCATAACGCCGCGTTCAATGGCTACTGATGCATTGTTGCAGAACAAGGGGATATACGTCCGGGATTCTTCCGAAAACGGACCGACCTTCCCCATCTCATTCTTTGCGTTGATAAGCTGCATCACTCCGACCAATCGGCTCTCCTGAGCGATAAGCGGAATGGTCAGCATGGATGTGGTCCGAAACCCGGACTTCTCATCAAAGGATTTGTTGAAACTGAAAGGAAGGGTGGGGTCCAATTCATAGGCATCGTCAATGGCAAGGCTCTGGCGCGTCTTGGCAACATACCCCACGATGGACTTTTCACTGATGGGAATACCGAAATTCTGATACAGGGCAGCGTTTGCCGTCTCCTTCTTGAACAGTGTGTCGTTCTGAACATAGCTGAAGATCAGGCTGTCGTTCTCCACCAAAAAGATAGATCCGGCATCCGCCCCGGACAGTTGCCGGGATTCATACAGGATCTTATCAAGAATAGTGTCAACATCCTTGAGCTGGTTGACCTCTTCAGTTGTCTTGAGAATAGCCATTACCGCATCATCGCGGTTGGTAAGTCGTTCGGCTGACATACGCACTCCCTTGTAATGATATGCCACTATATTGCCCAATCCCTATGGAAAATCAAGGATGCCGACACCTGAATAAGAATCATGAATAGCAGAGATGGCCCAGCACGCAAGGAGATGAAGGGAGCATAAAGAATCCCCCCTGACGGTCAATACGTCAGGGGGGATATTCATTAAAGAGTCTCGCCCGGACTAGCCGAGGAGTTCGGCAAGGTCTTCGTCAGGAGTGGATATGGGAGCAATATTGTAGTTTTCAACCAGATAATTCAACACATTGGGGGTAATGAAAGCCGGAAGAGTCGGCCCGAGCTTGATATTCTTGATCCCAAGGGCAAGCAGGGAGAGCAGGATGGCGACAGCCTTCTGCTCATACCATGACAGGACCAAAGACAACGGCAGTTCGTTGATGTCGCACTCGAAGGCCTCAGCCAGAGCCATGGCAATCTTGACTGCGGAGTACGCATCGTTGCACTGACCGACATCAAGCAAGCGAGGGATGCCACCGATATCACCGAGCTTCTTGTCGAAGAAGCGGAACTTGCCGCAAGCCAGAGTCAGGATAATGGTATCCTTCGGGGCTTTTTCGACAAATTCGGTGTAATAGTTACGGCCGGGCTTGGCGCCATCACAACCACCAACAAGGAAGAAGTGGCGGATATCACCGGCCTTGACCGCGTCAATAACGGTTCCGGCAACAGACATGACAGCATTACGGGCGAAGCCGACCATGACGGTACCCTTGTCGGTATCTTCAGGGAAGCCGGGCATTGCCAGGGCTTTCTCGATAACCGGAGTGAAGTCGTCATTGGAAACGTGAACTGCACCGGGCCAGCCGACAAGGCCGGTCGTAAAAATGGCGTCAATGTAGTTCTTGGGGTCCTGAATGCAGTTGGTGGTCATCAAAATGGCACCGGGAAATTCGGCGAACTCTTTTTTCTGGTTCTGCCATGCGGTCCCGTAGTGACCTGCGAAATGAGGGTATTTCTTCAGCTCCGGGTATCCATGACAGGGCAGCATCTCGCCATGGGTGTAGATATTGATGCCCTTGCCTTCGGTCTGCCTGAGCAGGGTATCCAGGTCTTTCAGGTCATGCCCGGAAACGAGGATGGCCTTGCCGGCAGTGGCACCGAGCTTGACCTCGGTGGGTTCCGGGTGACCGTAGGTCGACGTATTTGCTGCGTCCAGAAGCTCCATGGCGCGGATGTTGATGCGTCCACACTCCAGAGCGGCTTCAACACACTGTTCCAGAGTCAATTCTGTAGACAGGGTTGCGACGAGCAGACCCTGAATCTTGGCGTAGAGCTCGTTGTCTTCATGACCAAGAATAGCAGCGTGATCTGCATAGGCAGCCACCCCTTTGAGGCCGTAGACAAGCGTCTGCTTGAGAGATTTAAGGTCAGCATTGGGTTCGGGGTCGTTTTCAACGCCATGCTCTTTACCCTGAGCAACCAGACTCGCAATGTCGGAAGCAGGAACGAACACAGCAGGGCCGTCGAAAGAGACACCAGAAACCTTTTCTTTCAATGCATCGCGCAGAGAGACACACTGCCTGATGAGCTTGACGAAACGATCGTCATCAAAGTTGACGTTGGTCAGAGTGGAAAACACGGCTTCCACAGTAAATCGATTGACTGTGGCGTCTTCAATTCCAGCTTCACGGGCGGCACAGGCCACTTGGGAAAGTCCTTTGGTCAGGTAGAGAAGAAGGTCCTGAAGAGATGCGGTATTGTCGGTTTTGCCACACACGCCGATTTTGGTGCAGCCGCCTTTGGCAGTCTGTTCACACTGATAACAAAACATGGTTTCACTCCTTAATATTTTGGAAATTTTCCGTTTGGTGATCTGATATTTAAGCGAAACAAGATTGCGAAAGTATGACTTGAGTCAAAAAAGAGAACAAAAAACCAAAAAAGTCCCGTCCGAGTGTGTCCAGCCTTGTTCCCATGACAAGCGGGGAGTGGTAGAAGAAGACATCGCAAACTATCAAGAAGCATGGCATAAATAGAATCTTTCTCGGTATTATAATCACTCTTCTGTTGGCTATTCTTGCGCAGGGACTAGATTCCAACCGGAAAAACCTGAAATCGACCGTTCATTTATACACTTATTTAAAAAGAGAAAACGAGTTGCAACGCAATCTGACAACGGTACACCTGCTTGGAGCCATAGAAACTTGTCCTGCCCTCGACCTTGTAGGAATCCAGAGGAGCCATTCCCGTAGTAAGGACCTTGGACTCGTTAAACTCACCAACCGTATTTACAATACGCGCCTTGGCATTGCGTAAACCTGTATCCACCTCAAACCACGGCAAAGGCATGAAATGCGTCCAGTCGCTTGACCTGATCCGATTGGTCGACAGTCCCATAGACGAAAGACAAGGCATGCCGTTTGAACGCGACAGGCTTTATTATTCCGTGCCCTTTTGTTAATGGAATTCAATCAGAAACCAACCCCGGGGACACCATGCCACGCTGCCTTCGCCCACATATGACACGCATTATGCTGATTGCAGCACTCTTCATGGTCTGCTTAACACTCCCCGCGACGGCATGGTCCAGCGGCAAGAAGCAAATTCTTCTGCTCAACTCCTATCACCACAATTTCATCTGGAACGAAGAAATTTTCCGCGGACTGACCGATGTTCTCCGTCCCCGTGAAACCGGCATTCTTTTGCACATGGAAAACATGGACACCAAACGGGTGGTATACAATGAAAAATACGCGCAACAGCTTCGAGACGTGTTCAAACACAAATATCGCGGCATTAAACTGGACCTAATTTTTGCGACAGACAACAATGCGTTTGATTTTTTACGAAAGTATCAGTCGGTTTTGTTCCCGAACGTCCCGGTGGTCTTTTGCGGAGTCAATTCCTTCCGACCCGAGTTGATTGCCGGACACCCCCTTTTCACAGGTGTCTCCGAATCCATTGACGCCAAGGACACGCTCTGGTGGGCACTCAAACTTCACCCATCCACAGAATCAATCTATGTTATCAATGACCACACGCCTTCCGGGCAAGCCATAGCCGCAGCAATCAAAACACAGCTCAAAGAGTTCTCACCCCACATAAAAGTCCAGTACTCAGACAGTCTGACGCTTGCCGAGATCCTTGCCCAGGTGGAAACTCTGCCCCGTAACGGACTCATTCTGCTTGGCGTTTTCAATAGAGACAGCGAAGGACAGTTTTTTGATACAGGCGAAGCCATTCAGGCCATTTCCAAACACGCCGATATTCCCGTCTACGGATTGTTCGACTCTGATCTCGGGCACGGCATTGTAGGAGGAGGCCTCTCCAACGGGTACGATCAGGGACAGGCCATGGCCCAGATTGCCCTGCATGTCCTGGCAGGACGCAAACCCACCGATATTCCTGTCATTCATGACGACACGTTCACTCCCATGTTCGATTACACGCAGATGAAACGGTTCGGCATTGATCTGGAAGAACTGCCTGAGGGAAGTGATGTCATCAATCGACCTTCGTCATTTTATTCGGCACACGCCGAATTCATCTGGCTGGGAACAGGACTCGCTATCCTGCAAAGTTTCATTATTCTGATGCTCATCGTTAACATTACCCGACGACGCCAGGCTGAAAAAGACCTGCGACGGGCACACAAAACCCTTGAAGAAAGAGTCCGGATACGAACCAGTAAAATGGAGGATTCGGAAAAGGCTCTGCGTACGGTCTTTGATTCCGCTCAGGACGCTATTTTTATCCATGATGAAAATGGGCATATCCTTGAGGCAAATCAGCGAATGCTCGACATGTACGGGGTCAAAGGCGAACTCCCTACGAATATTTCCATCGCAAAAGATCTCTCAAGCCGAAACAATCCGGCCTATCGGCTGTCAGCCATCTGGCGTGACGCTATTAACGGCAAACCGCAAAATTTTGAATGGCAGGCCAAACGAATCAGTGACGATCACGAATTTGATGTAGAAGTGTATCTCAACCATATCGTGTTTCGAGGACAGGATGCCATCCTCGCAAACGTCAGAGACATCTCGGTTCGCAAGGAATCAGAAAACAGTATCCGTCAATCCCTTTTCAAATTCGAAGCGATTTTTGAAAATTCGCTCATGGGTATCGCCATGTCCAATGGCCCCAGGCTCGCCACCATCAATCGGCGGGGGGCAGAAATTTTTGGACACACGCAAGAGTCAATGCTCTCGATGAACCTCACGCCCCTCTTTGAAAACGAAGAGATGAAGAGAAAATTCACCGAGGAAGCACAGAGCGCCCTCAAAAGCAGCGGCGTCTT
Source organism: uncultured Pseudodesulfovibrio sp. (assembly GCF_963675635.1). Taxonomy (NCBI): domain Bacteria; kingdom Pseudomonadati; phylum Thermodesulfobacteriota; class Desulfovibrionia; order Desulfovibrionales; family Desulfovibrionaceae; genus Pseudodesulfovibrio; species uncultured Pseudodesulfovibrio sp. The sequence goes on along the minus strand of NZ_OY776488.1, from coordinate 2,771,491 downwards.
CAATACTGAACGGGCATTCATCAACAAAAACGGAGCCCCGGTCTGGTGCCGTATGTATGCCAAGGCCGTTGACCCGGAAAATCTCGGCAAGGGCGTCATCTGGGCATGGGACGACATCACCCAGACCCGTAACGCACAAGAAGAGCTGATGCGCGCCAGGGAGGATGCCGAAGCCGCCAACAGAGCAAAATCAGAATTTCTGGCAGCCATGAGTCATGAGATCAGAACCCCCATGAACGCTATCGTGGGCATGACCGACATCACCCTCCAGACCGACCTCAATGAAGAACAGCGTGATTATCTCAGAACAGTGCAGGATTCGGCAAAGCATCTTCTTTCCATCATCAACGACATTCTGGATCTGTCCAAGATCGAGGCGCAGAAACTGGAACTCGACCATGTGGACTTCGACCTGTTTTTCCATGTCCAAACCACCATCAAGGGGTTCAAAATGCAGGCCCAGCAAAAAGGGCTGACTCTGAACCTCCAAGTTGACGATTCCATTCGTCCTTGCGTCAAAGGCGACCCGTTGTCTCTGCGTCAGATTCTGGTCAATCTGGTCGGCAACGCCATCAAATTTACCCACCGGGGCTCGGTCACCATTCGGGTACTCCCGGCAACGGAGTCTGCGACACAAGAAGGATCGTCCAGTACCGTCGGTGTCACCTTTGAAGTGGAAGACACCGGCATAGGTATCCCCCGGGAATTCATGGACTCGGTTTTCCAGAGCTTTTCCCAGACAACCCGAGCCTTTGGCGGAACCGGCCTCGGCCTGGCTATCTGCAATCAGCTCATCTCCCTCATGGGCGGTGAAATACGAGTGGAGTCGACAGTCGGCCAGGGAAGCGTTTTCTCCTTCACGGTCTGGTTTGAACCGGGTGTTTCCTGCCCGACACCGGCTACCACTGAACGTCCCCTCCCCGAAGCACCGCTCCGGCCCATCAGGGTCTTGGTAGCTGAAGACAATGACGTCAATGTCATGGTCACCACCCTCAAACTGGAAGACCTTGGCTACTCCTATGCTGTGGCCGGGACCGGACTGGAAGTGCTCGACCTTCTCAAAAGGGAGTCATTCGACCTTATCCTCATGGATATCGAAATGCCCGTACTCGACGGCATATCCACAACCAAGGCCATCCGCGCAGCCGTTCCCGGTGGGCCTATACCCGATCCGAGCATCCCCATCATCGGTGTCACGGCGCACGCCCTCAAGGAATTCAGAGACAAAAGCCTTGATGCAGGTATGGACGACTATATTTCCAAACCCGTTGATTTCACTGAACTGGCCGCAATTATCAACCGACTGATAGGCAGCTCGACCCCGGTTGCCCAAAAAAAAGTAGAAGACGTAAAAGCTGTTTCACCACATGTCGGGACAACCGACCCCAATGAAGCGTGGAACCCGGAAAAAGCTATGGAATATCTCGGAGTGGACAAAAAGACCTTTACGGACTTTCTCTCCGCCGCACGAACAGAGCTAACGACCAGAACCGAAGAACTCAAACAGGTTCTTGATGCACAGGACCCAGATAACGCACAGACGGTGGTCCACACCATCAAATCAATCTGCACCTCTATTGGTGCCAACCGTGCAGCCAGCACTGCCGCCCGGTTGGAAAGAGCATGTCGGGACAAAAATGCTCAGGTTGAACATCTGGACATTTTTTTAAAAGAAATAGCCCATCTCATAAAAATCATGGACGATCACGCGTAGAGTGGTATAGTATTTAAAAGGGTTTATTTTTATCAGTATGTTAAGACAACCAATGGAGAGCCCTGCACCCTGACTGCAACAGATTCACCCCCTTCACAAGAGAGACTTTCATGGTTGAAGACGATTATTCAAAATTAAGAAAATTCGTCGCTCCCGAATTTATTTTCGGAGCTGGGGCAGCTTCTTTGGCGGGACAGTACGCAGCCAATCTTTCTATAAAAAAGCCCCTGGTGGTCACCGGACCGCACCTTGATGCACTTGGTGTTTCCGGTCGGGTCATCGACAGCCTCACAAGTGAAGGCGTATCAAGCGTCCTGTATTCAGGCGTCACACCAAATCCCAGAGACAGTGAGGTCATGACCGGAGCCGAGATATTTCTTAAAAACGGTTGTGATGCCATTGTGGCCGTAGGAGGCGGGTCACCCATGGATTGCGCCAAGGCCATCGGTATCGTTTGCACCAATGACCGCCATGTGCTCGATTTCGAAGGGGTGGACAACGTAGAACGGCCCGGTCCGCCGCTCATTTGTATTCCCACGACAGCCGGGTCCGCAGCGGATATTTCTCAATTCTGCATCATAAATGCTACCGAACGGAAAGTAAAAATCGCCATTGTCTCCAAAACCATGGTCCCTGACGTTGCACTTATTGACCCGCTACTGACCGTCACCATGGATGAAAAACTGACGGCTCACACCGGGCTGGATGTCTTGACGCATGCCACCGAGGCCTATGTTTCAAATGCGTCCTCTGCCTTCACCGACCTGAACGCCCTGGAAGCGGTCCGACTGGTCAAAAACCATCTCTTGACAGCTGTAAGAGAGCCGAACAATCTGGATGCGAGAACAGGGATGATGCTTGCCTCGACCTATGCAGGCCTGGCATTTTCAAATGCAATACTCGGGGCCGTCCACGCCATTGCACACAGCCTCGGAGGCCTGCTTGATCTCCCGCATGGGCTGTGCAACGCCATTTTGCTGGATCATGTTGTGGCGTACAACTTTGACGCCGCTTCGGACAAATATATAAAACTCGGTAAAACTCTGGGTGCGCATTATCCGGCGAATGCCACACGTGACGAGATCAAAGGCAACACGTTGGAAGTGTTCAGAAATCTCAAAAAGGACGTGGGAGTGTCCGATAATCTCTGCGAACTCGGCATGTCGACCGACGACTTGCCACTTTTAGCAGGAAATGCTCTTGCCGATGCCTGCATGCTGACTAACCCGAAACACCCCACTGCCAATGAAATCATGGAAATCCTCAAGGAATCCTGCTGACGAAAAACCGGACCCGGTCAATGAGCGCGAAAAACTCATCGGACTCGGCAAACGGTCCATCAGCAAAAGCTACTATCCGGAGCTCAAGAACAGACTTGATGAGTTGGAGCAATTCCGTGCTTTGCTCGACAGGGTCAACGATGCCATTTTCGTAGTGGATGCTGATACCGGCATTACCCTCGATATTTCCGGATCCACAGCAACCATGCTGGGCTGCGATGCGGAAATGCTGGTCGGGAAAAGTTTCAAATCAGTCCTGCCCGAGCATATCCAGCGCTACGCCGCCAACCTTTTCCATAACGAAACGAAAACGCTCTCTCTGGAAACCAGCTTCAGCCAGCCTGAATCTCCTGACAAGCCGCCAGTCCCTGTCGAGCTGACCATCCAGCTTGTCACGTTTCAAGGCAGTCGGCGTGCCATCATCGTGGCAAGAGACATCAGTGAACGCAAAATCAATGAGGAAAGACTCAAGAAAAGCCATGCACAATTGGAAATACGAGTCCGCGAGCGAACTCGGGAGCTGAACCGGGCCAACCAGGCAAAATCCGAATTCCTGGCCATTGTTTCACACGAACTGCGCACACCGCTGACATCGATACTCGGATTTGCCAAGATCAACCGCAAAAAATTGGTAAACAAGATCTTTCCATTCGTTACTCCAGACGCCCCCCCCCATGTTCACAAGGAAATGGAACGGGTTAAAAGGAATCTCGATATCATCACCTCTGAAGGCAACCGACTAACCGCCCTTATCAATGATGTTCTCGACCTGGCCAAGCTGGAAGCGAACAAGGTGGAATTCAACTTCGCTCCGATAAACCCGCAGGAGTTCATTCACCGATCAGTAGAGGCTACAGCCAGCCTGTTCAAAGAGAGCAATCTGGCTCTTTTGCTCGAATTGGAGCCAAACCTCCCGACGGTCAATGGAGATCTTGACCGGCTTATTCAGGTGATGGTGAACCTCATTTCCAACGGAGTGAAATTCACCCCAAGAGGAAGTCTCACGTGTCGCGCTCGGCGGCTGGATAACAATGTACGCATCAGCATCACCGACACCGGCATAGGAATGCCCCAATCCACATTGGACACCATTTTTGAAAAATTCACACAGGTGCAAGAAGGATCATCGGATAGGCCGAGAGGAACGGGACTCGGATTGTCCATCTGCCGACACATCATCAATGGTCACCGTGGACATATCTGGGCTGAAAGCCATCCGGACAAGGGGAGCAAATTCATATTCACCCTTCCCATTGCCGACTCCAGAAAATAAAAAGGCCCGAACGTGTCGGGCCTTCAGTGATCGGATCAGCTAAAATCTAAATAAATACCGTTTGGCGATAGTGTTGTATGTCCCGTCTTCGCGCATCTGCGTCAGGATATGCTCGAACTTCCGTATGATCAGATCTTTCTCCTTGAGACCGGAAGCCCGGGAAAATACAGCATACGAGGGTTTGTCATCAATAACCTTCTTGGGCAGATACACGATGGAGCTGGTCATCCCCATGGGCTTCAATGTGTTGTAGGTCACATCCATATTCCCAACAAATCCGTCGATCTCTCCCTCCAAAAGACCGTTCACTGCGCCAGATACATCCTGATATTCCTTAATGTCCATGATGCCGTCAGTCCGAGCCGCATCAAATTCATCTCCCAGAGACATGCCTGATACCTTGCCAAGGATTTTACCCCGCAGGTCTTCGTAAGTCCGAAAAGGGAATTTGCCGCCGACCTTGGTAAAGATCACGTAATCGCTCACATGAATCGGAACAGCGTCCATGAACATGGCATATTGTTCGCGATCAGGAGTTTTGAAGAATGATGTCGCTCCGTCACATTCGCCATTTTTCACCATTGAAACGACTGTCTCCCACGACTTGAATGCAATCTTGAGGTCAATACCGGCCCGGCGCGCCACCTCAGTCAATACATCAACGTCGATACCGGCGGGCTCCCCTTCGACCAGCATCGAATAGGGCGCAAAATCCTTATCCGCGACAAACAACAATGTATCCATTGCCCGGGCAGGCGTTATGAGCATGACTATGGAACATAGGACCGAAAGAAAAATGAGTTTCATTGAGTATCTCCTGATAAAATCGACTCATGCGACACTAGCGTGTTCAAGGCGTTGACACAAGGGGACATGGACAGATCAACAAAACCCGTGGTATTGAAAACAGCCTGATCCTGTCTGCGAAGCAGACCAGACATCACATCCAGAGAAAGGACCGCCGTGTGAGTTTGCCCAGTTTACTGATTATCGATGCTTCCGGACTTCAGATCTCTGGTCACCGCCCACTTTCACGCTTCCGGTTATCCCCTCATGGAAGCGACAGACCTCTGCTCCGGCAAGGATCAATTCTGCACACGGCAACCCGATATTATCCTGCTTGACCCAAACCTCCCGGACGCTGGGGGACACGATGCTCTGATCGAACTGACACGGCTGCCGGGAGCCGTCCCGATCATTATTGTATCCCGCAACGGCAAACCGCGAGACGTGATCAACGCTATCCGCAACGGGGCATGGGAATACGTCGTCAAAGACGATACGGCTCTGGATGAATTGGAACGTATCCTGACCCAATCACCAATACACCGAGAAATGGCTGTCAGCCATCTTGATGACTTTGCTTCCCATTGGCAGCATCTGCCCTTGCAAGCTGTTATTGACGCTGTTCCAAACCAGATTTTCTACAAAGACCTCGATGGCAGGTATGCAGGTTGCAATCAGGCCTTCATTGATTATGTCGGGCTACCAAGAGAAGCCATCATCGGCAAACGCATTGAAGACATCAGGCCGGAAAAAGAATCTGCCGTCTTCATCCATAAAGACAAGGAACTCCTTGCACAGAGGGCGTGCCAGGAATACGAAATGTCCATCCCCATCAAAGGCAAGACACGTCACACGCTGATCCGCAAGGCCTTGCTGCACGACGCTGACGGGGAACCATACGGGATCGTTGGCGTCGCCACGGATATCACCAGACATATAGAAGCAAAGCAGGCCAAAGAAAAAAGCGACCAACGATATCGTCAAGTTTTCGAAGCCACGGGCACGGCCACGGTCATCGTGGACGAAGATATGATCATTTCCAAGGCCAACAGACAGTTTGCCGAACTTTATGGACGCGACCTGAAAGACATTGAAGGCGTGTTGTCCCTAACCCAGATCGTCGCTCAGGAAGATCTGGGAAGAGTCATGGCGCACCACAAGGCTCGCCGTATGCCCAACGGTATAGCTCCCTCTTCCTATGAATTTCGCTTTATCAAGGCTTCCGGGAAAATTCGCCACATACACATTCAGGTGGATATGCTGGATGAAGGCACCCAATCCATCGCGTCCATGATTGATATCACTGAACTCAAACAGTCGGAGAACAGGCTCAGATTGGCTCTTGGAGAGATGCAGGTCATCCAGCAAAACTCTCTTGTTGGCATGGGGATGTTCCGCAACGGCACAATCCAGCGCATCAATGAACGGGCTGAAGACATCCTTGGAGTCCAGAGAAACGACCTGCTCCACACCGACGGTTCACGACTGTTCCGGTCAAGGCGACAATACCAAAGTTTCCGGCGACGGATTCAGGCCGCTCTCATCACTGAAGGCGAATATCTTGCTGAACATCAGTTTGTCCGCCCGGACGGCATCATTTTACGAGTTACCCTGTTTATCAAAGCAGTGGACAGAGACAACCTCGACCAGGGCATCAGCTGGACCATCGTGGACGTCACCAAGCGTCGGTATTCAGAAGCGATCACCCACCTGCTTTACCGCATATCCAACACGGTCAGTACCACATCCGATCTCGACGAACTGTATCGGCGGATTCACGCCATCCTCAATGAACACATCGCCGCAAAGAACTTCTTCATCGGCCTTTTGAATGCAGATCGATCCCATTTAAAATTCACCTATTTCGAAGATGAAATGGATGATTTCATGGGCAAGATTTTCGACATAAACGACACGAACATCACCAGTCTGAGCGTGGAGGTCATCAGAAGCGGAAAGCCCATGCTGGTCAGCAAAAAAGGACCATCTGGACGCAATGCGGCGACACGCGATGCTATCTACCTGGACCGCACGGACTTCCTGCGCATAAAAAATGCTGATGAAAACAGCATGATCGGCAGTTGTGCTCAGGCGTGGCTCGGAGTGCCGTTGAAGATCAAAGGAGAAGTTGTCGGCGTTATGGCAGTCCAGTCATATACCAATCCTCGCCAGTTTTCCGGCTGGGACGTAGATATGCTGACATCTGTATCCGAACAGATAGCTCTTGCCATTGAACGCAAGGAATTCGAACAGGACCTCAAGCTCGCCAAGGAACAGGCCGAGACAGCCAACCAGTCAAAAAGCGAATTTCTGGCAAATATGAGCCACGAAATACGCACTCCCCTGAACGGTGTCCTCGGTATGTTGCAACTGGCCCAGCGAACGGACTTGACGGAAGAACAGACTGATTACGTAGAGACAGCTATTACATCTGGCAGGAGTCTGCTTTCTATCATCAACGATATCCTCGACTTTTCCAAGATCGAAGCAGGCAAGATGGAAGTCCTGACGGAACCTTTCTCGGTCGAAGGACTGATTCAAGACGTGCTGTCTCCCTTCAAACCGCAGGCGGCAAACAAAGGGTTGAATCTGGTTTCACACATCGACCCGAATGTCCCGTCCATGGTTATCGGCGGGAAAAGCCGCCTGAAGCAAATTCTTTTCAATCTGATAGGAAACGGTATCAAATTCACGAATGAGGGGACAGTTGAAGTCCATGTTCAAAACCTGAGCACGGATGAAAAGACCCGAACCGCCTCCCTCCTTTTTTCTGTCGAAGATACCGGCATAGGCATTCCGCATCACATGCTCGACAGTATTTTCGAACCGTTCACTCAGGTTGACGGTTCATTCGTCCGCCGACATCAGGGGACAGGTCTCGGGCTCGGCATTGTCAAACGACTGGTCACTCTGCTGGACGGACAACTGACTGTAGACAGTACGCACGGCAAGGGGACAGCCATCCACCTGACACTCAACCTGCTGATCGAATCTGGAAACATCATATCTGATCGCACAATTCGAAAGGCAGCCAAATCCCTGAAGAACGGTCTCGCCTTTCTCGTGGTGGAAGACAACAGGATCAACAGATACATGACGACCCAGATGCTCGGCAAACTGGGCCATATGTCAGAGACAGCCTGCAACGGCCAGGAAGCCATCGACAGGCTGAAGGAGCGGAGCTTCGATGCCGTATTCATGGACATTCAAATGCCTGACATGGACGGTGTTCAGGCCACTGAAATCATACGCAAAGCTCAACCCGGATCGGGCCTGAACCCATATATTCCGATTATCGCGATGACGGCCCATGCAATGGTCGGCGACAGAGAAATATTCCTTAACAGCGGGATGACGGATTACATTGCAAAGCCCATTGACCTCAACGAGGTTGAACAGGTTCTCGGTCGGCTCTTTCAGGCGTAATCGCTGCCGCGAATTGAATACCATCTCTTCTTTTTAATTCACCATTCGATATGTCAATTGTATAGACATTCTCTCGATTTTCCCTAGCATTTCTTTTTTTCTTATTATATGAAAAAAGGAAATGGGTACAACATCTCGTGCCGCTCGGCCGGTATCCTACTTTCCCGTTCCTCCGGTCATGATATTCCCGGAAGCGTTAGGGGAATTTTCCGTCTACCTCTGGCAGGGTGGGGACTTTATACTTTACACTGCATCCGGCCAAAAATTCACCGCCCGCCATCGACAGATTCTACAAATCAAAGGCATCAAGGAAATATATATCCAAGGTGTTGAAAAGCCTCAGTATGAAAAATACATAGAACATAACCTGGGGAAAATCCTACAAGACGAAAAACTGCCTATCGAGGCCCGGACCAAGGTTTTTTACGAAGCCGCCAACGTGGTCATGCAAAACGTCTTCGACCGCAAACTCCCGAGCGCACTCCGAGCCAGACACTTTGACCGCATCGCCGATGTCGTCAAAAATTCCATAACATTCCTTGCTGCGGACAATTCACTCTCTTCAGTAGCCCCATTCATTTCACACGACTACAAGACCTACACGCACTGTATGCAGGTCTTCATCTATTCCGTTGCCCTGTTCCAGAATTACGACATGGATGATCACGAAGTTTTTGAATACGGCCTGGGAGCACTCCTGCACGATGTCGGCAAGGCAAAGATCCCCAAGCGCATACTCAATAAGCGCGGCCCTCTGACTCAGGCCGAACGTGAAATCATCAAGGAACACCCGGTCCACGGCGTTTCCATGTGCGCTCACCTGCCCATGACGCAAAACACCATCAACTGTATTCTTTTTCACCACGAAACCATGGATGGGAAAGGATACCCCGCCGGGATCAAAGGGGATAATATCCCCATGCCTGTACGTATCATCACTCTGGCCGACATCTATGACGCTCTGACCTCTAATCGACCATACGCCGAAGCCATGCAGCCGTATGAGGCACTTTCACTCATTAGAAACGAAATGCGAGAAAGCGTGGATATGCGGGTTTTCAAGCGATTCGTTGCCATTCTGAGCGGCGCGGACATGATCTAATCCCGAAGCCGTTTCACCTTCCCGTCCTTTTCCCGCCCATCTTTCCGCGACAGAACGTCTCAGCCGTGATACACACGATTGCTCCGGCCATTCAGATTGACAATTTTTCAAAACAGGGCGAATCCGGTGGGCATGAAAACGATGGACGAAACCACCAAAAAAACACTGACCGACCTCCTGAACCGTCCGCTCTCCATTAGCGGAAAGACTGTTGCCAATCGACTCTGGCTCGCGCCCATGGCTGGTCTGGGACATGTGGCATACCGCGAGGTACTCAACAGCTATGGCGGCTGCGGCCTGACATTCACCGAAATGTGCAGCGCAAAGGGTGTGCCCACGGAAAAGCCCTCCGTTTCGCCCATGTTTCGCTGGCGAGAAGAAGAATTAGGCCATCTGGTCTGTCAGATATTCGGAGCCACCCCAGAAGAAATGGCTCCTGCGGCCCGGCGCATCGAAGACGAAGGCTTTTTCGGTGTAGACATCAACATGGGGTGTTCCGTGTCGGGAATCGTCAAACGCAATGCCGGCGCGGCCCTGCTCAAAAATCCGGACGCGGCGCTGGCTGCCGTGAAAAGTGTGCGCAAAGCCGTTTCCATTCCCGTGTTCGTCAAATTTCGCACAGGCTGGACGCCGGACGTTGGCCCTGCCGTGAAGCTTGCCCGTCAGTTTGAGGCCGAAGGTGTCGACTGCCTTGTCTTTCATCCCCGTGTGGCACCGGATAAACGCACCAAACCACCCATAATCGACCACATACGAGCCATTACCGAAGCGGTGTCCATCCCTGTCTTTGGCAACGGAGACATCGTCACTCCCGAAGACTGTCTGAATATGCTCGAAACCACGGGATGCGCAGGCGTTTCCGTAGGCCGCATGGCCATTGCCAGACCATGGCTTTTTGCCGAATGGACTACGGGTTACACCCCGACAGAAACGTGTTTCCGCGACTATGCCTTCCAACTGGCCGATACTCTGGACCAGTATTTCGAGCCTGTCCGTGCCCTTAAACGGTTCAAACTTTTCACTATCTATTTTGCGGCCAACTTCACCTATGGCCACAGCCTGCAATCCAAATTTCTAGGCGCAAAGAACATGGACGACATACGAAACGTCATACGAAACCATGTCAAAACCGACATGCGTTTGACCAAACGGCCGAATATGAACATCTATAGCATCTGATGAGGACCCCCATGCACGTCATCGACCTGAGCCACATCATCCATACCGGCATGCCGGTTTACCCCGGCGACGAGTCAGCCAACCTGCGACGCACGCATTTCGTGAACAGGGACGGATTTGCCCAGACAATACTGACAATGAGCTCACACACGGGGACCCACCTCGACACGGCGGCACATCTTTTCGCAGACGCTCCCGGCCTCGACTGCCTGGGACCAGACAATTTCACCGGGTGGGGTGCGGTGGTGGACCTGACCGGAATCAACAAACCATTCATTGAACCGACCGACCTGACCGACCTGTCGGACACAAACGGATTAGATTTCGTTCTTTTACGTACCGGCTGGGATATTCACTGGAAAACAGACCGTTATTACGCTGATTTCCCTGCCCTGTCAGAAACGGCCGCACGGTTTCTCGGAGGACTCGGGCTCAAGGGAGTCGGCATGGATACGCCCTCGCCAGATCCAGTCCATTCACAGACTCTTCCGGCACACATCGCATTGCTGGACCACGGACTCATTATTGTCGAGAACCTGACCAATATCGGAGAACTGCCGAGTGAGGGATTCATTTTTTGCTGTCTGCCGCTCCGGCTCAAGGACGGTGAAGGTTCGCCAGTTCGAGCAGTGGGGATGACTTTTTAAAAGTCTTCACCCCCTTCTCTTCTTCAAAATTGCGTTTTTAAAGGGCAAGTTCCTTGGCGAGGGTGTTCGCTTGGCGGAGATCATCCGGACTGTTGACGTTGAAAAATGAGACCTGATCGGGGTCGCCTTCTCTGAGTCGGGCAAGAGGGATTTCTTTGACGTTCACTTGATCGAAGAAGTCAATAATCCGGTAGTTTTCGTTTTTAAGCTGAGCTTCGATATATGGCAGACATCGTTTGGAATAAACGGCACACAGCGGTTCCCTATAGCCATCTTCCTTCAAAGGGATAATGACATCAGCGTCGGGAGTGACTTCCGCAAGAAGTCGCTCGATCAACCCGGCTTGAACAAACGGGGCGTCACAGGCCGCAAAGAACCCGTAATCCGCCTGCATGGCGTGCAGCCCGGCATGAATGCCCGTCAGAGAACTTCGGGCTTCAAACCGATCCTCGGCAACAGCTAGTCCGTACTGCACGAAATCCTCACGGGCGCGAGCTGAAATCAGTATTTCAGAAAATAACGGGCGATAGACCGAAAGCAACCGGTCAAGAATGGTTTTACCGCCAATTTCCATGAATGCCTTTTTTACATGCCCCATGCGGGTGCCAAGCCCTCCGGCCAGTATAATACCTGCGATTTTCATCGTCGCAGAGTAATTCAAGCCGGGACAAATGGAAAGGGTCCACAAAACCTGTGTGTCCGTGTATACTGCCACCATGTGGACAGCGTTAAAAATTCTTGCCTTTCTCGGCCTTTGTTATGCCGCAGTCATTGTACGGATGTACTTCTCCCAACAGAAGATGCTCTATTATCCAAAAAAGGAAATGACAGCTTCACCCGGTGATATCGGCCTGACTCACACTGATATTTGGATAACCAACCGACTCGGAACACGCATTCACGGGTGGTGGCTGCCTCATGGTGCCCCGCGTTTCACCCTGCTTTTTTCCCATGGAAACGGGGGGAATATATCTCATCGACTCGATAGCTTACGTATTTTTCACGATCTGGGACTCAACGTGCTTGTCTACGATTATTCGGGTTACGGTAAAAGCCAGGGGGTTCCCGGTGAAGCCGCAACCCAAGCCGATGCCCGGGCAGCCTGGGACTGGCTTGTGCAGGAGCAGGGAGTTGCTCCCGACTCCATCATCCTCTTCGGCAGAAGTCTTGGCGGAGCCGTGACCGCAGGCCTTGCCGCAGAATTAGCAGACACCACAACACCACCCGCCGGACTCATCATGGAATCAACCTTCACTTCCGTCCCAGACATGGGGGCATACATGTACCCGTGGCTCCCGGTGAAATTTCTGGCACAGTACAATTATGACAGCACCGCCAATCTCGCCCGTATTCAGCTGCCCAGCCTCTTTCTGCACAGCCCTGACGACGACATCGTGCCCTTCGCCCTAGGTCACAAACTCTATCAGGACTATCATGGGCCGAAGTCGTTTCTGGAGCTGTCAGGAGATCATAACTCCGGCTTTCTCTTCTCAGGCAAGGTCTACCCTGAAGTTTTGAACCGTTACCTGTCATCTCTCGAGAAGGACTCCGACTGATGACGGACAGTCAAATCCTGTTGCTGGCCGACATCGTTCTGGTGATTCATTTCACCATAGCCGGTTACCTGGCACTGGGGCTCCCGGTTATCTGGATTGGGCGTATGCTGGGTTGGCAATTCATCCACAACCCATGGTTTCGCTATTCCCACGCCGGGCTCATGGGAGTTGTCCTCTTTGAGTCGCTGGTCGGCATATTCTGTCCTTTGACTGCCTGGGAGGGAGCCTTACGCAGGGCAGCCGGGCAACACGGAGCAGGACAAGGGGAGTCCTTCGTGAGCCACTGGTTCGGAAAAATCCTGTTCCACGAGTTCAACGACACAGCCTACACCGTTGCCTACGGCCTTTTTTTCGTACTCGTCGTACTCACCCTCCTGCTTGTTCCTGTTCGCAAAAAGCGGAAAAAAATGCCGAACAAACAACCCAATTAGAATCTAACAAACACTAATGCTTAACTATTTGATTTGGCGCACGGGTTTTGCTTGAGAGGTCCTACCCTGCAAGGAGGAACACACATGCCCGCTATCGAACAAACACAGCGTCACGGTCACAGCACGGACATCGTCCGAGACCGCATTCAGGAACTCAAAGCCAAGGCCGCCGAAGGGTTGGACGACGCTTTGAACATAGTTGCCAAAAACCTTGGTCGCGAAGAAGCCAAGGGGGCTGAGAACAGTCTCGCCGGACTGGGTGAAGCATTGTCCAGTCAGGATACTGCCATCCATGCTCTGGACCCCCTCAAGGTCCTGGATCTCATCAGCGATCCTTTTGAAGACGATTAGACTTTTTTCTCCCTCAGTCCTGCGCCGGACGCCTCTTTTAGGGGGTGTCCGATTTTGCGCTTGCCTTTTGGCTACACGGATAATATATTGTCATAATTGCACCTTCTCTTTTTTTTGTGTCTCTGAACGGTGACGCGCACTCCTCTGAAAAGAATATTCATTATTATCTTCAACTCTGACCACAGGTTGCACTGTTCCGGTCAGTTTAATTGCTTGAACCTCTTGCCTCCTTTTTCTCGGGGGGGTATAAATGAAGTGAAGACAGAGGTTCCCGTGAAAGGGTTTTTTGATAACCGCTACGGAGGGTGGGAGGAAATAGACACCGATTTCTTCTTAAACAGATATGGCGAACTGAGTCGCCCAGCTCACAGAAAGAGCACCGTGCGCCAAAAACAAACGCACTAGGCCGTCATAAAGTGTATAATTTGAAATGTCTGGTCCTGGTACAAAGCCGGAAAATCCGGCCTGGCGCACATTTTTGCGTCCTCCCTTCCGTTATTTATACACCTCCCCGCCCTGCTTTAAAAAAAACATCCGCAGTTTCCTCTTGACAGGATTTTCATATTTGATGTTATCAACACAATTACTCATTACAAATGAGTATATTGGCGATGGCATCTACTCTGAAGAAACTTCCATTTTTCAGGTGTTCTTTCTCCAGGCAGCCCACGTATAATATGGCGGATATACCATGACTATCTCCTCTCACTGTTCAGCCGAAACCAGCAATATAAGCAATATTCTGAAAACTGCGGGAATAGGAGATGATCCTAACTGGATGGCTGTCATTCTGTTTGTTCGTAATCTACTCACAAAACTGAGTGTCTATACGGATGACAAAAAGGCCGAGATTCAACGGGATATTTGTACTGAAATTTTGAAGCGAGACTTTTCTGATGAACACTACGACGTCATCATTGCCATGCTCGACATGTACATTATGCAAAATATCGGCACGCAGGAGCTTGAAGAAGCACTGACGCGGGAAAAGAAATCTGCGGCCATGCTTTTGCAGGAAATGAATGACATCATCAACTCCATGCAGGGAGTCAATAAACGGCATAGTGAACGACTGGATACATTCAATGCAACTGCCGTCAATGCCATTCAGGATGGCTCAAGCAGCACAGCGATTCTCACCAGGGTCAGAGGCATGTTCCAGGAGCTCATCACCGAATTCAAGGATGAAGCCCGGGAGCTCAGTGCCAAGGCTGACCATTTCGAAAGAACAGCGAATTTCGACCCGCTTCTGACCGGCTTGTATAACCGCCGCGCCATGGAGTCCTTCATAAACGGCGCAGTCAGGGAGTGCGACAAAAACAGCACTCCTCTGAGCCTGATGATGGTCGACGTGGATCACTTCAAAAGGGTCAACGACACTTACGGTCACCAGGCCGGGGACGATGTTCTCCGTGCGCTGGGAAACATTATCTCAGCCCACGCATTACAATACAATGGTTTTGCGGCAAGGTACGGCGGCGAGGAACTGGTAATCGTGGTCAAGGACATGGACCTCGGCAGGGCGGCCATCAAATCGGAAGCTGTAAGGGCTGATGTTGAAAATTACGATTTCAGAGTGCGCACTGATGGCAAACTTTCAGATGTCCCGTTACGCTTCACCGTCTCGGTGGGCGTGGCCCAATTGCAGACCGGGTGGAATTCAAGTACGCTGATCAGCGCAGCAGATTCAGCACTCTACAAAGCCAAGAACTTCGGCCGAAACAGAGTTTGTGTCGCTTCATCTTAATCGCCTCCTTCGCGCAGCTATCGGTAACTGACGATTTATACTTCCAACAATATCAGAGGTTTTTTAATTGCTTAGACTGGTAACAGTTCTTGGGTTCCTTCTACTGGTCCCCACACTCGCCACAAGTGCCGATTCTCTGGATGTCATCCTTCTTCACTCCGAATCAAGCTCCACTGAATGGACAAAAAGCTTTGCTTCAGGGCTGGAAAGTGGGCTTGGCTCCGTCGCGCAAGTGCATCAGGAGTTTCTCGGACAAGAAGACATGGATGAAGATCACTTTGACACTGTCTACCAGCAGTTGCTTGAAGCTCATCTGACACCGCAGGTCGTCATTACAGACGGTCGCATCGCTTTCGCCTTTGCCAGAAAATACGGTCCAAGCTTATTTCCGGATGCACCAGTTCTTTTCTGCTCAATCCCTCGCCCGACGCCGGAAGTTCTGTCTTCGTATAAAAACTGCACGGGACTGCCTGTCGAGCACTCCATGCAGCAAGTAGTGGACCTTATTTTCACCCTCCGCCCGGAAACACGGACAGTGGTGGGGATTGCTGACAGCACAGCCACCGGGAAGGCTCGCATGAAAGCCGTAGTGCAGGCCATGCAACCGTACATGGATCAGGCGCAACTCATCTTCCCCGGCTATGAAGCCGGTGATGATGAAGGGATGCGCCTTGACGACTTGAGTACGGTTTTGTCCAGTGTCCCAAGTCGTGGGGTCACGCTTTTTCTCGGATTTTCCGAAGACAGGCAGGGGAGCCCCGTCCTCAATGAAACCATGGCTTCCATACTCAAATCCCGGACAGCATCACCGACATTCGTTCTGGATGATTCATTCATGGGAACAGGAGTTGTCGGAGGACTCCTGATTTCAGGCAATGCCGTCGGTCAGGATGCGGCCCGACTGGTCAAAAAGATTCTACAGGGTGAGAACATCCAGGAAATGCTTCCGCAACCAGTGCACGGCAGCTTGATCCTGGATGGAAAAGCTCTGGCTCGATTCGGCATTTCACCACCCGAAGGAGCCACTGTCGTCAATCCGCCAGAAACAGTTTCCGAACCAGAAAACGCCATTTCCACCAACATGATCGGATGGTTTTTTGGGATACTACTGTGCGCGGGACTCTTTTTCCTGTTCAAACGCTATAAACCATAAATGCAGGCTAGCTGCACAAATAGCATCGAAAAAACGGCACACGCGGCGACATACGCCATACAGCGGGTGGAACATCGAACGTGCGCGAGAATTTCTGTCACATTGGAGACTGAAAGATCAGCATTGAGCCAAAGCATACTCATGTCCTCCTTTTTTTTTCGACAGTATCCCGCCGGGCGTTATTCCCGCATGACGCTTCCATGTCGTTCAAGAAACTTCCTGTGAATATTGGCTGACAGAACAGGGTAGAGATCATGCACCATGCCGGACATCCACGGCCAGAACACCTACGATGTCTCCACCAGGATTTCTCACAGGCGTTGAAACAGTCAGGCAATAGTCATCAACGGCCCTTGAATGATAAATGTTGGAAATATAGGTTTCACCAGTTCGCATTGGTTCCTGAAACCAATCGAAATCAGACCAGTCGGTTCCCACGCAGCCCGTGACAGTGCCTGCAGATACCCCATGAGCCTGAGCACACTCCGTCACCTGAATACCGGCTGAATCTGTTATCCAGGCAATCTCAAGCCCCGAGTTTCCATGCACGACCCTGTTCAGAATTTCCTGCTGACGTGATCGGTCAGAACTGGACAGCAGGGGATCTCTGGACAATTCGGCAACCTCTTCCTGCACCCGTCCTTCACCCAACAGCAAAAACAGCCCATGAAGCTTCGAAAGTGTTTCGATCTGATTCGTCAACGCAAAGATGGCGCTACCTGTCCCATTCACTGCCAGAGCGGTTTCACTCGAGACGGCATCCACCTCGGAAACGGCCCTGTTGATTTCCTCACCTGCCACGGACTGCTGACTGCTGGCGGCCGCAATAGCCTCTACCTGCCGTGTCATGGACTCGAAAAACTCCATTATTTCGTTTAGCGCATCGCCGGACTCTCCTGCCAGCGCATTGGCCAAATCCACCTTGTCAGCGGCCATATCCATGCCGCGTATGTTTTCCCGTACATCAGTCTGGATATCGGTGATGGAAACACCGACCTCACGAGTGGCATCCATGGTTTTCTCGGCCAGTTTGCGCACCTCATCCGCCACTACGGCGAACCCCCGACCGGCTTCACCGGCCCGCGCCGCTTCAATGGCTGCGTTGAGGGCCAGCAGGTTGGTCTGATCTGCAATATCCGATATGACCGTCATGACCTTGTCAATGGAGTCTGCCTTGGAACCAAGGCTGGAGACCTTAATCTTGAGTTGCTCCGTAATATGGTGCACGTCGCCTATAGAATTGACGGTCTTACGCACCACTCCAGCCCCTTCGCGGGCACGGTTTTGCGCTATTGCGGCAGCCTTGGACGCCTTTTCGGCATTTCCTGCCACCTCATTGATCGACCCGGACAACTGCTCCATCGATACCGCTGTCCTCTCCACCCGACGACTCAGACTGTTGGCTCCTTCCAGAATTCTGTCAGATTCGCTGTTCACGACTCCTGAAGCGTCTTTCATTCCGGAAACAATGGATTCAAGCATGCCTGCCGCCTGAAGCATGCCTTCGCGTTGCGCTCTGGCCGCATCGGTTCGAGCCTGCCGCTCTCTCTCGGCCCTCACCACAGCGACCTCGGCTTCGGCTGCACGCGATTGGGCCAACTCGGAAGCGGCTTTCGCTTCCTGCATCTTGCCGGCCAGATTGTGCACCATCAGCTCTATCGCTTCTTGAACCTGTTTCAATTCTCCCTTGAACACGCCCTGAGGGATAGCACTGAGGTCGCCTTCAGACACTTTCCCCGCATATTCGCGTAGAGCATTGAGTGGACGGAGCAGGGCGCACCGCAGAAAAAGGAGTGTGACCAAAAGAATGCCTGTCGCAGACGCAGCGCCAACAACCATGGCCGCATTTTCGAGGACTTTCACCGATTCCAACGCTTCGGAAGCGTCAATTTTGGCCACAAGCCCCCAGACGGTATCACCTACAGGAACAGGGGCGAAGTCTGCCAACACCGCCTTGCCCCGATAGTCTGTTGCATCCATGCTCCCGCTCTCACCATCCAGCCCCTTGCGGGCAGGGACGGTATTCATGACACCCCGGCGCGGAGCGGAAAAAGAGGCGACCACGCTGTATTGTTCCGAGCCAGAAAACAAATCGGAACGCATGAGCCTATCCTGTCCCACCAGATAGGCTTCGCCGGTTTTCCCCATTCCGGCCCGCGCACTCATGACTGCATTGACGCTTTCAATTGGAATACGCAGGACTGCCACACCTTCAATTTCCTTTCCATGGCGCCTGATAGGAGCGGCGATAAACGCGCAGGGGAGTTGTTTCAAGGGAGCATAGGGGTGGAAGTCGACTATGACAGTCTCTCCGGCGAGGGCGCGTTTCCAGGCCTTCTGGAGCCTACTTCTGGACAGTGGCCCCCTCGCTATATCCTCACCCAGCTCACGGCCACGGGCAATGGAGAAAACAACACGGCCGGTGTCATCCAGAATCAGGGCGTCGGCATACCCACGAATCGTGGTCCAGGGGGTAAACTCGCCGGACACCCGGTTCAGGGCGTGGGCATAGTCCTCATTGGTGACGTCCAGCTTCTCGCCGGGCTTGGCCTCATAAAATGCAATATCCCGCAGCCGGACCAGTGCGCTGTAAACGTATCGCGCCTCGGAAAACATGGTGATGTCCTTGTTCCAAGTCTCAGTCAAAGCATACAAGTCATGAATTTTGGCTTCCTTGATTGCAGCAAGTTTGCTTCGTGCCTGCTCCTTCAGGCTCCCGGACGCAGTATGCAGGCTGTACCCGACCATGCCGCCTAAAGGCAGAATACCTATGAATAAACAAAAAATAAGCATTTTTACACTGAGCTTCATTGTCTCTCCTTCCGTAACCGCCTGAAGACTTCAGACGGGGAAAGAGAAACCTACTCTTCGATGTCGTTAAAGCGACACGATTTGTGACAGTAGTGTGACCGGAATGTAAAAATGATCCGACTTTTTTGTGACAAGAAAAATAGTAATTATTTCAAATTGAAAAGCTCATGGAGTGAAGAACACGGCATAGGCAATCGCCATGCCCCAGACAAGGCAGCAGAGACAGCTGGTAGCCGGAATCATCCACCATTTGAGTTGAATGGGCTTGCCGCGCAGCGTGAAGGAAGCGCAACAGCGGAAAAGAGACAGGACCATCTGCATGAGCAGGCCGGATACGGCAAGCGCAGGCAGGGCGATAAGCCAGAATATCGGATCTGAGATCCAGACTCCGGTCATCGGCTTAGCTCATCACCCATTCAGCCAGCAGAGGAGGGCGGGTAAAACCGCGAATCTGCTGAAAATTACATAAAGCGGTCAGCTCAACGCCGTCCTTGATGATGGAAACAGGCCGATCTGACGACACCACGACCACCACGATATTTTCATGCTCCGCAGTGAATCGCAACGCCGAGTTGAATCGCGCCCCACGCGCCCTGTTCTCGCCGGGGACAGAAAGACCGTCCATGAGGCAACCGAAACCGTAGAGCTTCAGGTCTCGACCTATATGCAGAGCCCCATCCAGCTTCGCCAAAGAACAGGCGAGCTTGAGCTGACTGCTTTCCTGTAGATCCAAAGGTGTTTCAAAGTGCTGGCCCGCTGTTTTGAGAAATTCAGTGCCCGCATCCACGATCAGAGTGCACCCATGCTTACGGTCACGCACCCTGTTGACGATATGCGAAACGATGTGAAGCAGGGTATGCTGCTCCTCCATGGTCAGATCAGTCTCCAGTAATTGCTCTTCAAGCTGGACCAGATTGGCCATCAGGTTGGAAGAATGGAACCGACCATCAGAAAAACTGCAGACCAAATCATCCTTGATCCACAAAAATCCGTGAGTACCGCTGAACTGAGCAGCCAGGTACGCCCCCGGCATGGGGCCGATGGCGATCCCAAGCACCGTGGAGCCGTCAGAAACCAGTACGCGCCCGGAAAACTCCACGGCCTGCAACAACTTGCGCACATGCTTGGTATCTGAAAGTCTCGGTTGCTCATGCAGAGGGAAACGGCAGACCATACGAACCTGGTCAAGCTGGCTTGGCTCAACCACAACAATACGGCCCCTGGGCCATGCGCCTTCTTCCTTGGTCCCAGACACACCCATTATTGCATCCAGAAAAGGATAGACCCGTATCTGGGTATCCAGCCACCCCATACGGCTTCGTTCATCCACGATAAAGTTGCGAATGGCGTGATTAGCGCAATGCTGCAACATGAATCCCGCGGTATCCAACCCCATGACATTGCATGTTTCAAAATTCTGGGAAACCAGCTCCACGGCATATTCCAGCCAGTTCCGGGTCGGACCAAGCGAACACATGTCCGGGTGTTCTTCCGTGAACCACATTTGATAGTGCATAGGCTGGGAGCGAGCACCCAATGTAATGATTCCAGAGAGGTCTAGCCCGGCCTTCTCGGAATTAATGATTTCCAGTTCCTGACCTTCCGGCGGGTCTTCCCGCCATTTGTTGGAATACAGGTAGTAATCCCTGAGCTTTGGTTCGTGACCTTCCAGCAGATTTTGCGGATCGCATACACGGGGAGGAGAATCTTTGCTTTTGGCATAAATCACAGCGGCACGGCTCGGGGTTGAAAAGTGTGACAACCCTTCGCGAAGTCCATCCAGTATATGGAATAGACAGATATTCTCAAACGAGGCTTCCGGCATGCGCAACTCCAACTGTCTCAGGGTCTTCCGTGACGGCATTCAATGGAACGTTAGGCCAAAAGTCTCAAACGTGTCCAGAAAGAACCCTGAAAAGTCAGTATTTAAATATGCCTATGATCTCGCGGCAGCCAGCACATCGGCGAGTTCACGGATCACGCCTTCGCCTCCTCGTGCTACGGTGATGTAGTCAGCCTGAGCAAGAATGGAAGGGTGTGCATCCGCAGGGGCCACCTTGAACCCCGCCAGAGCCATGCCTCCAGCATCATTAGTATCATTACCCACGAACAGCACCTCGGCAACAGAGATGGATCGCTTGTCCGCCAACTCAAGCAGGGCAGAGGCCTTGTCACGTATACCGTGAATGGCTTCCAGGCGGATCTTGTCGGCCCTGGCTTTCACCACAGGGTTGACCTCGGTACTCAAAATAACCTGCTCAAGACCGAGCTTGCGAATCATGCCGACACCCAGACCGTCACTTCGATTTGCCCGAACATATTCCCGGCCATCCTGATCCACGGAGACGGTATTGTCTGTCATGACACCGTCGAAGTCATACACCACGAGCTTCACTTTCTCGGCGCCGGGCAGTCCGCGCTGCGTCAACGCGATCATTTCGCCATCCAGACCGAGATAGAGGGGTTTATCGCCCATGAGCTTTTCTGCGCGACCGCCGCCGTTATCCAGAATGGCTGCCACGGCCTTTGAAATGTCCGGCACTTCAATTGTCACAATGACACACCCTCCGGCAGTGGCATCCCTTGCCTCCACCAAACGCAGGCATTGACCAAACGGCCCCATGAGCAAAGCATTCCAGGCCAGATCGAAGCCAAGGGATTTCTTATAAAACGCGGCAGATTTTTCGACATTCCTGACCAGCAGAGTGACGGGAGGATACGCAGTCATTTCGGCTCCTTTTGATTCATAATCCGGGCAGCAGAATACCTTGTCCGCCACAATGGCGCAACCGTGCGATACACCAAACCACGCAATGTTCATTATACAAAAAAATGATCCCTTGCACGCCGGATTTTAACACCATGCAAGGGACCATCCTTTTCACGTACCGCCAATCATCACGATATTTCAGGGCACTACGTAAATCTCTAGATTTTAGCTTGTGTTAAACCAGAGATATCCACCGCTACACTTCGCCCACATGCTGTACCACGCCGGCTTTTTCAGCCCGCTTTCTTTCCTTGTTTTCCTTCCGACGCATAAGCAGATCCCATTCAAGGGGCATGACAATCAGGGTCAAGGCGGTTGCGACACATAATCCGGTCACAAAGGTCGTGGCCATAGTACCCCAGACTACGGAATAGAAGGGAATACCCAGCGCCATGGGCAGCAGGCCCAAAGTCGTGGTCAAGGTGGTCATGAGAATCGGTCTGAGTCTGATACGGACTCCTTCGCGAATGGCTTCTGCGCGGCTATATCCTGCAGCATAGAGTCGATTGATAAAGTCGAGCAGCACCAGAGAGTCATTGACCACAACGCCGGTGACACCAACAGTGGCAATGAAGCTGTTCACGGTAAACAAAGACCGGGTAAAAAATGTTCCGAAAACCACGCCAATAAGGGCGAATGCTACTGCCGAGAGAATGATAACCGGCTGAACATACGACTGAAACTGACAGGCCAGAATTGTATACATGAGCATTATTGCAATAAAAAATGCATACATAAGCGATGTGAAGGAACGGCCTGTGGACTCGAACTCCCCGGCAAAACTCAATGTTGCCCCGGGATATCGACTCTGGATTGTCTCATAATATGCTTTCACATCATGAACCACGCTGGGCGCGCTGACAGGAGCTCCCGCCCTGATGTTGGCAGTCAGAGTGATGGCCCGTTGCCCCTGGAACCGATTGAGCTGGCCCGGCTCACGGTAGCTTTCCACCTCCACCAGATCTCCTACTCGGACCGGCCCCATATCGTCTTCCAGTATTGGAATATCGAGCGCATCTTCTGGCTGTTTCAGAAACCGCTTGTCAATCTTCATGCGTAGGTCGATGTCTTCATCCGCCGCACGAAACTTGCCCACAAACCGGCCATCAAGAATACCACCCGCCAGGGAAATCACCTGAGCCGGTGTCAGCCCGTATTCAGAAACAAGGCTGGGTATGGGACTGAATCGAAACACGCGGTTATCCGTGCCTGAATCAGCAGTGAAGTCGACAAGATGTGGTGCCAACACACCGTTACTCTTGATCCAGCTGTTTATGTCATCCGCCAGAGCCGCGACAGCATCCTGATCCGGACCAAGTACGCGTATATTCACATCCTTGCCTGCGGGCGGTCCACCCTGTTCGGGCCAAACGCGAAACGTCCAGCCGTCGGTTGCCAGCGGTTCGAGTTTTTTACGCACGATATCGAGCAATAATTCCGGATCATTCTCCGGATTATCCATATATTCCTGCTCTCCCTGCGTTGGCAGTTCAACAGTAACAATAGCCCTGTTGGAACCGAAGATACTTTCATAATCCTCGTTTATATCCATGCCGCCCAACCCTGAGCACGACTTGGTGGTGCCGGTACCAAAAGCAGTAACGGCCTGCGAAACCTCTTTGGCTTTTGCCGAGGCCGTATAGACATCGGTTCCAACCGGTCCTTCCATGGACACATAATACAATGTGTATTCATCAGGGAAAAATTTGATTCGCAGCAAGGGCATAACGCCGGACACGGATACTCCGAGCATGACGAGTGCCATCAAAAAAGCGCCGAACACCACGGTCATGGATTTCCATTTATGCCGCATCGTCACTTGCAGTATGCCGTCAACCAAGCGTTTCAGGGCAATAAGAAATTTCGGGTCATTGCCATGAAATGCGTGTTTCTTGGATTGGTTTTCCAGTTTTTTCGCACCAGGCCAGTCCAGATAATGCGACGGCAGGATAAACAGGCATTCCACAATGGAGGCGGCAATGGCAAAACTGACAGCCTTGGGTACCTGCGCAAAGAATTCACCGGTCGAACCAGACATTATCAGCATTGGCAGAAAAGCGGCTACCGTCGTTGAAGTCGCCGCCAAAACAGGCAAAAAGACTTCACTGGTGCCGATAATCACCGCTTTTTTAAGCTGTGTTCCTTCCTGGACATGCCGATAGATGTTCTCTACCACCACAATGGCGTCATCCACGATGATACCGCTCACCAGCACGAAGGAAAACAATGTGATTTCATTGATGGAATTGTTGGTCAACCACATGATGATCATTGTCACCAAGAAAGAAAAGGGCACACCGACTGTGGTCAGCATGGCATTGCGAAATCCCATGACAAGCCAGATGCAGCCGCAGACCAGCACGATCCCCACAAGCAGGTTCGACCCCAGGGTACTGATGTTTTCGTTCACGTTTATGCGCTGATCCTGCGTCAAAACCGTTTCGACGCCTTCCTTTTCCAGCACGGACTTGAACGAAGCCACGACCTGCTCGACGTCAGCACCGATATCAAGCGCATTGCCCTGAGGCGTTTTGATGATCTTTATAGATATGGAGTCCTTGCCATTAACCGACGAAACCACAAACGGGTCGCGATAATCCATTCCAGCATGACTCAGCACGTCCCCAACGGTCACGAAAGAACCTTCAAGATCGCGTCGAACCACTGTGGCTGCGATCTCGTCTCTGGATCGGAACTTTTCATCCACCACAATAACATACTCACCGGAATCACTGACAAAATCACCGGCAGGGACCGACACGTTGGCCCCTTCGAGAGCATGACCGACCTCATCAAACGTTACACCCAGCCGCATCATTTTCTGCGGGTCAAGCGACACATGAAATTCGCGTTCATATTCACCATCGATCTGGACTTCCTTGACGCCGTGGATACGTTGCAGCGGCAACTTCATTTCCTCGGCCATCAAGGTAAGGGCACGGTTTGACCTGTCTCCGATCAGGTTGACGGATATAACGGGAAGCCATTCGGAAACCCTGATAACCATGAAGCTTGGCGGATCCATTTCGTCTGGCAGATCGTTCTGTACTGACAACACTTTGAAACGCAATTCGTCATACAAAGTGTCATAATCTGTGTCGTCCAGAAACTTGACCATAATGGATGCACGCTGGCGAAAAGAACGGGACCGGATGAATTCCACATTCTCCAGATCCTGCAACGCATCCTCGATCTTACGCGTAACCAGCGTCTCCACCTCTTCAGGACTGGCGCCAGGCAGAAAGCCACTGATAATGACCTTGCCCATACGGACGTCAGGATATCGTTCCACCGGCAGATCAAAAACACAAAACACTCCCACAACCATGAGCACAACGAAGAGGAGGTTTACAAAGACCTTCTGACCAAGCGTCAAACGAATCAGTTGCTGCACGGGTGAATATTTTTCCATCATTTGATCCTCAGACCGCTATGGATGGAGCAGGAAGATGTCGCCGGGTTGCACATCCGGACTCGACACGCGTCGATTATCGCCTTCTGCGGAACCAAGCAGAACCACGCGCACTCGCTCACCGTCCGGCGTCATGAGAAAATACTCCTCGTAGGCCTTGATAAGCGCGGAGGAGGGCACTTCCACAGCACCGCCAGGATCGGGCAGATCTATGACCAGCTCGCACCGAATACCACCACGAAATTCAATGTCGCCCCTGGTTATTTCCAAATCCACATTGATCTTGCGCGACTGAGGATCAAACCCGGGTGAGACCCGTGCGACTCGTGCCTGAATGGTGCTGTGAAGATCCGTGAGCGTCAGCGTTACCTTATCGCCCATGTCTTTGAGTGCACGGTATTCTTCACTGGTCAGGGCAAAAGGAACGAGCAAAACATCATATCGTCCCAGCTCCGCAACTTTTTCACCCTTGGTTATCCATTCGCCAGGCTCCACATACCGGGTAATGACCTTCCACCCGGCAGGTCCAGTCAGAGAAAATCGCTTCATCCGCTCAATAAGCACCCGTTCCTCAACCTGCTTGGCTCGAAGCTGTTGCAGAGCTGCCTGGTGATCCCGCACATTTGAATCAAGTGTGGACTGAGCTGCGTTCTGGTTCCTGACAAGCGCCTCGTACCGTTCCTTTTCCTTTTTGTTGTATTCAAGATCACTTTTCAGTCGCTGCTGATCAGTTCGATTGGTGTCCAGATCAAGTCGAATAAATGTCGTATCCAGTTGTGCAAAAAGCCCGTTTTCGCCCAGAGTGTCACCCACATCTGCCATAACGCTCTGTACCCGACCCGACTCTTCCGTCACAAGGGTCATGGAATTCCTGGCACGCGTGAAGCCGGTCAGAGCTGAACGCCGTGCAGCAAACTTCGCCATGAAGGTTTCCGTGGATTGCGGGGGCGGTGTCTTACTCTGCGCTTCAGCCTCGGCCGCCTGTACGAGTCCACTTCCGGGGACAACGACTTCTTTCGGCGCGTCACTGCCGCAACCGGCAAGCAGAATCGTTCCCATGGCCAAAAGAACAAGGGTCACCTGAAACACGACTGTGTATTGTCCATAATTTCGTTTCATATCATTCATCCTTTGTTCCAGGACGCATCCAAAAATCAAGAATGCGGTCCACCAGCAAATCCAGATCTACACCATCATGCAGCACACCAACTTGACCTGTACTGACAAGATGCGCCAAACCATGAACACCGGACCAGAGTGCGAAAACAAGGGTATCGACATCAACTGTGCCAAAATACCCTGACTCAATGCACTCCCGTGCGGTGTCCCGGAAATATTGGTATGACTGCATGGAGCTGGCTGCCCATTCGCCATCAAGATCAACCTGATCACAACTTGTGCTGAACATGAGGTGATAATATTCCGGCTCTTTCAGTGCGAACCGAATATAACTTCTTCCCCCGTTGCGCATACGCTCCATGGGGTCCGGGAACCGTTCGACCCCCGCATGCTGCCGCTCTACATACCGAGCAAACCCTTCCTCTCGCAGCACCGATAAAATTTCCCGTTTATTCCTGAAATACCTATAGATAGCGGCCGGGCTGTACTCGATAGTTTTGGCAATCCGCCGCATCGAGACGTTCTCAAATCCTTCTTTTACGAAAAGCTGTTTCGCTGCATCAAGAATGCATCGCCGCATTTTTTCCCTGTCGCGTTCACGTCTAGTTACTGTACTCATATTCGCCTGCTAGCAAACGGTGTTCATTTTGTAAACAGTGTTCACTAATTTTCATATTTTCAACAACACATCGCTATTCATGCGACACTACAAGCTCAGGCCATCACTGATTTCATGGCAAAATGCACGACAACATGATGAAATGGGCGAATAAGATTGAAATAAATCGGTCCGGCAGAATTGTTGTATTTGACTATCGTCGCAACATGAAAACGATTCGTCCCGATTTCACCATCCAACTGCTCAACGACAACGCCGATGATGGCATCCAGATGTTTTTCCTTGCCTTCAGCGACCCAGAACGTTTCACCGTCCGATTCCACTACAGTGAAGAAATCAGCTTTTTCCCCCGGAGTTACAGGAAACGTCTGCGTGGTGAATCGTTTCTTTTCCGGTACTATTTGCTCGCCCTGACCAAGCGCCTTGAGCAACCAGACACGCACGAGCCACAGCATGCGCATCCATCCGGGCTGATAAGAGAGAATACCGGCAATAAATTCAATCAAAGTAGCATTACCTTCACAGGATTTCACATCAATATGATCTGCATCCTTCATAAACTCGACAAGGGACGCTACATGAGACAACCGTTCATCATTCATAACTCCTCCTTTCAAGTACGCCGTCAAACACTACCTTCAACAACGGTTCAAGCGCAGTAGTCTGCACTTCCGGGTCGAATTCCTCTGCCCCCAGACCTTGTATCAACCCGGTAAGATACAAACTCCAGCACACGGAACCAAGACTCATGGAGTCGACACCGCGCCGAACCTCACCACGCTCCTTGGCCGCTTCAATCAGAGCAACAACCTTGACGAGCACCTCGCCCAATTGAGCATTGAATTTTTCATTCCATTCGCCGGTAGAAAACAACGCTTCCTTGACTACCGTTCGCAGAAAATTGGTCTGCATGCCGTAATACCGATACAACGCCCCCGCCATGGACAGAAATTGCTCCTTCAGCGGACTATCAGACGGAACGGATTCAACAGCCTCAATGGAAACTGCATTAATCTCGTCATAAAATACCGAGAGAAGAAGGGTGTTCTTATCCTTGAAGTGCAATGATATTGTGCCAAGCCCAACTCCGGCGGCTTCGGCAAGTCCTCGCATGGTTGTTTTCTCAAATCCATATTCTATGAATTGGGCACGGGCGGCTTTCTGAATTTGATTTCTAATTTCCAGCTTTCGCTGATCTCGAACTGTCGGTTTTACCATCTTCGCCTCGCTTTATATGAACACGTTCACTTTATGAACACGTTCATATTACGGTTTTCTCTTTTGGGTCAACCAATTTATTCTCTTGAGGCAAGATTCTTATTCTTCATCCCTGAGCATCGCCAGGAAGCTTGATACGGGCAATGAAAAACACCGAAGTCTCCATTATCCCATAAAGAATAGCGTGCTATTTATCACCAAATAGCACGCTATTCTTTATGTATAACCAACCTGAATCAAAGACTAAGACTTCAAAACGTCGAGAATTTCGATATTAGCGGCCTGCCATGCCGGATAGGCACCAGCGGCCACCCCGAGTAGGCAGGAACCTATCAAGGTGACGCTCAGACTTGCGGGTTCGAGGATCAACGGGAGGTCGGCAAGAGAGCAGCCGATAGTCACAAGGATGACTGTCACAAGCACGCCGAGACCACCCCCGACTGCAGCCATGAGACCTGACTCGAAGAGGAACTGTCGAATGATATCGCGCCGCCTTCCGCCGACGGCTCTGCGAATGCCTATTTCAACTCGACGTGCACGGACCACCAGAATCATGATGGAAAGGATACCAAGCCCACCGACGCCGAAGGAAATCGACGATGTGATCGCACCTAACGTTGTCATGAGGTCCAGCGCCTGACGTTGCAGCTGCATGGCGTCCTTGGGAGACATGGCACTGAAATCGTCCGCTTCACCTTTGTCGATATTGTGCCGCTTGCGCATGATCGACTGCACGGCGTCGTCAACAGTGTCTCGACCGGCGTCTTTTGATAGTCGCAGAAACACACCACTGATCCAGTTCTGGTTGCTGGCCCGGCGCATATAGGTCGTAATCGGAACAAGCATTATTTCATCCTGATCAGTCCCAGATACATCCCGCCCCTTGGCTTCCATGACGCCAACGACTCGAAAACTCGCTCGATACAAATAAATCTGCTGTCCGACCGCACTGGCGGCATCATCAAACAATGCTGTTGCAATGGTTTGCCCAAGCACACATACCATTGCCCGATCATGCACCTCTTTCCAATCAAAGAAGCGACCATATTGAGGATGAAAGCTCCGAATATCCTGAAAATTCGGCCAGGCAGCCAGCAATTGAACATTGACGGCATTCCCATTTCCCCGAACCTTCATGGATTGCGCTACATAGGGAGTCCCCTCAAGGACAGAGGGCACCCCATCAATCAGAGCTTGAGCATCCTGAATGGTAAAATTTCTGGTCACCCCCGAGAGCCGGGCGTTTCCGCTTCGAGTGAAGCGCACCTGACCGGCCATGACCGAATAGAGATTGGGACCGAGTTTTTCCGTTTCCAGTTCAGCCCGTTTGACCATGATTTTTGAAACATGCTGAACGCCGGTAAAGGCCAATGCTCCCAGGAAGACTCCCATCATGGCAAGGATGGCGCGCAGTTTATGCGCTGAAAGAGATGCAATGGCTATTCTGAAATTGAGTGGGAGCATTGTATGGGTTTCCGCCGTACCTGTTCAAAACATTCTTATTCATAAGAATCCCTGTTCCACGCCGTATTTCCATTGAAAATATGCTGCCATAACCGTTCAATGGCATGTCCGGTATTCTTCTCATCGTTCGGGTCGCACTCAATCAAACGCAAACAGTGCTCATAAAAAACCTTGGGCCGGGTTCTGATACGTCGACCAGTGACGCAGAAATTTCCAGTCGGTGCACGAGCTATGATCTGCTTCGGCATAGTTTCAAAAAACAACCGCTCAAAAACTTCTCCTACAGGTATATCTCGTCCCCACCCAGACCAACGGCCTTCGTTTTCCGGTTTTCGCAGATCATGCGGTTGCCCCAACCTATCACATTTGAGCTTGAACCACGCCAGGCCTTTGAAGGGAGCAGCCTTATCTACAATATCCGCAAGCTGTTTCCGCAAAGTCCTAACCGTCGCTCTTCCGCGATCATCAATGTGATCAAACGGGTCGCCCTGCAAAAAGATATTCATATCGGCAAGGCGGTCATATTCTGAGATTATATGCTTGATATACGTGTGAGCTTCCCTACCGATATTTTCAAGATGTCGAGAGTTTGGAAGTGGATTTTGGCTTTTGTCGTACACAACGTAATCATAACCGAGTTCATCGACCCAATCGATATTTTCTGTATATTTTGCTATGATCACTTTTACATTATCACGCATTTATCCGCCCTCTGATCTCACTTTTCAACCGCAACATTCTACAATTTTACTTACAGATGAGAATTTTCTTGTCCGTTTAAAACGCTTTTTCTCGAATTCACTCCGTCTATCATAACGGCTTGCCATGATTATTCTCTAATCATCCCAGATCGAGCCACGTAGTTATCAAGGTTTTAGTGCATTATTTCGACCCAATAGAAACAATCTCTTTTGTGACCCATCAGATTGTCATCATGCCAACATGACCGAAATTTCATAAGAATTGCGCCACATCGCACATGTCGTGCGTTGCCATGGTCGCTCATGCGGATAGCGAGCATCCAAAATCAATGGATACCGTACGCGAGAGAAGGGCGACCAATTTCATGAAGAAGGGTAAACCAGCGATGTATTTGGTTCAACCCATTTTGTCAGGATCAGTCGGAGATGACTTGAATTTTTCTCCACGGCCCCTTGCGAAACCGTGTTGAGAACGTTGTGGCAAGAACCAGCACATACAGCAGCAGGCACATCCACGGTCCATGGATCCCCTTGATTCCAAGCATATTCAACGCGATAAGGGGAAAGACCATACACAGCATTGATGCCAGTATCATGGTCTTCATGATGTATTTCGTGTCTCCAGCGCCTTTCAGACCACCCACATACACAATGGCAATAGCATCAATCAGCGTAAAAACGGCCGCATAACGCATGAGCACAATACCCATCTTTAATACGGCATCGAACTCGATTTCAGTTTCACCATGCGCCCTGAACAGGTTCATGAGCGCCTCAGGAAACACTACAAATAACAATGCCATCATACCCATATAAGCCATGGCCAGGTGCAACACGGATTTAGTCGCATATGCTGCCATTTCCGGTTTTTTATCGCCCATCGCATGGCCCACCATGATGCTCGCCGCAACATGCAGCCCGATTGTCGGAAGAAAAGCCAAACTGTAGATTGAAAATACTGCATTGGTGGATGCCAGTTCCACAGGTCCGAAACGACCGACCATCAAGACAAAAAACGATACAGCGAACAGATCTATAAAAAATTCGACACCACCGGGCAATCCAAACCGTAAAAAACGGGTAAGCAAATCAAGGTCAAGTCTCCACGATGAACGGACTCGGTACATTCTCTCGTTTTCCGCAGTAAATATCATCAGACCATAGCAAACCACAGGCAATACATACCCGAATACCGTCGCTATTCCGGCACCTTCAATACCAAGTTCGGGGAAAGGTCCGATCCCGTTGATAAGACAATAGTCCAGCGGCACATTAATGATCATGGCCATCAAACTTACGATCATGATGGGTTTTGTCATGCCGCGGCCAGAATAAAATGAGGAGAGACACCCGCTGACAACGAAAGCGCCGCCTCCCATCGTCAGTATCCGAAAATAGGCAATTTCCTGTTCCATAATTCCGGCAGGATGACCACTCAACTCAAAAAGGGGTCTGGCAATGAACCATAATGAAGCCAAAATCATCCAGGAGGGAACGCAGAGCCACAACCCTTGCCACAACGAGCGACCAACCTCGGAATGCCTTCCAGACCCAGTATACTGAGCTACAAACACCCCTGTGTACTGCACGACACCAAGAAAAAACGCCAGGAACATGAATGCGACGCTACTGGCCGGGACCGAAGCCCCGAGTGATTCAGTGGAGTAGTTGCCAAGGAAGATTCGATCCGTGAACGTCATGACAGTCGAAGACACCATGCTCACTACAAGTGGAAGTCCTATTACAAGGGCCTGTTTATACCCGCCTTTTGTATGCCATCGCTTCTTCAAACTCATCGACTACTCCGATCTATTATCCTGCTGCGCAAGGTCGATTCAAATGCCTTAATATAATTTCTATATCAAGTTGTTTTATTTCTCATTCACATTCAAATTTTGCCTCCCCCTCACAGCACGCTTGTCCTTACAGATTCCTCATGATATTGATGGCCCCCAGCACACCGAAATTCAAGGATAAATATGTCTCAGTCAGACGACTCCCTCTTGTTCTCACGTATATCATCTTTCCGCCGTCTTTACGCGAAAGCCCTGACTGCACGCCTTGAAACGTTTAAAGTGCGCCCAGGGTACATCGAAATTTTAAACAGGCTTTGGGAGCAGGACCATGTTACTCAAAAAAAACTGCATGCACGGCTTGATATTGAGCAGGCTACCCTTTCCAACACGCTTAAACGAATGGAGAGAGATGGACTTATTGAGCTACGTCGAAACCTCAAAGACCGGAGGCTTTGCCTGATCTGCCTGACTCAAACGGCACTCACCATCAAACCGAAGGTTCAAGCTGCTATCGAGGAACTTCAATCCGTTGTCAATGTTGGCCTGACAATCAATGATCGGCGCTATTTCAATCGGATACTGAAACAAATGACTCAGCACCTCGATGAAGACCTTCAGGCCCCTTGCCTTGTTCTTCTTGACGAAATCGCCGATAATTAGGTTCATATCTACAATCAACCACAAAGGTTTGATTCACACATAGTCTCCCATTTTTTCACTCTTTCATTCCTTCGTTTCAACCACTTTATGTGTTTGAATCAGCAGTGTTTCAGTACAATATGTATCTCTCCGCTAGCACCAAATGCACGGCATCCTTCCATATCTACACAAATAAAAAACACTTCGTTTTATTGGATTTTATTCATTGCTATTCTGATACACCTTCGTTACCTACCTATTCCAATTGGTTTATAGTGATTCTAAGAATTACAGACTCCGCAATTGGCACAATCGTGTTTTTTCCCCATTATTTTTTTCCTCAAAATCTGCTACATTCTTCCGTGATCGACAACAACGTCCCGTAATCCTTTTCCTTAAGCCTCTTTCTAGCATTTCTCTAGACTTTGTAGGACAACGTTGTACTTTGTTGACAATCTTTGACTCCTTGTGTCAATGAATGAACATCATAGGTCAGGTAGTGACATTATGGACAAGAAAGAAGCACCCAAAACTCCGACCCTATTCACTGTGCGTGAAGTTGCGGACTTTTTACGGGTGCACCAGAGAACAGCATACAGGCTCATAACTGGTGGAAGTATCAAGGCGATCAAAATCGGTAGTCAATGGAGAGTACCGGAAAGAGATCTCATGGAATTTATAGAGAGTGGATGGAAGGCAGTAGCGTCCAGCAACAAAAACGACGCAAAGCCCGATCAATTCAAACTCCCCTTGGATTAAGGAGAAAGGCATGTCAAAAAAAATGGTTGGCGGTCATGGCGGAAACGATCCGATCCTCAATGTGAATCTGCCCAATGACTTTGGTCAGGACCTGGGGGTTACCGGCCACCTGATTGGCGAAGAAATGTATTTCGACGACACCACCGGCATGCTGACCATGGAAAAGCTCTACCGAGACGAAGAGGGCAAGCTTGCCTACGGTATTATTTCTGCCATCGGTCACGCCAGGGAACGTCGTGCGTATTGCCTTGAAGAGCGGGAAGAGAGCTGCATCGTCTCAAATGGCAGCCTCAACCTCGAATTTTCCTATGACGAACTTTTCGAACTGTTGGCAGTGGCCATGGAGTCCGAGAAAGAGAGTTCAAGCCGACAAGTCAGTGAGCAGGTCCGCCGCAGACTGGCAGCCAACGAATAAATCCAGACTGTCATAGATATTGAAAAGGGGCTTTACAGCCCCTTTTTTTATTTCATGTAGGTATGCTGTCCAGTTGATTCCATGACGGCACACCAATAATCAGAATGCGTATTGATGTTGCGCCGTTTGACAGTGACCAGGTCCAACGGCAAATGAACCAGACTCGATTTGAGAAGGGTGACGACCATTCCGGTTTTGCCTGCCATGGCTGCATGCACGGCGTTCTGCCCAAGGAATCCGCAGTAAATCCGATCACCGGCATTGGCTGGAACAGATCGTATTATATAACTGGGGTCAATAAACTTCAGATTAATCTCGAGATCCTTTGCAGCAAAATGCTTCTTTAGCTCTCTAATGATGTGTCCACAGATATCACCCAATTTCGGGTTGCCTGACGAGTCACGTTTCAGACAGTCACCCAGCAGATCCTGACCCGCACCTTCTGCGCACACGATTATCGCATGATCTCGATCATGGAGTCGCCTTTCCATTGCCTGTAAAAGACCACCTTCACCATCGAGTGTAAATTTATTCTCCGGAACCAACAAAAAGTTCACTTCCTGAAGGGCAAGTGTAGCCTGGGCTGCAATAAACCCGGCTTCGCGTCCCATAAGCCGAACAATTCCGACACCCTTGTCAACACCTGTGGCCTCTACATGCGCGCATTGTATGGCTTCTGTCGCTTTCTCAACGGCAGTATCAAAACCAAATGAACGAGGAATGAAGTTGATATCATTGTCGATGGTCTTGGGAATACCAATAACCGCAATCTTTCGCTTGCGGTTCGAGACTTCTTCCACAATGGACTTTGCAGCCCGCATAGACCCGTCACCACCGATGACAAAGAGAATGTTGATATTCAACCGCTCCAAAGAATCTACTATTTCTTCAGCATCTTGTAACCCACGAGATGAACCGAGGATGGTCCCGCCGAATTGATGAATATGCGACACGTTCTGCGGAGTCAGTTCCTTAACTTCATATCCGTAGTCAGGAATAAAACCTCGCAGTCCGTTGGAGATACCAAAGACGGTGCTGACACCGTAATGGTAATGCGCCTCATTAACGATTGAGCGTATAACATCATTGATTCCAGGACAGAGGCCACCACAGGTGACGATGGCACACCGAGTCTTTGATGGATCAAAATACAATTTTTCCCGAGGACCAGCTTTTTCAAATGTATTTTTGAGTACGCCGGAATCAAGTTCGCTTATTTCTTCGGAAGTCAACATCAGTGTCACAGGCTGACTTTCGTCCACATACCTTGGATTTCGAATCGGCGTTTGCACCTTTGCAGGTCCCAATGTCTGTATATCCGTCATGAATTTAAGATTTTTTTTGGACATTTCGCACCCTCCAAGGGGCTACACCTTTGAATGAACAACTACTATCTTTCGATCCAAAAAATGTGTTTTACCATTGTGAGACTTCAGGCTCCGGCAGCTCATCCATTGATTCGAGCAGTTCGTCCGGATGGGTTGTCGCCGCGCCTACCTGGCCGACAACAACACCGGCAGCGTAATTGGCCAAGGTGCACGATGTCAGCAGATCGAAACCGGCTGAAAGAGCGAGAGCAGTGGTGGCGATAACAGTATCACCGGCACCCGTTACGTCAAAAACCTTTCGGGCAAAGGTAGGAATGTGCCGCACGGTATCCAATCCTTCAAATAAGGCCATACCGTCAGGACCGAGTGTAATAAGCAGGTTATTACAATTCAGTCGTTTGAACAGAGCTTCACCGGCCATGAGAACCGACTCCCTGTCATTCACGGTCATGTTCGCGCCTTCTCCGGCTTCCTTCGTGTTGGGAGTCAGCAGGTCAACCCCCTGATACAAATCATAATTGACCGTCTTCGGGTCAACCAGCACCTTGGGCCGCACGGCACACGTACCGATCAATTCCATAAATCGATCCATAAATGAACGAGAAATCAACCCTTTTCCATAATCAGAAAGTATAACGACAGGGTACTTGTTCACTTCTGATTCTAGGATGGCAAACAGTTCATCTTGCGCTTCTTCACTGAGTGGAGCGACCAGCTCATGATCAACCCTGACCACTTGCTGATTATGCGCAATAATGCGTGTTTTCTTGGTTGTTGGGCGATTCGCATCCCGAATAATTCTGGTTTCAAGGCCGGCTTCGATACACAGATCATCTAGTAGAGCACCGTCCCGATCATCACCGACTGCGGAAACAAGAAGGGGGGTGCCGCCCAAATCGACTATATTACGACCGACATTACCAGCGCCGCCCAGAACAACAGACTCAGTTTTAACGTTGACCACAGGAACCGGAGCTTCAGGTGAAATGCGGTCAACGTCGCCAATCAGGTAATGGTCAAGCATAAGATCACCGATTATCAGCACCTTGTGACCATTCAGGGAAGCAACTGCTTTTCGAATCATATCTCGTGACATAATATAACAAACCACTATTTAAGTATTACGTTCCAACAAACACTCGCGATCATCAGACTAATAGCCTTCTCGAACCCTGTATGATTATCATATTCTGATCATTGTTTCATCATCAGGCAAAGAGGAGGGACCCGGCAGAATCACGCAAGGGAACCGCCAAGTTTTTCAACAAAGGACCGCAACTCGTCCTCTTCACCATAACTCACCGTAATCTTGCCTTTCTCAGAAGAGCCGGCAATTTTGACTTTAACACCCAACATATCAGACAACGAATGTTGTAGCTCTATCAGACGAGGTTCCAAAGGCTTGAGCTTGGCCTTGCCGGTTTTTGCGACCAATGCAGTGCCGACTTCCTCGGCCCCCGGCAGACGTCCATTTTGTTTGAAAAAAGTTGCCTGCGCCTCGGCCTGCCTTACGGTCAGACCGTTCTCAACGATCCGATGATGTAAAGCTTCTTGCGCCTCAGCATTCGAAACAGACATTACAGCTCGTCCATGACCAGCAGAAAGAGCCCCTTGCTGAATATCACGCTGTACGCTGTCTGGGAGGTTGAGCAGCCGCAGTGAGTTAGCCACTGAGGAACGACTCTTGCCAACCTGCCGGGCAAGTTCTTCCTGACTCAGACCAAATTCCTGTTGCAAACGTTGGTATCCCAGGGCTTCTTCGACCGCATTCAGGTCTTCCCGTTGCAAATTTTCAATCAGCGCAATCGCCAGACTTTCCTGATCTGACATTTCTCTGATCAAGGTCGGAATCTCAGTCAAACCGGCTCTTTTTGAAGCGCGTAAACGACGCTCGCCAGCAACCAGTTCATATTTCCCACCCCCCAAAGAACGGACAAGCACCGGCTGAAGCACGCCTCGAGTTCCAATGGAAGCGGCTAGATCATTCAAGCCATCTTCAGAAAATTCACGGCGAGGCTGATGCGGGTTGGGTGTGATGGCCTCAAGAGAGATCATTCTAACTTCGGCTGAATCAGATGTGACTTTTTCATCTTCACGTACACCGCCCAAAAGAGCATCAAGCCCACGACCCAGTCCCCGATTACCAGATGTCATAACAATTCTCCTACGCTTATAATTACACCCTTGCTCATTATGGCTGGAGTGCCTATAAAACCCCGAAGACAAGCGAAACCAATCGGAGCAATAATGTCAGATCATATCAACGAACTCTTTGACAGAGACGGCAACCTCATCGGAGCGTTGCTTTCGGCAGAAGCCTGGACCGTCGTAAAAAAACAAGTTCTGGATTCCCTTGGCATTGTCGACAAGCATGCCCAACCAGAAAAGCCTGAACCTGTGGCCGACTGGGAAACCCTCAAAGAATATTGGGATTTCGAATACCCAGTGGACACAGACGTTACCTGCGAACATTGCGGTAACACCACTCAGGACTGGGCTAGCGATGACCCACGTCGTTTCAGACTGACCAGTGCGAATCTGGCAGGCTTGGTGTCTTTTAAATGCATGCAGTGCCAGTCCAAGATAGTCAAAAAACACTTCAAGGACGAATTGAAAACAGAATGCACCCCGTACAGGGACTCAAAAGACACTTCCAAGGAAGGACGATACTCTCGCTGATCGCCACTTTCTCAGACTCCCCGCCATGAACAGCACATGGCGGGCCGCCGACTCAAAGAACTCTCTTAATCCACGGCTGTACTACTTTTCGCCACTTCCTGAGCAAGCGCCAGGTACGCTTCAGCTCCACGCGACTTGATATCATAGTTGATCACAGGTTTTCCAAAACTCGGAGCCTCGGATAATCGCACATTTCTCGGAATAATCGTCTCAAAAAGGTGCTGAGGAAAGGCTTTACGCACTTCGTTTTTCACCTGCCAGGACAATCGATTTCTCGAATCATACATGGTCAGGACAACACCAAGGATACCCAACTCGGTGTTGAGACGTTTGCGGACCAGTTCGTACGTCATGAGCAACTGTGCAATGCCTTCCAATGCGTAATACTCACACTGCAAGGGCACCAACATTTCTTTGGCCGCACACAACGCATTAACAGTCAGCAATCCCAGGGAAGGGGGGCAGTCGATAATGATAAAATCATAGTCACCATCAACCGTCTCCAGAAGTTCGCGTAGGTAATATTCTCGTCCGAACTTGTCGACCAATTCGATTTCCGCTCCAACCAGATCCTGCGTCCCAGGCAGCAAATCCAGAAAGGGGATACCTGTTTCGCAAATAGCTTTGCCAATCTTTTTTGGTTCAAACAGGACGGAATAGATATTCTCACGCTGGTCTGCGGGATAGAACCCGAGCCCACTGGAGGCATTTCCCTGAGGATCGCAATCCACCAACAAAACTTTTTTTTCCATCACAGCCAGCGATGCGGCCAAATTGACCGAAGTCGTCGTCTTTCCAACGCCACCTTTCTGATTCGCTACAACAATTCTTCGTGCCACAAAACCCTCTCTTTCATACTCCAGTTCACTCTCATGTGGATTTTCGAGTGTTTCACGTGAAACATTTTCCTCAACACGGCATGTTTCACGTGAAACAGAGTCTGCACTTTCGTTCTCATTGTCCTAGGCTGAATCATCAGCCAACGCAAGGGGCGTTGTGTGAAAAACAGGAAAAGAGCAAAAAAAAGGCGACCAATGGTCGCCTATAAATACTGAGAGCGTTTTCTTACTTGCTATAATACTCGCGATACCACTCAATGAAATTGCGGATTCCAACCTCGATAGAAGTGTCAGGTTTGAAGTCAACATCCCTGACAAGGTCACTGACGTCAGCCTCGGTGGCAGGGACATCGCCAGGCTGCATAGGCATATAGTTATAAATAGCCTTCTTGCCGACGACTTCTTCGATAACTTCGATGTACCTGGAGAGCTCGACAACAGCGTTATTGCCGATGTTGTAGACGCGATAGGGCACCTTGCTGGTGCACGGGTCAGGCTTGTTGCCATCCCAATTCTCATTGGGGGTAGCCGTATGCTTGACGACACGGACCACGCCTTCAACGATGTCATCAATGTACGTAAAGTCACGCATCATCTTGCCGTAGTTGAAAACGTTAATGGGCTTCTCTTCCAAAATATTCTTGGTAAACAAGAAGAGAGCCATGTCAGGACGGCCCCACGGTCCATAGACCGTAAAAAAGCGCAGCCCGGTAGTTGGCAGGTCATAGAGGTTCGAATAGGAATGCGCCATCATCTCATTTGATTTCTTGGTCGCAGCATAGAGGCTCATCGGATGATCAACACCCTCATGCGGACTAAGGGGCATTTTAGTGTTCATTCCGTAAACAGAACTGCTTGACGCATAGACCAGATGCTCGACCTTGTTGTGACGACACCCTTCAAGAATGTTCAGAAAACCGACGACATTGGAGTCGATATACGACTTGGGATTCTCGATGGAATAGCGAACCCCGGCCTGAGCTGCAAGGTTGACCACATGGGTGAATTTCTCCTGCGCAAAGAGATCGCTCATGGGCTGATCATCCTGGAGGTTGATATTCACATGCTTGAAGAGGTCATTTTCCTGAAGAACAGCCAAGCGGGCTTTCTTGAGGTTGACGTCATAATAATCATTCAGATTATCCAAACCGACAACTTCATGACCTTCGCCAAGCAGTCGTCTGGAAAGATGGAAGCCAATGAATCCGGCTGCACCGGTAACAAGTATCTTCATATTGTTTGTCCCTTATCCCCGACTTGAAAGTCGGATTTTTTGGTTGGGAAGTAGGTCTCACTCATCATCCCACTGTTTCGACCGGATATGGAGTCCCTATCCAGGAAGTGGATGCGTTATCCGCTCATACTCCACACATCTGCCTTAGTGCAAGTGTGAAAAAATTCATTTCCCGGCAACTCAACAGTTGACTCCCTGCTTTGCTCAGGCACTTGACGGAGAATTTTAAAAAAAAAGGGCCTATACCACGCACGAAGGCCTGGAAACCGTTGGTACACAAGCCTTTTCTGACGAATGCCCCATTTTTTTGAGTCTCACGCCCTTTTGAAAAACTTATGACATACCGATCGCAAAACCACCAAAAATGCGCTGTGTGGGCAATAAAAGGGAAAAACGGGCATATGGAGGGCCGTGAGGGAAATTACAATCTGATTTTGAACAATTCGTCCACAGACATCTGTTGTTCATGAGGCAACATGGTGATGAGACGAACTAAAGGCTGGAGTTTGTAGACAGTGACATGTTCCAGCATGAAAGTTGTCAATTTCGGATCAGCGTCCGGCAGGACAACCTTCAATGCCTCTTCTCCAAAGCAGACAATGTTTGGTGCTCGCCACTGTTCCCAGCCACGCCAGAACATCTCTGTACTTGGCTGAAGCGTCCCACCGAGCAATGCAGCCACCGGCCAGAAATTCATGGTGCCCGCAGGCCACTTGAGATGCATCTGAATATTTTTAAGTGCTGACGAACGTCTGGAATCAGGTTGACCACCAAGATCAAGACCGAGTTCCATATAGGTCATAATCACCT
The DNA here is from genome assembly GCF_963675635.1 of uncultured Pseudodesulfovibrio sp. Classification (NCBI taxonomy): domain Bacteria; kingdom Pseudomonadati; phylum Thermodesulfobacteriota; class Desulfovibrionia; order Desulfovibrionales; family Desulfovibrionaceae; genus Pseudodesulfovibrio; species uncultured Pseudodesulfovibrio sp. The sequence goes on along the minus strand of NZ_OY776488.1, from coordinate 2,730,233 downwards.
TGGGTGCCGGAGATTTCGCGAATCGCAAAAATCCTGACCACGGATCTGGGAGAACAGGAAGAGACTGTTTCGGTGCCGCTTGTGGCATCGAAGCAGCTTGTGCGGGCATCTCTTGTGGGTGTGCAGGTGATGATGAAACGACTGGCGAAACCCCAGAAGGCTCAGCCTGATACTCCGACTGTTCACCAGTTGAAATATCCTGACACTCAACCTCGGTGCGCAGGACGAACTCCAGACCGGACTCAACCCATGGCCTCAGGCTTTCGCGCGTTTTCAGTCGAGCAGAAGGTGATCCCATAATCTCCACGCCACTTCGGTTTTTGGCAACTGCGGCCACACTTCCTTGCGCCCCTGTGCATCAAGTACAAACATCTGGTTTGTGGACACGCCGAAGCCGCTCCCGGATTTTGAAATATCGTTGGCTGCTATAAGATCAAGATTCTTAGTCTCGAGTTTACGCGCAGCCTCTTCCCTGATGTTGCTGGTTTCAGCAGCAAAGCCGATCAGTTTCTGGGGAGTCTTCTTGGTCGAACCCAGGGTCTTCAGAATATCCTGGTTTGTCTCGAATTCTACTGTGATGCCGGAACCGGCAGAAGTCGTCTTCTTGAATTTTTCGTCACCAAAAACAACAGGTCGATAGTCGGCGACTGCGGCAGTCAGACAGCCAATGTCCATATCGGGCCACAAGTCTGTACAAGCAGCATACATTTGCTGTGCCGTAACAACTGGTACTACGGAAATACCACAGGGGAAGGAGAGGGCGGTCGGGCCGGCCACAACAGTCACTTCCGCACCGCGCAAATATGCGGCCATGGCCATGCAGGCGCCCATGGTTCCGCTCGACGGATTGGACCAGAAACGAACAGCATCCCATGGCTCACGAGTTGGTCCAAGGGAAACGAGCACCTTTTTCCCGGCCAGATCCTGTGGGCTGAGCACCTTGAGTGTCGCAACAAAAATTTCATCCACAGGAGCCAGGCGACCTGTTCCTGTATCACCACAGGCAACATTCCCGGATTCAGGCTGAATACGTATGTATCCCAAATCTTCAAGCATGAACCAATTCCGCTGAGTAGCAGGAGCTGACCACATGCGCGGGTTCATGGCAGGAGCGATGAGCTTGGGACCGGGAAAAGCGAGGGCTTGACAGGAAAGCATATCATCAGCCAGGCCGAAAGCGAGCTTGGCCATGGTGTTGGCCGAAGCCGGAGCAATAACCATGGCATCGGCAACCTGCCCGGGTTCAAGATGATCGAAAGCGGTTTCGGAGCCTGGAGTCTCTTCAAACATAGCCGTATAGACCGGCGAAGCACCCAACGCTTCGAAACTCAAAGGCTGAATGAATCGGGTGCAAGACTCCGTCAGTGTAGCCGATACCATACAATCGGCTTCCTGAAACGAACGCACCAGATCAAGCACCTTGTAGGCGGCAATAGACCCGGTGACGCCGAGATGGACACGCTTGCCCATGAATCCGGCAAAAGCGTAATGCGGCTGCATGGTGTTACTTGCTCTTGAGTCCGTTGTCTGAGCCTTTGACTTCAACCGCGAAGATGGTGGTTGTAGCCTTGGCAAAACTGTCGTCAATCTGAATGACACAACTCTTGTTGAACTTCTCGAAATTCATGACATGGACTTTGCTGGCCTTGTTGTTGGAGACAAGGGTCCAGTTGTCCTTGGTCATGTTGTTGATGAAATACTGCACCAACTCAATGACTTCAACACGACCGGAAAAACGCATGATCGCAGCACGGAATTTGGCATTGTCCAGCTTATAGGAGTCATCGGCGTTGTAATCGATTTCCTTGGGAATCATGATGTCATCGAAATCGAGGTAGTAGTCGGGCTCCTGATACTGTGCCTCAGGTGATTGACCAGAGGCATCGGAAGAGCTTGTGCCGGTAGTCGTGCACGCCATGAGTCCACAGACAAGCATGAGCGGAAATAACAATTTAATAAACGTACGCATGGTTTTCTTCCTCCGAATAACTTGAAAAGTATTCACTGCTACAATCAACTCAGGATGTCGGCTCTTTGAGCCTGTCGATCTTGTCTTGCAGATATTTTTCCATCTCGCGCCTGTCCTTGCGGAGACGAACGAGTTCCGATTCCAGAATTTGCAACTTCGCCTTAATGTCCGAAGTATCGAACGTCAACTTCAAAGCCATCTCTTCAATTTCGGCATCTTTCTGTTCCAAGGCTCTGGTCTGTTCGAGAATGTCATCAGGCAGGCTATCACCAGAAACAGGAAGCTGTTTCAACTTCTTCTGACTTCTGGCAAGCAGCACGAAGGCTGTCTTGAGCTTCTGGATATCTTCCTGCTGATTGTCGATGATGGTCTTCTGGTCGGCTATGACCCCCATACAGGCGGCGACCTTGCCTATGACATCATTAAACGTTGATGCCAGTTCTGCATAGCCTTCGGTCATGGGCACAGGAAGAGTCTTCCTATGGTCGACCTCGATAGTGCGCGGAAACTCTGTTCGAAGCGCATCATCAATCTCGGACGTGACACGTCCTTCACCATACAAACGGGATATGCGCTCGAAAACAACGAGAGACTCTTCAGGGTACTTGGTGACGCGACCAATCTTGCGGCCCCCAAGGAAATCCTTGAAAAGAGCAGCGTACCGACGGGCCGTCGGTGCAGGTATGCGAGTGAGTTTGGCTATCTCAGCCACGGAAAGCCAATTCATGTATATGGAATACCATGAATACGGCCAATATCAAGCCCCAAGCGCAAACTCGAGCATCAAAGTCATAATTAGCTGTTATCATTGAGAAAGAAAAAGATTCCGTTGAAATTCCAGGTGTTGTATCATTCCGAGTTCAGACAAAATATGGATACCTATTTATGGAAATACCCGAAGATTACCTGCTTAAAAGCTACAATTACGATCTGCCCGAAGCTCAGATTGCCCAGGAACCCGCCGATCGTCGCGATGGATCACGCCTTCTGGTGCTGAACCGTGAGACCGGAACAACCACCCCGACAGCGTTCATAGATCTGCTGGACTATTTGCCCGACAACGCCTTACTCGTGGCGAATAACTCCCGCGTCATTCCTGCCCGTATTTTCGGCACCAAGACCACAGGCGGCAGGGTGGAGTTCCTCCTGCTCACCCCTCTGCCGTTGATCACTCCCACAGAAAAGAACGGATGGTTGACCACCCCCGTCGAAGGCTTGCTTCGCGCCTCCAAAACGCCCAAGCCTGGCACCACAATCACCTTTTCCGACAACTTCCGTCTGGTCACGGATACGGCAGGCGAGTTCGGTCGTTGGAAAGTGGAACTGCAATGGAAGGGCGACCTGACAGAACTCTTCACCGAACTCGGTCATCTTCCGCTCCCACCATACATCAAGCGTCCTGATTCGGAGGCGGACAGGGAGCGCTATCAGACCACCTATGCCGACAAATCAAAGACCGGCTCCGTGGCTGCGCCCACTGCCGGGCTGCACTTCACGCCCGAGATGCGGGAAAAAATCAAAAACAAAGGCATCGAGTGGGCAGAAGTCACACTCTATGTCGGATACGGAACATTCAGCCCCGTCCGGGCGAAAGACATCCGTGACCACACGATGCATTCCGAATACATCGAAGTGCCTGACGCCACCGCGGAAGCCATTCTCAGGGCGAAAGCCGAAGGTCGTCCGGTGATCGCGGTGGGTACAACCAGCGCCCGTACAATGGAAGGCATGGTCCGAGAGTCCGGCAGAATTGGAAAATATCAAGGCGAAACAGATATTTTTATCTCTCCTGGCTATGAGTTCAAAGTCATAGACGGCATTCTGACCAACTTCCATTTGCCAGAATCGTCGCTCATCATTATGATCTCAGCTCTCGCTGGAAGAAAAACCATTCTCTCGGCCTATGAATGCGCCCTGCAAAACAGCTTTCGCTTTTTCTCCTATGGAGATGCGATGCTTATAATATAACTGGTTATAACCTTTTACTATCATTCACAGAACTGGAGTAATACATGTCTCGAATAGAGGTCCAGGAAGATAGGTGCAAAGGGTGTCTGCTCTGCACCACCGTCTGTCCTGTTGACATCATCGTCCAGTCGGACCGGTTCAACGTCAGCGGCTACAAAGTCGCCGAGGTGCCCGAAGCTGATGCGGACAAATGTACCGGTTGCGCATCATGCGCCATGATCTGCCCAGATGTGGCAATCACCGTTTACCGCACCCCGAAAACCAAGGGGGGCAAATAACATGACCAAGAAAGCAGAACGCATTTTCGTCAAAGGCAACGAAGCCATCGCTCGTGGTGCCCTTGCTGCCAAATGTAAGTGTTTCTTCGGCTATCCAATCACGCCCCAGAACGACATCCCGGAGTTCATGTCTTCGGAAATGATCAAGGCTGGCGGCGATTTCGTCCAGGCTGAATCCGAAGTCGCAGCTGCAAATATGCTGCTCGGCGCAGGCGCTACAGGCGTCCGCGCAATGACCTCCTCCTCTTCACCGGGCATGTCCCTGAAGCAGGAAGCCATCTCGTACATGGCCGGTTCCGAAGTCCCAGCGGTCATCGTCAACATGAACCGTGGAGGACCGGGTCTCGGTGACATCGGTCCTGCTCAGGGTGACTATTATCAGTCAACCCGTGGCGGCGGTCACGGCGATTACCGTCACTTCACCTTCGGCCCCGGCACCGTACAGGAAGCCTACGACCTGACAATCCGAGCCTTTGATATCGCCTTTGAGCACCGCACTCCGGTCCTCATCCTCGGCGACGCCATCCTCGGACAGATGAAAGAACCCATCAATCCGTGGGAACCCGAAGATGTTGACGAGGAAGGCGGACGCGACTGGGCCATCACAGGTCGTGACGATGGCCGCGAAAAGCGTCTCATCAAATCCCTCTTCCTTCAGGAGGGCGAACTGGCCGGACAGAACAAACATCTGCAAGCCAAGTACGACTCATGGATCGATCTGGCAGAATGCGAAGAATTCGAAACCGAAGATGCCGATCTCATCATCTGCGCCTACGGCTCCATTGGTCGCATCGCCAAATCCGCTGTCCGCAAGTTCCGCAAGGAAGGCAAAAAGGTCGGCCTGTTCCGTCCCATCACGCTGTACCCGTTCCCCTCTGCCCAACTCAAGACACTGGCGGAGCAGGGCAAGCGTTTCCTGACCATCGAACACAACCTGGGCCAGATGGTCGACGACGTCCGACTTGCCATCCGTACCATCACGGATTCGGACTTCTACCCCATCTACCCCGGCAACCTGCCCACCCCGGACGAGCTCGAGGAGCCAATCCTCAAATGCCTGGAGGGTAAATAAATGTCAGAAATGAATGAAAAAATAGTATTTGAAAGACCGGAATCCGTCATTGATAGGCCCACCCATTACTGCCCCGGCTGCCATCACGGTATCGCCCACAGGCTGATCGGTGAGCTGCTCGACGACATGAATCTGGCCGAGAAGACCCTCATGACAACTTCGATCGGTTGCTCGGTCTTCCTTTACAATTACCTGAACGTGGATGCTGTCGAGGCACCGCACGGACGCGCACCGGCTGTCGCCACCGGCGTCAAACGCGCACGGCCCGACCACTTCGTCTTCACCTATCAGGGTGACGGCGACCTCGCATCCATCGGCATGGCTGAAATCATGCACGCCGCCAACCGCGGTGAAAAAATGTGTGTGGTCTTCGTCAACAACACTGTTTACGGCATGACCGGCGGTCAGATGGCCCCCACCACACTCATTGGTCAGACGACCACGACGACCCCCGCAGGTCGCTGCATGACCCATGAGGGCGCACCCATCCGCATGACTGAAATCATCGCCTCCCTCGGTGGCGTTGCCTTTGCCGCACGCGGATCTCTCGACTCCGTCAAGAACATCCGCCAAGCCAAGAAATACCTGAAAAAAGCCTTCGAGTTCCAGGTCAACAACACCGGCTTCGGTTTTGTCGAACTGCTCTCCGGCTGCCCGACCAACTGGAAAATGACACCGTTACAGGCCAACGAGCGCATCCAGAAGGAAATGATCCCGTACTTCCCGCTCGGCATCTACAAGGATGTGTCCGAGGAAGGGGGTGTCTGCTAATGCGTTACATCGATTCCATCATCGCGGGTTTCGGCGGCCAGGGCGTCATGCTCATCGGCAATCTGCTCGCCTACGCAGGCATGAAGGACGGCCTTAACGTCACCTACATCCCGGTCTACGGCCCGGAGATGCGCGGCGGAACCGCCAACTGTACTGTCGTACTCTCCGAGGAAGACATCGGGTCACCCATCATTCACAGACCCAAGTCGCTCATCGCCATGAACCGCCCGTCTCTGGACAAGTTCCAGTCGCGCGTGGAAGACGGCGGAGTGCATATCATCAACTCCTCGCTTATTGACATGGAGCTTGCTGATACCGACCGTCTGAAATGCTACGGCGTTCCCTGCAACGAAATCGCCGACGGACTGGGCAACACCCGCATGGCCAACATGGTCGCCATCGGCGCATTTGTGCAGGCAACCGGAATCATCTCTCTCGACGCCGTCATCGGCTCCCTTGAGAACGTGATTTCCCCGCGCTATCACAAGCTCATCCCCGCCAACACCGAAGCCATCAAGGCCGGCGCCAAACACGTCAGCTAAATCGGTTACAAGGTTTACTCAAATCCCCCTGTCAGCATTTGCCGACAGGGGGATTTTTTGTTTCCGACAGCCGGGGAAGGGGAGAAAAAGCCTTTGAAGAGGGCTCTGTCCTCTCCTTATCCTCAACTATTTGTGCCGCTTTGTGAGGGGGGCTGCAATTTGGTCAGGACCCGTTGACTTCATCCAGTAGGCCGAGGCATATGCATGGCTCGATTTCATGCATCTTGACGCGTTTCATGACGACCAATTTTGGTACGAATTCACCATCAGGGCGAGACTCGTACACCGTACTTGGTAAGCCGGGATGATACGTAACAGGATGTTCTTTCGACAATCAGGAGGGGAAGTCTCCGGGCTGTTACCAGATAGCGTCGGCCAAAGTCCCGTGCATGGGGTAGGGGAAGGATTCGCGGCCCACGGTCATTTCACCGGTGAGCGAGAACGTGGTGCGAAAAAGGTTGTTGGAGTCGATAACTGCGGAACCTGTCGATTTATACATGATTGGACTCTTCATGGAAAAATCGCGGATATTCATATTTTCATTATCAATTTCAGCGGTAAAGGCAAAATCTTCCACGCTCTTTTCACTGGGAAGAACCAGCCGTTGCGAACGGATGTCTACCCACCCCATATGTGGAAGCTTAGCTCCTTCCGGCAGGAACAGGCTGCCCGAGGCGCGCAGGGTTCCTTTGAAGTCACCGAAGCCGAGCAGATACGTCAGATTAAGATCCCCCTCAAACTCGAATACGCCGTTTGAGAAAAGCTCCAACGTACACTCCGGACCGCCAGTGTCGAGCCGAACCGTGGCCAGCGGCGAAAAGCCCATAGAGACATGTGCGCGCTTGAAGCGAAGTGCCCCCGGGGTTTGTGCCACCGTAACCTTGAAATCACTCACACGAAAACTTAACGGACCATCCCGATCAATTCCCGCCCACGTCATGCCCACTGTAGGGAGCTGCTCATCTAGGCGGGTCAGGGCAGACGCCCAAATCTTGTCCCATGGTGTAAAAACTGCAACGCCAATCAAGAACCCCAGCATAATGAGGAAAAAACGGGACAGTATTCTGGCAGGCAGAGATGATGTTGTGTGCAGAGAAGCTTTCATCACACGACCCTCATCGCGCCAGCACGAGATGCACGTCTGCCAGTCGCGAATCATCGTTATTACGGGTCAAGGTGAATTCAGGGGTTTGCAGACTGGCTCGGTCCCGCAGATCTTGCAGAAAATCTGTCAGCATGATCAGTGTCAGGCCGGTAAACGTCACCTGCACACCTTCCACATTCTCGTTGAGGTGAGTAGAACGGATGGACGTCAGACGGTCTTCAAGCATCCTGTCGTCAATGATGCGCCATGTGGCATCCTTTGCTGACAAATGCGCCAGGTCGCCCTGTTTGGCTCGCAGGGATTGTATGCCCTGCACGATGGGAACAACCCGCGCGTACTGTTCTTTTTCCGCCCCGATTTGTTGAAGCAGAGTGCTGGTAAAAAGATACCCACCCACAAAAATGGAGAAAAAAGCTGCGGCCAAACCAAACAGCATCATTTTGAAAAACCGCTGTTGAGAGTCCGGAGGCCAATTGCTCCAGGGGTATGTCCGCCGAGTGCGCGCCATCTATTGCAGCTCCACCTTCAGAATAAAAACTATCTGATCACCTACGAGATCACTCTTGTATAAGGAAAAAAGGTAATGATCATCGTCGGTCAGTTTATCAAAATATGCTGAAAAACCTTGTTCATTCCCGGCAAAGGAACCTCGTATGCGCCCGGTCTTACCGCTCAAAGTCACACCTTCCAGCCGCAGGTTCTCATCCGCAGGACGACTCAATGCCGCGAGCAGTCTGAGCGGGTCCAAGCCGATGCGATTGGTAGCCAGAAGCTTGCCATGCTCGAACTGTAAACGACCGTATGGCGAACCACCTATATCCTGCCCAAGAGCCGACACATAGAGTGCGTTCGTCTCATTTCGGATTTCTTCAAGCTGATTGTAGTGGAAAAAATACCGCAACCCCTGACCACCGAGGAACAAACCACCAATGGCCAAGACCCAGACCAGATTTCGGAGAAACCGTCTGGACGCCTTGCCGGACCTGAAAACAGGTGTTTTACTGTTGGATTCTGACTTCGTCATAACGCTGATACTGTGAATACGCGAAACCCTGACACTGAGCAAGCGATGCCCACACGTCAGCCGCTGCCCAATAATTCGAAAAGCAAAAGACGGCGCATCACGTTCCACACGCAATGCGCCGTCCACAATCTTTTTTCAACCACTGACCAGAGGCTCTGGAGGGATCCGTTTTCAGACTCAATCCTTCCAACGACCCAGATGCGTCGCTATCGCAAGCCGAGTTACAAGACTACAGGCTTGCAGCAGCCTTTTCGACATCCTCTTTAAACCCTTCGCGGGCGGCCAGAATCTTCTGGGTCAGTCCCTCGTCATGCAAGGCAAGTATCTGGGCGGCCAGCCATGCGGCGTTCTTGGCACCGACCTTGTCCAGTGCGAGCGTACCGACCGGAAAGCCCGGAGGCATCTGCACAGTAGCAAGCATCGCATCCATGCCGCCGAACGGAGAACCCGCCAGGGGTACGCCGAGCACCGGCCTGGTAGTCTTGGCGGCAACAGCTCCGGCGAGATGTGCGGCCAGACCGGCGGCACAAATAAAGACCTGAGCGCCGTCAGCCTCATACTCCTCGACCAGTCTGGCTGTCCTCTCGGGTGTCCGATGTGCGGACGACACGGTAAAGACATGATCAATTCCCAGTTCCTTGAGCAAGTCGGAACACGGGCGCATCTTGTCTTCGTCAGAAATCGACCCCATAAAAATAACGACTTTCGGCATCTTTCTTCCCTCGTGATTATCCGTTAAAAAAAGTGCGCCCAGTTCAGGCGCACTCGTTTTCACTTCCCTATTTCAGACGCTTTAAACCTTTGTCGGCTATGTCTTTGCGATAATAACTCTTGTCGAAATGAACCTTGGCCACGGCCTCGTAAGCCTTTTTCTGAGCAGCTGCCAGATCGTCGCCAAGCGCGGTGACGCAGAGCACCCGTCCGCCAGAGGTGACGATTTTATCGCCATCAACTTTGGTTCCGGCCTGGAACACTTTGACGCCTTCCATAGCATCCGCATCCTCAAGGCCGGTAATCTCCATGCCTTTGGGATAGGGACCGGGGTAGCCTTCTGCGGCCATGACCACACCACATGCGGTCTGCGGAGTAGACGTGACTTCGATCTGATCAAGCTTGCCGTCAATGCAGGCAAACATGATAGTCAGCAGATCTGTCTCCAGACGCATGAGCAGCGGCTGGCACTCAGGGTCACCAAAGCGGACATTATATTCAAGCACGCTGGGACCGTTTTCCGTATACATCAGACCAGCATACAGCACACCCTTGAACGGCTGTCCCTTGGCGGCCAGATGACGCAGGATCGGTTTGATGCACAGTTCTGCTGTCTCGGCATATTTATCTTTGGGCAGAATTGGAGCGGGGGAGTAAGCTCCCATGCCGCCGGTATTGGGGCCGGTGTCGCCCTCATACGCGGCCTTGTGATCCTGGCTGGAAGGCAACATGGCATAGTTGGTGCCATCACAAAAACACAGAAAGGAGGCTTCTTCTCCCTTGAGTGTTTCTTCAATGACCACACGATCCCCGGCAGAGCCGAACACCTTTTTTACCATCATTTCTTCAACAGCTTCAATGGCTTCCTCTTCAGATGTCGCCACAACCACACCCTTGCCGGCGGCCAGACCGTCAGCCTTGACCACAATGGGTGCACCGCGTTCCTTGATAAAGGCAACAGCGTCTTCATATTCGTCGAAAACACGAAACGCAGCCGTGGGTACGCCGGCATCAGCCATAACATTCTTGGAAAAGGCTTTTGATCCTTCCAAATTCGCGGCAAAGGCGTTGGGGCCGAAGCACGGAATACCTTCCTGCCTGAGCGAGTTCTCCAACCCAAGCACCAGCGGCATCTCGGGACCAACAACAACCAGATCAATTTCACGATCTTTGGCCAGTTTGACCAAAGCCGGGATATCATCATCCTTAATGTCTATATTTTCACCAATCTGTGCCGTACCGCCGTTACCGGGCGCGCACAGAATGGATTCAACCTTCGGACTTTGGAAAAGTTTCCAGCACAAGGCGTGTTCGCGCCCACCAGAACCGACAATCAATATTTTCATGAATAATTCCCCCTCTACCTGTTTTCGGGATGTACACGGTGTAAGGAAATTCACCGGTTTTATCAAGCTTGTGCTGCCATCGGCAACGAGAAGAACAGGTGTTGTATCTTACTTTCCACAAAGCCTTCTATCCCACTATTTTCCCGAACTTTTTATTCCGTTTCATGGAGAGGCCATCAAAATACTTTCCTGCAATCATAAAGAAACACTTCCTTTATAGAAACCATTAAAAAAACCCGGTCTGGTAAAAACCAGACCGGGCAATAGGTCGGCAGATATCGGAGCTAGTCGACTTTGGCGTATGCCTTGGGGGCTGCGCCGCAGATGGGACATTTATCCGTGGGCTCACCATTCTGGGTATGCCCGCAGACGGAGCAGATGTAAAAGTCAGCCTCTGCGAAAACATCACCGTCAGCTTCCAGAGCCTGGGTATAGAGTTCGGCGTGAATCTTCTCGGCCTCGTTAGCAAAACCGAAGTAGCGCAGGATAGCGTTTTCACCTTCGGCCTTGGCGTCTTCCATCATATCGGGATACATGGATTTGAACTCGAAGGTTTCGCCTTCGATAGCGGCCTTGAGATTCTCCTCAGTAGAACCGACGCCCTTCATCAAGCGCAGGTGCGCGTGAGCATGGATGGTTTCAGCGGCAGCGGCTGCACGAAACAGCTTGGCAACGCCAGGTTTCCCTTCTTTCTCGGCTTTTTCAGCAAATGCGAGATATTTACGATTGGCCTGGGACTCACCTGCAAACGCTTCTTTCAGATTTTCCAAAGTCTTGCTCATTCTATTCTCCTGTCTCAATTCGGTTTCAGCGCTCCAAACGGGCGCTGTATATATGTAAAGTGTGGAGTAAGTAGTAATGATTCTTAAAAAGAAAATCAAGGACTATTTACATTCTGATGACAAACTGCATTCTGCTTTATCATATCATATAAACATCATGAAGCTGCATAAGTGATCTATTCAAACATGAGGCTTGGAAAAACGGCAATACCGCCAGGCACACCGATTTGAGTTTCTCTCATTGTCGCGACGCGAACAGACTCCACCTTCAAACAAGACAGATGCATCGCAATCAGTGAGGCCTCTTAACCCCAAAAACATTGATAACCACAGGCACGAGGCGTGCGAAAGTGGGGTAGCCGCCAGGCGGAAGGATTCGAGTTTCCCGCAGTCGTAGCCCGGCTACGGCGAGGACAGACTCAATCCTTCCAACGACGCAGATGCGCCGCTATCGCACGCCGAGTAACAAAGATAAAAAAAGAACCGACTTTGTCTGGGAGGAAAGGATGAATATCCCAGACAAAGTCGGCTCAAACCCGCATGTTGGTGGGGAGCTTTCGCTCCCGGAAAATTATACGCCTCTGGTAAACAGTGTCAGGGCAAATGCAGCCATGGCAGTAATGCCGGACAGGATCAGAGGACGGCGAGATCTCTTGCAAGTGCGGACCGGCGCATTCTGCGAGCCGTTCTGCAGGGCCATCATGGCGAGTCGGGTATCGTTTTCCATGCTCATAATTTTGCTCCTTGCCGAGTGTCTCCACTCAAGCGTTTTTCCATATATGCACAGTTACGGAAGCGTGTGTAATCAATCCAATTGTTTTGTTCGATCAACTCATTCAGTTTTTCTGATGACAAATCCAATCTTAATCGGTATCGATAATTGACTCCATTGAACAAAGGAATGAACACTATGGAACTCTATCAGCTCAAGACATTCGTAGTCGTGGCGGAAGAAGAGCACCTGACCCGTGCTTCCGTACGTTTGCACACGAGTCAACCGACTGTCAGCGCACATATCAAGGCATTGGAAGAAGAGTTGGAAACCCGACTGTTCATTCGTACGCCCAAGGGAATGCGCCTGACGGAAGCTGGCGAACGACTTCGAAACAAGGCCAAAAGTGTGCTTCAGGCTGCAAGAGAATTGACGCTTGAGGCACGAAACATGGGTGGCGAGCTGGTAGGGGATCTGTCCATCGGATTGAATACGGACGCCGAATACCTGCGCATCGTTCCGCTGCTCAACTCTCTTGGCGAAGCACATCCCAAGATCACCATGCAGATCCAGCAACGGGCAAGCACCTCGGTGCAGGACGCCATCCTGAGCGGTGCGCTGGACTGCGGCTTCATCTTTGGTGAACCCCGGCATGCAGACATTCATTCCGTCGTGCTGGAAAACACCCAGTTTTTCATCGCTGTGCCGGACATCTGGAAAGATCGTATTCCCGGTGGGCTTGAAGCACTGGCAGACTTGCCGTGGATTCTGGACCCAAGCGACAACCCGCTGCAAAAGCTCACGGCCCCGTTTTTTCAGGCCCGAAACATCAAACTGCCCACTCAGTTGGAAGTGGACGGCGATGAGGTTATCCGCGTGTTGGTGGCTGCGGGAAAGGGTGTTTCATTCCTGCGAAAAAATGAAGTAGAGGCTGCCAACCGCATCGGTCAGGCCGTCCACACACTGGCGTTTGATGAATTACACATCGACGTCCGATTCGTCTGCCTGAAACGACGTGATCAGGACCCGGTCATGCAGGCCGTCATCGATCATGTGAAAAAGGTCTGGGGCATTGAGTAAGGCGTCTATACACCCCATTCCTTGCGGACAATATCGATAAGCATGGACATGGATGGATCATCAGACTGCTTCTTGCGGTACACGAAATTCATTTCCAACGAATGGCGACCCAGCAACGGACATTCCGCACCCTGATGCGATACGAGCAACCTGTCTGCCTCGTCATCACGCATTACCCCGAGCGCCTTGCCTTCTACGACGAGCGGTCGCATGAGCTCTTCCGAATTCACACTGATAATCTGAGCCGGAACAATTCCATACTCACTGAATAGCTTGACCTGCAATTCCCTGAGCGGACTGTTGCTAGTAGCCACTACCCAGGTATAGGTCGAAAGCTCTTCCGGACCGGCCTTGGCCAGATCCTTTTTCATATGTGCGGCACCCATGACACAGTAGAAAGGATCAGCCAGTTTGATAGTGTCAAGTTCGCCATACGGGTTACCGGAAAAAATAAACCCGGCATCCATATTTCTGGCCCTGATTTCATTGAGAATGACACCGGAAGGCGATTGCGTGAGCTTCAAATTGAGACGGGGAAAGCGTTCTCCAATCTGATTGAGCAGGTCGCTGACCTTGAGATATTCAGGGTCAGCGCACAGTCCAAGGGATATCTGCCCGGTGACTGCTCCGCCCAAAGTCACTGCCCGGGCTTCCAGCGTATTGGCTGCGGCAAGAACTTCAATGGCGTCATGCACCAGTTCAGAACCGGCATGAGTCAATTCGACACCACGCGCGACACGATCAAACAACCGGACACCCAGTTCTTCTTCAAGGGCTTTGATATGAGCACTGACTGCAGGCTGGGAAGCGTGGACACGCTGACCAGCACGGGTGAAATTTCCCTCTTCGGCCACTGCCACGAATGTTCTGAGTTGGTAAAGTTCCATGACGCTTGTATTCCTCAGACGGCTCAATAAGCCATCAGGTTTGCTTATATGTGATCTCACGCATTATTATTGGACCAATACGCTTTCATTTCCATATGAATAATTTCAAGAATTTTTTCAATTTTGAGGGCAGACCGAGGAGAATTCCATGTTTCGTGAAGAAAAAACCAACGGTTTCGTATACCTGTTCACACCCGAATCATGCGGCACAGTCTACCGTATGCCAAAAATGCTCAAGGTCACCAAGGTGTTCCTTTGGGTTGGTGTTGCCTTTCTCATGAGTGTGGGTGTGAGTCAACTGGTCTGATCACCCGATAACAACTTTGTCGCGGCCGGTTTCCTTGGCTTTGTATAAAGCCAGATCCGCCCGCTTCACTAATTCATCGCCTGTCTCTCCAGGTGTGTGCATGACAACGCCGAAACTGGACGTAATCCTTCTCGGAACGCCGGTAAAAGCGAAATGCTTGACTGCCAAGCGCAGTCTCTCCGCCACCTTGATAGCGCGCTTCTCCCCAGTGCCGGGAGACAGGACGATGAATTCTTCTCCTCCCCATCGGGCCAGAACATCCCCGTCCCGAACCTGATCCCTGACTAACTGAGCTATTTCACGCAATACTGCATCGCCTACGTCATGACCATAGGTGTCGTTGACGGATTTGAAGTGGTCGATATCGAACATTATCAACCCGAAGGCTGTTTCAGTTCCCCGCAAACGGCTGAGTTTTTCCATCAGACTGCGTCGGTTCAGCGCCTTTGTCAGCGGATCGGTCGAGGCCTCTCCCTGAAAATGAACTCTTTCATCCTCAATATCGCTCACATCCTGAAATGAAAAAAGCCGCATTTCCGTGCCGGGAAACTGATTGAAGGTCACACTGAAGACTCTCGGCCTGGAACCGGGATTCCGGGGATTTTCTAAATGCAACACATGATCACGATCAACCGGGTCATTGATCATTGATTCGATCCACTTATGTGGATGACCATCATACTTTTCATTATTCTGCTGGAGAATGAAATCTTCCACCCCCATATCAAGCGAACATGCACTTTCCGCCGCGTCATGCCCGAGATAAATACGCAATGGACGATTCATGTACGTTACATCAAACCCATCCACGAGCACAGCCGGGCCGGGAAAAAAGTCGAGCAATCGGTATAGGGAATAATCAGCCTGGACCATGCGCCGGGCCATGGAAATATCCCGCGCACACTGCATGACCGCCTCACGAAGCTTTGACCCATCCACAGGAAGTCGGAAAAATTTATCGACACCCAGTTCAACAGCCTGAACCAAGCCATAGGGCGCATACGAACCGAACGTGACGATCACCTTGATGCCAGGCACGGTTTCATGTGCTTCTTCCAGCAGATGCAACCCGTCCAACTGCTCGATATTCAGGTCAAGAATCAGGATTTCCGGTTTCAAACCGTGGAACAGGCGCAATCCTTCACGCCCATTCGCTGCTCCATGCACATAGGCATTACCGCCCTCCAGCAGGGCAACCATGCTTTCGCGCTCCTGATCGTCACCTTGGACAACAAGGATATTCAACAAATGTTTACCATTCAGTTGCATGACTATCCGTTCCTACACACCCATGATGTTGTATCCGGAATCCACGAACACAATGTCCCCGGTAGTACCGGAGGAAAGGTCTGATGCCAGATACAGGGCGCACTTGCCCACGTCGTCGATGGTGATGTTCCGATGCAGGGGAGCCTTTTCCTCGATACGCCCAAGGATGGACTTGAACCCGGAGATACCGGAAGCGGCCATGGTCTTGACCGGACCTGCGGAAATGGCGTTGATCCGTACCCCGGTCTCACCAAGATCAACCGACAGGTAGCGCACGCACGCCTCAAGGGCGGCCTTGGCCACACCCATGGCGTTGTAATTGGCAACGACTTTGCCTGCACCGTAGTAGCTCAGCGTCAGCACGGAACCGCCCGTGTTGAGGAGTTTTTCATAAGCACGGCACAGGGCGACAAGAGAAAAAGACGAGACATCCAGCGCGACTTTGTACCCCTCGCGGCTGGTGTCGATAAACCGCCCCTTGAGATCTTCGCGGTTGGCGTATGCGATGGAATGAACAAGAATATCCACGTCGCCCCATTGCTCTTCCACGAGCCGTGTGCCGTCCGCAATATCCTCATCCGAGGTCACGTCACATTTAAACATGAACTCGCCGTCCAGCTCCTCACAGATAGGTTCAAGCCGGCGCTTGATCGGGTCTGCCGCATAACTGAAGGCGATACGAGCACCATGTTCCCTGAATTGCCTGGCAATGCCGTAAGCTATGGAACGGTCATTGACCACGCCGAATATGAGGGCTTTTTTTCCTTCAAGAAGCATAGGTTCTCCTTTTTTATGGCTCTCAGTGTAGCTGCGTTCGCCCCCTGTGGCGATCAAAAAACTACATACGCTCGAATACCTTCTCCAGGATTCGGGCGCTGTTCGGCCCACCGTTCAGATCGAGACCAAGTGGAGCGGCTTCCTTGTCCAGTGCTTTCGCCATGTGCGAAGCGAGAAGCGTCGGCTCAAGATCGTCGGAAGTAATGACGCGTAAACCGCCTTTTTCCTCGATACGGCGTGCGCGCATGTTCTGCTCACGGTTCTGAAGAAAGGGATACATCAAACCAAAGGTGTTGGTTGCCAACAGATTCATAGTGGTATTGTACCCGCCAAGCGACACGGACAACCGCGCCAGTTCAAGGTACGCCAGGAATCGTTTGGTAAAGCGTTTCACCGTGATGTGTTTGTAAGCCGCTGCCTTTTCCTGCAAACCCTGAAAATGTTCTTCGGTTGCATAGGGACCAGTGAACATTACCAGTTTATGCGGATGGGTTTCGTTCAGGATGGGAGATGCGCCCATGATGCCGGTGAGCATGTCGTGCCCGATATGCCCGCCGCCAACCGAGGCGACGATGAGCGGGGTGTCACCCAGATTCAGTTCATCCGCCAGAGCCGCTGTCTGGGCAGGGTCCGGCTTGCGAGCCACATAGCCCGTGTAATGCACTTCCGGTACGATGCCTTCCACGCCGGGAAAAGTCTCATCGAGCTTGACCAGATTCGGGTCGGAGTGAACCAGTACATGATCGAAGTTCGGGTTCAGGTACCCGTGCACGCGCTCGACTTGTCGCTGCATGTCATTCTTTTCCACAAGAATATCGCGCACGCTGCACACGGCCTTGCACTTGCCGTATTCACCCTTGCGGACCTTCTTCAGAATAGGCAGCAGCTCAAAACGGAATTTCTTGCGACCAAAAGGAAACAGCTCAACCATGAATATATCCGGCTGATACTCGGTCATGATCTCCTTGAACTGGCGCAGACGACGCACCAGCACTTCATCGACTTCGGCGCCTTCCTCCAGCGGAATGAACCGGGTGAACTTGGAGTCCATCATCAAGCCGGGAAGCTGAATCTGCGTCATGTTGGCAGGCGGATCAAAATCCACTTCGGCTCCGCCTGTCACCAGAATGACTTCGTGGTCCTTGAGTCCCTTGACTATTTCAAGCGAACGAAACATGTGCCCCACGCCAAGAACGTGTTGGCAGTAGAAAACAATACGCATTTACAGCTCCATATTGAATTGGCCCGGGGCCAGCTCGTTTTCCAGACATTCGATCCGATGCAGCCGGTATGGTTCAAGGGGCATGGGATCATCCGGCATGAATTCCAGACCGTTCAAGGCATAGGCCAGGCACTTGAGCACGCCATTGTGCGTAACTACGAGCACGGATTTACCGGGGTGTTCCTCGGAAAATTCGATGAGTGCGTCACAGGCTCGCATGAGAACATCGTTGCGGCTTTCGCCCTTGGGCGGGCAAAAATCAAAGCCCTTGTATTCCTGCCCCTTCACCTGCTTCCTGATTTCCTTCAGATCTTCCTTGGTCAGACCTGTCCATTCACCCCAGTCCTGCTCTCCGAGCCGAGGGTCTTCATGCACAGGCAGATTGAGCTTTTCATTGATGATGGCGGCTGTTTCCTTTGCCCGTCCGAGAGAACTGGTCAAAATATGCTCCAGTCCGCCGTCAGCCAGTCTTTCCGCCCATTTTCGAGCCATGGAACGGCCTTCGTCATTCAGGGGAATCTCAGTGGTACCCTGAATGCGGGACTCCCGATTCCAGTCGGTTTCCCCGTGACGCATACAAAAATACGTGGTCATTTTCCGGCTCCATTGCGCACAATATTTTCCATGATGCGCGTCATTTCTTGATAGTTTATTTCTGCGCTGTGCTGCTCCCGGACATACGCGGCGCACCGCGCTGCCAGTTCGCTGCGCAAGGCAGGATTCGAGACAAGTTGTCTGACTCCTGCGGTAAAATCTTCCCTGTTCGTTTTGGTGATAAGTCCTGTCTGCCCATGTGCCACAACCATGGGAGCACCTTCGTCATCGGTCGCCACCACAGGCAGACCGCACATCTGGGATTCCAGATAAACCATGCCCAGACTTTCCTTGATACCGGGAAATGCGAACATGTCACCCGCACTGAAAACCGTTCCCAGTTCATGACGATCCACCTTGCCCAGAAAACGGACTCGTTTGCCGAGCAGTTTTTTTGCCCGGGCCTCCAGATCAACACGGCACGGTCCATCGCCAGCCACCACCAGCGAGATATCCAACCCTTCAGCAACAAGCTCGGCGCAGGAATCAAACATCCAACGTAATCCCTGTTCCTTGACCCCGGAACGCATCATGGCCACAGTCACGATGACAACGGAATTTCCGGTTGCCCATGAGTTTCGCAGCCGCGCTCCTGCCGCAGAATCCTGCGAAAGCAATCCTTCGGGAATACCCGGACGAATTGGGGTATAGTGCGACTGTGAAAACAGCTTGGAACATCCACGCACATCGTTCTTCCGATTACAGAAAATATGGTCAGCCCGGAGCATGGCCCGTTTGTTGAGCATGTACCCCGGCCATGTCGTGATCTTTTTACCACGATTTTTGGCGTAACTTGCCTGAACAATGAAGTAGGGTATGCCCAAACGGCGAGTGGCGGTAGGCCCAAAAACATCAGGAACCTTATAGTACGAGCCAAAGGTCAGCCAGCAGTCCGCACCTCGGGCCGCCTCTTCCATGCGGCTCACAGCCAGCAGAGCACCAGGCCACATGCCAGGCCTGCAATAGATTTTCTTGGCCGAAAAATGCGGCAGCACTATAATATCATGCCCCAACTGACCGAGCGTATCCACCAGATCACGCGCGATGGTCACGTCGCCGGAGACAGACGGATTATCAAGCGGTTTGAACGGGGTACACAAGGCAATCTTCACTGATAACTCTCAGGGTGCGTACTGTAACAGGAAAAAGGGTGCATCAAGGCCGTCCATCCATAAACCGCCATGCAATCAATTCTTCGGTGGTACCAGCGGAATGGGTTCCAGCGGCACATCTGGCAGATTTGCCAATCTGGATTCCACGACCCGACGATTGGGATACGTGTCCACAATGGATTCAAGCAATGATTTTGCTTTGGCGTAATCACGGTCGTTTTCATAAATATCCGCCAGAAGGAAAATCGAAAGCGCACGGGTTTCCTCAGATATATCCTGCAATCCAAGGAGTGTTTCAAGAGCGTTTTTCGCCTGGGACCAGCTTGATATGAAACTGTAACTCTGCGCCAATTCATAGAGGCATTGCGCCTTGTCGTCGGCACTGCCTGCACTGTCTGCACAATTTTGCAGCGTGGCTGCGACCTGTCCGTAATTACCCATCTCTCGATACAACCGCGCCATACGCAACTGCGTCTGTGTGGTCTTTTCAGGAAATTTTGCCGCATGCAGCAGACACTTTTCAAAAGACTCTATCGCTTTGAGTCTGTTTCCCAACACGGAATAAACTTCCCCAAGCTGGTACATTATTTTCCAGCCTGATTCGGGGTCATCACCGAGTTCAAGATACATGGCTTCAAGCAATACCACGGCCCGATCATATTCACCTTTGACCGTAACGGCTATTTCGCTCAAACGATCCCAGGCCTCCTTGCGAAAGGCACCTTGAGGTTCCGCCTGCAAATAGCGCTCATATTCCTTTTCCGCCTCGAGATAGAATCCCTTGGAGTAGGACATACGGGCACGCTTGATGTCAATTTCCCCCGGTGTAGGCTCGTTGGAGCATGCAACCGTCAACATCAGTGATATAATAAGTAAGAATATACAAAGAAAACGCTTCATACCGCCCCTCTCACACTGCATAAAAAAACAACCTCTCATTTCCTCCAACCCTCGCAAAGCGCGACAATAAGTTATGGAAAGGAGAGGTGGGGGGCCGGTGGAATAAATGAGAGACACCCTTTTGAAAAGGACTTTTTCATTTATTCCACCGATCGCCTGCGGCGTTCCCCTTTATGACTGTTTTTCAGTGAGTTCTTCTTCGTCATCCATGACCAGATCGAAACCGGCCACCTTGTTGTCAGCATCCATACGCACCAGACGCACACCTTGTGTGGCACGGCCTCGTGTCTGACTGACTTCGGATACGGACATGCGGATAACCTTGTTCTGCGTGGTGAGCAGAATCACGTCATCGGATTCGTTGACCATGCGCGCACTGATGACCTTACCGGTCTTGTTGGTGAGACGCATATTCAGGATACCCTTGCCGCCACGAGTCTGGCTCCGGTACTGGTCGATGGAGGTCCGCTTGCCGAATCCACCTTCGGAAACCGTCAGCAATTGATCCCGTTCAGCATCACCAGTGACAACACAGGCTACGACCTCATCGTTGGGCCTGAGTGCCATACCCTTGACGCCTGCCGTAGCACGACCCATGGGTCTGGCATCATTGATGTTGAAGCGGATAGCGGAACCTTCACGACTGGCGAGGATGCAATCCACATCCCTATCCAGTTCGCGTACGGTCATGAGTTCGTCATTATCACGCAGATTCACGGCCCTGATACCGGTCGTGCGACAATTGCCGTACAGCCCGATGGAGGAACGCTTGATCATGCCCTTCTTGGTCACGAACAGGAAGAATCTGTCATCGTCAAACTCACGCAGAGACAGGCAGGTTGCGATATGTTCATCCTTCTCCAGCGGGAGCAGGTTGTTCACATGACCGCCCTTGGCATAACGACTGCCTTCCGGCACCTGATGAACCTTGATCTTGAACATCTTGCCGAGGTTGGTGAACAGCACCAGATGCTGGTGGTTTGTGGTCAGCATGAAGGTATGGATAAAGTCGCCGTCACCTGTCTGCACACCGGCAATACCTTTGCCGCCGCGACGCTGTGCCGTGTAATTGGACAGCGGGGTGCGCTTGATATATCCGCGCCTGGACAAAGTAATGACAGTCTCTTCGTCAGCAATAAGATCTTCGATATCAATGGAATCGAGGTCTGCCTGCAGCAGTTCGGACTTACGCGGTGTAGAATAGTTTTCCTTGATCTCGCCAAGTTCGTCACGAATGACACCCTTCAAAACGGCCTCGTTGTCAAGGATGGACCTGAAGTATTCAATCTTCTTCATCAGCTCTGCCAATTCTTCAAGCAGCTTGTCCTGCTCAAGTCCTGTGAGCTTCTGGAGACGCATATCCAGGATGGCTTTAGCCTGAACCTCGGTCAACTCGAAACGATCCATGAGAGAAGTACGGGCTTCCTCCGGCGACTTGGATGCGCGGATGAGCTTGACCACTTCATCAATGTTGTCGAGAGCAATGCGCAAGCCTTCCAGAATATGGACGCGCTTTTCACATTTATCGAGATCGAATTTGGTCCGACGGATGATAACTTCACGACGATGCTCCAGGAAGTATTGTAATACTTCCTTCAAATTCAAAAGCATGGGTCGTTTACCAACAACTGCCATCATATTGATGCCGAAGCTGGTTTCCAGCGGTGTGAACTTGTAGAGCGAGTTGATGATGATGTCGGCAATGGCGCCGCGTTTCAAATCGAGAACGATACGGATACCGTTACGGTCTGATTCATCACGAAGATCGGAAATGCCATCAACCTTTTTCTCATGGACCAGCTGGGCTATTTTTTCGACCAGTGTGGATTTGTTGAGAGCAAAAGGGATCTCCTTGATGACGATCCGCTCTTTCTTGCCCTTATCGGCTTCTTCCTTTTCCACAACACCGCGAATCTTGATGGAACCTCGGCCTGTGGTATAGGCATCGATCAATCCCTGACCGCCGAACACGGTACCACCTGTGGGGAAGTCAGGACCTTTGACGAATTGCATCATGGATTCGACAGTGCATTCCGGATTTTCCAGCAAATGCACACAACCGTCGATGAGTTCACTCAGGTTGTGAGGCGGAATATTGGTCGCCATACCGACGGCAATACCAGTGGTACCGTTCAAAAGAAGGTTCGGCACCTTGGTGGGCAGGACAGACGGCTCCTGCATGGTGTTGTCGTAGTTGGGATTGAAGTCAACGGTCTGCTTTTCGATGTCGCCGAGAAACTCACCGCATAACTTGGCCATACGGACTTCAGTATAACGCATTGCAGCCGCGGAATCGCCGTCAATGGAACCAAAGTTACCCTGACCATCCACCAGCATGTCGCGCATGGAGAAGTCCTGGGCCATACGGACCAAGGCATCGTATACTGCGGAGTCACCGTGGGGATGGTATTTACCGATAACGTCACCGACCACACGAGCAGACTTTTTGTAGGCACGATTATGGTAGTTCCCCAGATCATGCATGGCGAACAGAATTCGCCTGTGGACGGGTTTCAACCCGTCGCGCACGTCCGGGATGGCGCGGCCTATGATAACAGAGAGGGAATACTCAAGATAACTTTTCTTGAGTTCACTTTCGATGGTAATCGTATCATTCATTCGTTTGCCTCAAACTTAAATATCCAGTTCTTGCACGGACAGTGCATTCTTTTCGATGAATTCCCTGCGGGGTTCCACGTTGTCACCCATGAGGTCCATGAAGATATCGTTGGCCGCGGCCGCGTCTTCAATATGCACCTGAAGCATGGTTCGCTTCTCGGGATGCATGGTGGTTTCCCAAAGCTGATCCGGGTTCATTTCACCCAGACCTTTGTAGCGCTGGATCGACCAACCTCTGTGAGCCTCTTCGATGACAGCGTCATATAGCCCGAAAATGCCGGAAATGGACCTCTCACCCTCTTTCATCTTGAGAGTGAACTCGAACCCGCCGCACGTATCCCGAATCTCTCCATAGGTCTTGAAGCCCTGCTTGTAGAGCTTGGAGTAAAAGAACTCCATAGCCAGTCGAGTACGGTGTCCGTTATCATTTTCAAAAATGATGTAGGTGCGGTCTTTCTCCAGTTCCAGATCACGTTCAGTCTCAATAAAGACCTTAAACCCATTGGTTTCAAAATCCTTTTTGAATACTTCAGGATCGTTGTCCTCAAAGTACGTATAAGAAATCCTGTCAGGGAAGTTGAGCAACTTGTGATACAAGGCCGGCTCAATTCCAACGGTTTCAGCTTCGCCGAACTTGGTCCGAAGGAATCGGGCTTTGCCCATCAGTTCCATGAGTTCACTGCCTGCGAAGTTCATTTTCTCTGATTCAATAATCAGATCAGTGCCGATTTTTTCCAGCAGGAAGTTATCAAGTTCGATATCGTCCTTGATGAATTTTTCGAACTTGCCCTTGTGGGCACGATACAGTGGCGGCTGGGCTATATACAGGTTGCCTCGGTTGATCAGCTCCTCGTACTGCCTGAAGAAGAATGTCAGCAGCAGGGTACGAATGTGGGAGCCGTCAACATCAGCATCAGTCATGATAACGACCTTGTGATAGCGCAGCTTGTTGTAATCTTTTTCTTCTTCATCGCTGCCGATGCCGATACCAAGGGCCGTGATCATTGCACGAATTTCCTTGTTGCCGAGCATCTTGTGCATACGGGTTTTCTCGACGTTGAGAATTTTACCACGCAGCGGAAGGATAGCCTGACACCGAGGATCTCGGCCCTGTTTGGCCGAACCACCTGCAGAATCACCCTCAACAATGAATATTTCAGATTCCTCGGGTTTCTTGGATTGGCAGTCAGCCAGTTTACCCGGAAGCGAGTTGTCGGAAAGGGCTCCCTTGCGTCGAACCAGATCACGGGCCTTGCGGGCAGCTTCACGGGCGCGGGATGCATCAACGACCTTTTCGATGATGAATCGTGCTTCCTTGGGATTCTCTTCAAAGAAAGTATTCAGCTTTTCATAGATGACACCCGCGACCAGACCGGCAGCTTCGGAGTTACCCAGCTTGGTCTTGGTCTGTCCCTCGAACTGCGGATCAGGCAGCTTGACGGAAATGACGGAGGTCAGTCCTTCACGAACATCATCGCCAGTCAGTCGCTTGACCAGTTTCTTCGGCAGGTCGCCGTTCTGGATATAGTTGTTGATGGCGCGTGTCAGCGCGGTTTTGTAACCGGCCAGGTGTGTGCCACCTTCAATGGTACGAATGTTGTTGGCAAAGGTGTAAGTATTTTCCTTGTATGCCGCCGTATACTGTAATGCGAATTCGACAATCATGTTTTCGGATTCGCCTTCGCCATACACGATTTCGCCAATGGTGCTCAAATTCGCGTTGAGATCCTTGACGTATTTGACGATTCCACCATCGAACTTGAATTTTTCCGCTTCAGCTTCGGGGTTACGCTCGTCCTTGAACTCGATTTCCAAACCGGAGTTCAGGTACGCCAGTTCCTTGAAACGTTTTCTGAGCACATCGTAGTCAAATTGATTGACCTCGAAAATGTCTTCATCAGGACGGAAACGCTGTGTGGTTCCCTGCGAATCGGCCGGACCGACTTCTTCAAGTTCATGGACAACGGCACCGCGCTCGAATTTGATGCGATACGTCGTACCGTTGCGTTTGATGGTTGTTTCCATGAATTCGGACAAGGCGTTGACACATGAAACACCAACACCATGCAATCCGCCGGAAACCTTGTATGAATCATTGTCAAATTTACCACCGGCATGAAGGGTGGTCATGGCAACCTGAACCGCAGGAACGCCTTCTTTCGGATGCATATCAACAGGAATACCACGGCCGTTATCAGTGACCGTGCAGGAGTTGTCCATATGCAGAGTGACCTTGATCTTGTCGCAGTACCCGGCCATGGCTTCATCGATGGAGTTGTCGATGACTTCATAGACCAGGTGGTGGAGACCACGAATATCGGTCGAACCGATATACATGGCAGGCCGTTTTCGAACAGCCTCAAGTCCTTCAAGGACAGTGATTGAATCGGCGTTGTAGTTTTGTTCGCTCATTTATGCGTTTTCCTCGGTGTAGTAAGTCTCTTCCTGGATCATCATGGGCATGACGATCACCTGATAGTCTTTGTCATCCACGCCGGTCAGGCCACAGGGCGCCTCAGTACCAGTCAACGTGAACTTCACGGTATCGGAATTGAAGTGGTTCAGGATCTCAATGAGATTCCTGGTCGGAAAGGCGATACGCTGCATGTCGCCGTTGAAAGATGCGTCAATGGATTCCCGCGCAGTACCAGTCTCCTGTCCCTGGGCGGAGATGGTCACTTCCGAGCCATCAAAGGTGAAGTAGGCGCACCGATTGGAGTCGGTATTGAACAGTGCCACACGCGACAGGGCATCCACCAGATCCAGCCGGTTGACTTCAAGAGTCGATACGGAATCATCACCCAGCTTCGCCAGGAAGTTGTTGTAATTCGGGTACTGGTAATACGACAGCGGAAGAGTGAAGGTTTCGCGCTTATCACCCGTACGGAAAAACAGGCGCTTGTCGGATATGGCCAGCTCGATCTCATCAGCGGTCAGCCACTTCTTCAGCTCGGTGAGATACTTTTTCTGGATGAGTACGCCTTCTTCGGGAAGCATGGCGAAGATATCATCGTTTATAAAATTAAGCATGGCGAACTGATGACCGTTCAGACCGCAGACTTCGACTTTCTTCTCACCCATGACTTCACGCGGTACCAGATAGATGCAGGCAATCGCTTCCATGGAGTCTTCATCAGAAATGCAGAAGGATATCTTGTCGATGATCTCATGCAGAAAATCACCGGACCAAAAGACAGTACCGTTTTCAGGAAAATTTGAAAACTTCTGAAACCATTCCGGATCATTCACCGGGAATTTGTATTTTCTTGCTTTCTGTTCCACCAGGACATTCTGATTTTCATCATCAGTTCTGATGGTCAGTTCACCCTGACCGCTCTTGAGCTGTTTAACCAGATCATAGAACGCACGTCCCTGAACACCGGCAAGACCGTCACCTTCCAGAGCTGCCGGATAGGAACCCATGAATTCAAGGTTAGAGTCCGTGCTCATGATATTCAGATTTCCATCTTCGCACTGCAGCCATATTGTGCGGAGGAATGCGGCACCTGTTTTGGCCGGGATAATGTTGGCCGACTTCTGGAGCCCTTCAATGATTTCATCTCTGTTCACTTTCAGAAACATAAATAATATCTCCTTTATTGTGATTTATTAGGTCGGTTCCTTTGTTCTTAACTAGTTTAACATGCGCAAATATTAAACTTTTTTATGAACAGCCACTGTGTCTAGTTTGGAACCTTTTTTTCGTAAAATAGTCATTTTCAACTTGTGTCACTACATGCGACATTTATTCTTCAACGTTTTCAACAGTTGTTTCAATTCAAAATCATCTTCCTGTAATTGTTCGATTTTTTTTACAGAATAAAGAACCGTCGAGTGGTCCTTTCCACCAAAAGATCTACCCAGAGCCGGGTAGGATGTGTTGAGCATCTGACGGCAAAGATACATGGCTACCTGACGGGCCTGGGCTATATGCTGATGCCGTTTTGTCCCGATAAGGTCTTTGACGTGGATGTTGAAATGTTCAGAAACCACGTTGAGAATCTTCTTTGGCGTGAGATCATCCGTGGTCTTTTCCTCGGTGTTAGCAAGGATGTTCTCAAAGTCTTTTTGCGTGAGGTCTTGTTTGACCAGTTCTTTAAATGCGAACAGCTTGAGCAGTATGCCCTGTAAGTAGCGAAAATCCGTGAATCGCTGCGCCAAGGTCAAAATCTGATCCTTGGTAAGGGTCAGCCTTTTTGCACGCGCCTGACGCTGAATATAACCCACACGGATTTCCAGATCAGGTTCTTTCAGGGTGACGATAAGACCCCAGCCGAGGCGGGATTGGAGACTGTCGTCAAGAAAATCGTAACTGGTCACCTTTTCACGACATGCCAGCACCATCTGCTTTTTGTTGTCGTAGAAGTGATTGAAAATATTGACAAGTTCCTGTTGGAAATGTGGATGTTCCTTAATTTTATGGAAGTCGTCAATAAACAGAAACTCATATTCGAACAGATAGTTACGTGCTTTGAACGGATCACCTTTGAACCGTATCGAGTAGAGTGAATTCAGCTCATCCATGGAACCCATGAAGATAGTGGAGTAGTCGTTTTTTTTGCTTATTTCATTGCCCACGGATTTGAGGAGGTGGGTTTTTCCCGAACCACCCGGGCCGCAGATAATGAATGGGTTGAACAGTGATCCAGTCTGCTTGGCGACTTCCTTGGCTGAAGCAATGGGGAAGTAGTTTTTCTTGTTGATCAGAAAAGTTTCAAAGGTAAATTCCTGACCAAAGGGAAAGTCGATGCGTTTGACCACATCGGCAACCTGCACGCCTTGAGTTTTTTCGGAGACGTCACTGTCCTTGTAGCTGACGAGATAGCCGTTTCCAAAAAACAGGTTGAGCTGGGCTTCAAATTTGTCCTGGATATCATTCTCGAACCATTTGGCAAAAAATGTATGAGGAAATCCTACGGTCAGTCTTTTGTTTTCCTCTGAATATTCAAATTGCAAAGGGTCAAACCAACGCTTGAGATCATCATCCGAGCATGTTTGGAGGAGGTGTTGACGAAAAGGCTCTTTCACTGTGTGGTCTTTTTGTTAAGTGTCTATTTTTATGAGCTAAAATTATTGTCGCTAAAAAATGAAAAAAAAAGTCTAAAAAAATCCTCGAAATTTCTTAGGATCTATACCTTATAATATAGCTAAAGCCAAGCTTTTCAGCCCGAAATCAGGGCGAAAAGCGTGTGTTTTCCTGCCATTTTCGTCCAAATATCTCTTACTTGTTGAAAACATGGTTTTTCCATTTAATTGGGCACATATTCAATTTTTTAGTGATGATGAAAAATACACACCAATAACAGTGTTTTCCTTCGGGCAAAATTCGATTACAAGTGGTGAACCAATATTACATGACTCTCCCCGCGGGTACGCCGTGGAAACGCACATTCAGGAAGGGGGGTCAGCAGTATAATTCCAATCCACAGTGGTACCCTGACCGCCGGAGGCATTTACGTATGGCACAGTTTGAAGTGAATAAAACGGTTAAAGAGATCAACGAACGAATCCGCAAAGGTAAGGCCGTGGTGGTCAATGCCGAAGAAATGATTGCGATCGTGAAGAAGGAAGGCAAGGTCAGGGCGGCTCAGGAAGTGGATGTCGTCACTACCGGAACCTTTTCTCCCATGTGTTCGTCCGGTCTCCTTTTTAATATCGGTCAGCAGCCGCCGGTGATGAAAGTTTCCAAGCTCTGGCTGAACAACGTCTCATGCTACTCAGGCATTGCCGCTGTCGATGCGTATTTGGGGGCTACAGAGACTTCTGAGGATGATCCCCTTAACAAGGTTCATCCCGGTCGCTTTGCGTACGGTGGAGCGCATGTCATGGAAGATTTGCTTCGTGGCAAGGCTGTACATCTTCGCGCCGAGTCGTATGGCACGGATTGTTACCCTCGTCGAGAACTCGACAAGGACATAACGCTGGCTGATCTCCCGAATGCAGTCATGTTGAATCCACGCAACTGCTATCAGAACTATAACGCTGCCGTGAACCTGACCAGTCGCACGATTTACACCTACATGGGACCGCTCAAGTCCAATTGTTCCAATGTGAACTTTGCTACGGCCGGGCACTTGTCACCGCTATTCAATGACCCGTATTACCGGACCATTGGTATGGGAACGCGGATTTTCCTGGGCGGCGGCGTTGGTTACGTCATCGGCGAAGGCACACAGCATGTGCAAAATCCGAAACGAAATGATCGCGGTCTGCCTGAAAATCCGTCCGGAACGCTCATGCTCAAGGGTGATTTCAAACAGATGGATGCCCGCTATGTGCGTGCTCAGTCGATTATCGGTTATGGCGTGTCCCTGGCGGTCGGTGTCGGTATACCCATTCCGATTCTCAATGAAGAGATGGCCTGGTTCACCGGCGTTTCCGATGCGGATATTACCATGCCGGTCAAGGATTACGGATATGACTATCCCAACGGTATACCCCGTGAATTGACCCGTGTGACCTTCGAGGAGCTGCGCAGCGGTGAGATTGAGGTCAACGGCAAGGCTACCTCGACAGTGCCTGTCACAAGCTATTCCATGTCTTTGGAAGTTGCGGACAAACTCAAGGATTGGATTGAAAAGGGCGAGTTCCTGCTTACCGAAAAAGTGGATGACATCCCAAGCTTCTAATCGCTGAAAAATATATTAGGAAAAAGCCTGTCGAGATTTCTCGACAGGCTTTTTTTGTATGCTTTGTCTGTAGCTTTTGTGTGGAGAAATTCAATGAGTATGAAAATCTGAAAAAATACATAAAATTAGTAATAATAAAAGTTGGATACAAATTATTGAAGCGAGATGCAAAAGTTCAGACAGGACAATGGCTGTATTATTTAACTGCAACCCAACTTGAGCCGATGGAGACGATGGTGACGGCTCCGGCGAGCAGTATGACTTGTTCAGTGGGGAGAAACTGGATTTCAAACAGGAAGGGCGGGAAATTGAAAACTTCTGCAATAAAGGAGTGAACTATAGCGAGCAGACCGATGCCTGCGCCTGATCCTATGACCCCCTGTATGAATCCACCGGTGAGCAGGGGCCAGCGGATGTACGCCGGCTTTGCACCGACCAGGGAAAGGATCTCGACTTCATCCATACGGGTTAGGAGCGATAGCTTGATAGTGTTGTGCACAACGAGCGAGACTATCAAACCGAGAAAACCGAGCACGGGCCAGATGACGGCACGGGACATGGTCCGCCAGCTTTGTGCAAGATCAGCTTGAAACGGCGTGTAGTTGACCTTTTTTACGCCGGACAGGGAATTGAGTTGGGTGAGGAGTTTTTCAGCCCAGCCTGTATCCTGCGCATCAGGCGGTACGGCAAAGGAAGCCAGACCGGAATAGGGAAGGGGATTATTCTCTGCCAGCCAGGAAAAATCGCCGGTTTCGCCAAGAGTGGTGGCGAGTTCGGTCAGGGCACTCTGCGGGGTGAAAGTCTTGAAGAGCATCAGGTGCTCCATGGACTTGATGACCTTCCAGTCTTCGAGCACTGTTTCAACTTCGGCATCCGTCTTCCAGTAGATTTGGAATTCCACCTGTCCACGGGATTTGAGGAGTTCGAGATTGACGTTGTGCAACCCGATGAGAATCAGCCCAGTGAGCAGGGTGACCATGGCCACGGCCACCAGAGTCAGGAGTTGTGCAAAGGGGTGGAGTCGCAGATCGGCAACACCTCGTCCGGTAAGGCGAAGAAACTGGGCAATCATGGGCCCACCTCGCCGAAAATGCTTTCTTCCTTGTTTTCAGAGTCAGAACCGTTGACGTGAGTTATGCGTCCGTCTTCAAGATGAAGAATACGTGCGTTTGGAACACATTCCAGAACTTCCTTGCTGTGCGTAGCCATGATGACCGAGGTGCCGTAGGTGTGGAACTGTTTGAAAATTTCCATCAGGTGCATGGTCAGATCAATATCAAGATTGCCGGTTGGTTCGTCAGCCAGAATGAGCTCCGGGTTGGCGACCATGGATCTGGCTATGGCGACACGCTGCTGCTCACCACCCGACAACCTTTCACAGGTGGAATAACTTTTGGTTTCCAACCCCATGGCCCGGATGATGGCGCGAACGCGGCGTTCCAGATGAGTGCGCGGCATGCCCCTGACTTCAAGAGCCATGGCCACGTTGTCAAAAACCGTGCGTGTGGGGAGGATCTTGAAATCCTGAAAGACAACGCCAACCTTTCGGCGCAACTGTGGGATGTGTCGCTTCTTGAGTTTATTGAGCTGGAATCCGGCAACGGATGCGCGGCCTCGCAGCATGGGGAGCGCACCATACAGCAATCGCAGCAGGGTGGTCTTACCTGCCCCGGAGTGTCCGGTCAGGAAAAGAAATTCACCCTTTCCAAGCGAGAACGAGATATCCTTGAGTGCCCAGTAGGCACCGAAGTTGTAAGAAAGATGTTCGACATTGACCATCATGCAACTCTATGTACCCGCCCTGACAGTTTTTGTACAGTCTGTGCAGAATTCCGTGTGCGCATTGGTCACGCACTTTCGATGACGGCCTGCATGACTGTCTGACATGCGTCTTCGTCCGGCACGAATGCGGTTTCGCCGATGGCGACCACCGGACGCATTCCGATGATGGAATTGAGGATGTAGGCATGCCGGAAAGAGGCGAGTTCATCCAGGGGAAGTCGAACGGATATGATGTCGAGTTTTTTTGCGGCTATGGTCAAGGCGGTTGACGGGAGTCTATATGGTGAATCGACGGCAACGAATGATCCTTGCTTCTTGAGGATAAGCGCACCTGTGGTCGCTTCAAGGAGATTGTCGTTGAAATCGAACAGAGCAGCGTCGTCAAATCCTCGTGCCTTGGCTTGCTGCATGGCCAAATGGAAAAACATGTAACTGGTCGTTTTGTGCGCGTTGAGGGTGGAGACGTGGTGATCCTTGCAGACACAGAGTCGATATGCCTTATACGGCTTGGGGTCATGGGTAGTTGCAGTGATGACGGGTGACGCGCCCTCGGTTTCCATGGGGTAGAAAATATTTATCCGCGCGGTCTGGCCGGTCAAACCATTGCGGTTGATGAGCTGCTCTATGACTTCCTCGAAATCCACGGTTTCATATTGTACGCCGAAGGAACGGAGCGAATGGAGAATGCGGTCGAGATGCATATCGAGATGACAGATGTTCCGTCCGTTGTAATAGATAGTCTCGAAAAATCCGGCGCCGTAGCGAAAGGCCGGTGCAGCAGGATCAAGGCTGATCCCCCCGAGCGTGTAGGTCTTGTTGTAGTAGTGGATCATGATTCTCCCAATACAAGAAATTTTTCGGCTTTGGCGATTGTTTCCAGATACTCTCTCACAGGATCCGAGTCCATGACGATCCCGCTTCCTGCATAGGAATTGAACATTTTTGTTTCCGTGTCGAATGTAGCGGTGCGGATGGCAATGGATGAATCCATGTTTCGTTCATCCTCTATGATGAGTATTGAGCCGCAGTAGAGACCCCGGCTGTGGGGTTCCAGTTGCTCTATAATCTCCATGGAGCTTTTCTTTGGACATCCGGTGACGGAGCCACCTGGGAAGGCGTCCAGAAAGAGATCAAGGCAATCCCGGTCATTACGGAGGGTGCCGTGAACATCTGAATACATCTGGAGCAGATTATCCACGGCGAACACGGATTTATGGTTCTTAACGTGCACCGAACCGTATTCGCAATTAGTCGAAATATCATTTCGGACGAGGTCGACGATCATGGAAAGCTCGGCGGATTCCTTGGGAGAGTCCGTCAACTGCCTGTGTGCTTCAGGTGTCAGGGTGTCGAAGTGCAGGGTGCCTTTTATGGGCTGCGACAAAACATGCCCGTTTTGAACAGCAAGGTACCGCTCTGGTGATGTGGAGAGTATCCGTTTCCTGCCGCTGATCAGCCATGCATAGAATGGGGCGGGATGCTTTCGTCGCAAGGTCATGAAAAGGGAGAGCGGATCGAGTTCCGGGCAATGCCATGAAAAGCGGGTGGACAGATTTAACTGATAGGTATGACCTGACCGGATATAATCCAAGGTTCGGCGGACACCATCTTCATACCCGGCCTTGTCGAGCGATGTCACCATCCCTGAAAACGTCTGTTCAGTAACAGGAGAGCTGTCATGTTCTTCAGGTATGTGTTGCAACATTCTCGAGAGCGTATCGATCACAGACTGATCGTGAGCCGAAACAGTCATTTTCCCCTCATCGAATGAAATCAAGGCGCTGTATTTCTTGAGGTGACCGAGTGGAAAATCGTATGGTTTGCACGAGGCAATGCCGCGCAACAGCATCCCGTAGGTATAACTCACAAACCCAAGTGCCGGCCCCGGCGAGCCGAAGCAGAAATCCTTGAGCTGTCCAGGGGTAGTCGTTTTCGTGACCACCAGTTCTGCCACGGGATGCATGCCGACGACAGAGCGGGTCTGTGCCGGATAGCCATCAGCAGACAACAGCATGTCGGCGTTGAAATCCCGGGCCAGCAATCCGGCGAATCGGTCAAAGCGTGCCTGATCAATCAAGGCCGAGAAAGTGCAGGGCAAATGCAATGTACCAGCCTCCGTCAGGTGTCATGAATGACTCGGGATGAAATTGATACCCGAGAAGTCGTTTGTCGGCATTGCCGAGACACATGACTACATTGTCCCGGTTCACAGCCAGAATATCCAGTCCGTGACCGACCTCAGTCACTGTAAGCGAATGATAGCGTGCCACTTCACGTTCTGCGCCGTCCAATGTGATGACATCTGTTTTGCCATGGACACAGCCATTCAGTCGGCCCGTGGACCCGCCATGCAATGCATTCATGATTTGCATGCCAAGACAGATACCCAATACAGGCCTGTCCGCATCAAATACGCGTTCATAGCCCGGGTACTCGGCAGGTTCTCCCGGACCGGGCGAGATGACGAGTAGGTCATACGCTGAATAATCAAGCACACCCACTCGCGAATACGGCTCGATAACAACGACAGCGTTGCTGACCGCCGAAACCAGCAGATGCTCAAGGTTCCGGGTAAAACTATCGTTGTTGTCTATTAAAAGGATATTCATACTAAAGCTGTATCCCCACTACCATGCGAAACGACACAAGGAGTTTAGGAAGGAAAGGAAGATGGGAAGCAGGAAAGCCATATTGAAAAGGTCTTTCGCTTCACCATCACCTGATCCCGGTGGCTAGATCTTATCTTTCACCTGGCGGAAATATTCTTGAAGGAACTGTGAGGAGGCTTCGTTACCATTGACGTCGAGTCGTTCGAGCAACACCACCAGATTTCCTCTGGGTGTCGTGGTGGAGGAGAAGTAGAGCGCCTGTGATTCGCCATTGGGGGATGTCATGACAAAGATCCAGATGTCTCCTTCGCGATGCCAGTATGTCTGAGAAACACCGGATTCTTCAGCCTCACGTGCGAGGATCTCCACGAAACCGGACAGGGGCAGCCTGCCGGGTACGCCGAGGAACTCGTCCTGATCGTTCTTGATGACGATGGGTGTATTCAGGAAAGCATCGGACGGGCGTTCAAGCTCCGTGGGTTTTTCCAGGGAATATGACTGTACCTCGCCTTCCGGGCTGCGCACGTTGACGATCTTTCGCGCACGCATCTTTGTTTCAGGTTCGGCTTTGGGTGCAACAGGTTGCTCGGGCGCAGATGATTGTTCCGGTGCAGTTTCTTTCTTTTCAAGGAGACGACCGAACGTGTCGGTGTTGCGCGATTCGAGTTCGAGGAGTTTTTCCAGCACGGACTCGACCTTGCGCAGTCGCTGTTCGGCTTTGGCCTGTGCCGTTGCCAGGCCGGCCATGCCCTGCATCATCTGTCCGGCAGTGGCAAAGAATTTCTCCATGTATTCCTGAGAAACCCCGGCAGGTGCGGCAGTGGGGTGACTGGGTGCCTGCGCGCGACGGGGACGTGCTGCGGGAATTTCCTTAAAGTTTTCCTTGAGTACCTTGTATGTTTCTTCGACAGACATGCCCTTGGCAAAACAGTCGCGAATCATGAGACAGATAGTGCTCGCTTCAGGTTTGAA
Source organism: uncultured Pseudodesulfovibrio sp. (assembly GCF_963675635.1). Lineage (NCBI taxonomy): Bacteria > Pseudomonadati > Thermodesulfobacteriota > Desulfovibrionia > Desulfovibrionales > Desulfovibrionaceae > Pseudodesulfovibrio > uncultured Pseudodesulfovibrio sp. The sequence goes on along the minus strand of NZ_OY776488.1, from coordinate 2,695,194 downwards.
GCGGATGGGTTTGCCTCGGGTCAGCACGGGGATGAAGCCGGGAAATTTTCGGCGGTAACTTTTGATGGTGGTCTCTGACACGCCGCAGAGTGTGGCGAGGTCTTTATGCGTATAGGTATCGGCCATGATATGTGCTCATTCTGGGTTGTATGGGGACAGTCTTTCTAGTGGTCAGACGGAGTTGTTTGGGGCGTGATCTGAAACGGGTGTTCCAGATGCAGGAGACCGTGTTCCGCCTGCCCTTCAATGCGTGGGTGAGTGTGTTCGCTTTACCAAGCCTGACAACGACCTTTCGGGGTGTGGAGCCAAACGAGAGTCGGATCACCTTTCCTCCTTTGTGTGAAATCGTCACCAATCGTCACCCTTGTCAAACAAGAGAAAATTGAAAACGAAAACTTACCGATCTTTTATCTAGGAATTTTCTAGACGTCAAGGTTCAGTACCATGTTTCGCATGGTCAGAGGAAGTGAAATTCCGTGCGTTTTGCTAATTGATCTTGATGGTAGCCACATCGCTTTTTTTCACGGTGACGAGCTTTTTGTCGAGGTACTCGTCCACGGAATAAAAAGTATATGTGTCGGTGCTGTCACTGCCCATGTAGATACGGGCATCCATGAAGATCAGTTCCTTGCCTTTTTTGGTGGTGACGATGAAATTGTGTTCATCCTTGAAGATGAAGGCTTCGAACTTCTGGAAGTCGGAGAAGCGCGTGAAACTGACAACGGTCGGGGAACGGCCGTTAAGCTTGCCGGACATGTAAAAATAGTATTTGCCGAGCTTGACCAGTTCGCTGATTTCCATGGTGGAACCGTTTGCGAGTTGCAAGGTGCCGACTGGACCTTCAGGAAGTACATCCTTGATGGTATTGGTGGATTTTGGTGCTTGCGTGTCTGACACTTGTGTCTGGTTCGCATCGGAAGCAGCAGGTGCAGTCTGATCCGCTGTTTCGGTATCAGGCATGGGCGATTCAATGGAATCATCTTTTGTTCCGCAGGCTGCAAGGGTCAATACGAGCATTAAAGCTATAATAGTGGTCCGCATGGGTCCTCCATGAAGTTGTCATTGGAAAGGAGGTTTTAACAGGTAACCGTTGGAGAATCCAGAGCCGGGTGTGCCCGGAATATTCTTTCTGTGGTGCCGTATGCCGGTACCAGTTGTCCGCGTATGCTGATGGTGGTATGCCTACTGCACCATTTATCCAATGCATTCCGAGGAGAAGCGTGAAATATCATCATTTTATCATCACCCGTTTCAACGTGAACATTTATGCCATTGATTTCCCGAAACGACTTGAAGACACATGGCTGTCGCTGCGGTTCGAGCTGTTCCAAAAGTATTGCTTTCCCACTCTTCAGGCTCAAGTGAATCAGAATTTTACATGGTTGGTCCTTTTTGATGAGCAGACGCCTGATCGATATAAGACTTTTATCAATATTTACTCCAGATACAGAAATTTCACGCCGGTCTATTGCGGGACGTTCGATACGATCATGGAGCAGACCATTCGCACAATGCAGGAAATTGCGCCTGAGGCCGAATGGTTTCTGACAACGCGACTGGATAACGACGATGCGTTGTCCACCGGATTTGTCCAATGTCTGCAAGGAGTGGTGAACTCCCTGAATGAAGCTGATCTCAAACCAACAGATACACTGTATATTAATTTCCCCAATGGACTGCAGCTCTGTGACGGCGATTTTTATGATTTCAAGGACACTACGAACGCTTTTGTGAGCCTGTTGGAGCGCCGGGAGAATCCGCACACGGTTTTCTGGGTTGACCATCCGTCGATCTATGAGGTGGCACCGGTCATTCAGGCTGAAACCGGACCGCTGTGGCTACAGGTCGTGCACGATATGAACGTGTATAACTACGTGCGTGGCGAAAAGGTCGAGGTAACCGGAGTGAGCAGCCGTTTTCCGTGTGATTTCGGGGAGTAAAACACTCCTGAGATGTCACGCGGGGGTGGAAATCAGCCTTACAAATCCTTCACTCTCAACTGTTCTTCCTTGATGTAGGCAAACAGTTTCCTGGACATGTCGCCGTAGACTCTGATTGCGTCCAAATCCAGACGGACATCAATGTATTGCATGAGAATTCTGTCGTCTCCATCATGGATGTGAGGCATGATGCCGGCGAATGAAAATCCCATTTTTTCACATTCTTCGACAAGGCGCGGCGAGGATGAAACGCCCAGAGGAAGAAAGGCATATACGGCATCCCGGCGGTCCTGTTTGCAACGCAGTAATCCTTCGGCAACGTCCTGTCTCGTGTTTTCACCGATGGCATGAACGATGATGAACGCTACGTTCAGTTCATCGGGAAGGGGGAAGACGCTGACAGATGATTCCCCGGTCGGAGGCTGTGTGTCGCCGTGTTCGATTTTTCGGGGGACTTCCAACCATTCATAGATTTCCGAGACCATGGCCGTATGGCGTCGAGGGACGTAGATGGTTTTGGGTGAGCGATCAAAAGCGAAATAGTGATTGATTACAGAGCCTTTTTCTTGCTTTGAGGTGCCCAGTTCCTTGGCCTGCATTCCTGAAGCGGCGATTCCCAGGAACAGGCTGCATGGCCTCGACCCCATTGCATGCATCCCTTTTTGGGAGAAGGTGTGTGTCGTCACGGAGCAGTCGAATATGCCCAGATCTCCTTCAGCCTCGGCAAGGTCAAAGAGCAGCCGGGCCATTTGCTTAGGCATGTCCGGTGAGCGGTATGTCGGATCGACGAACGCCAGTCCGAGTTCGGGAACCTTGACGGCGGGGTCATGATATTTGAAGCCGGCGTGACCGATCATGGCACCACTGTCAGGATCGAATGCCGCCACGGATAAGAATTCATTATGCTCGACTTTCTTTGTCAGGGCATCAAGGTCGTACAGGAAGTCTTCCTGAGTATACCCGTAACAGCGCCAGGCCAGTCGGCATACTTCCGGTAATTCTTTAACTGTGGTCAGGCGGACATCGGGTTCCTTGACTGTAATTCGCTTTTTCCCGTGTGTTACGGTTTTTGTATCGAGCAGTTCCTGTGGCAGCGTTCCATAGGCCAACCGTTTCTTCAGCCGTGTTTCCTTGCCTTCCCGACCATGGACAAACAATTCCACCGAGTCCATGGATTGATGCATCAAAAGGGTACCCAGTCCTGGTTTGTTCATGTTTTCCAGGCAGTCGGGTGTGTACCGTTCAGCCTGTTGCAGATCGAACGGGATGCCTTTTTCCCTGATGGAAATAACTAGGAACTCCTCTTCAATGAAAAATTCTATATGAATACGCTCATCTTCTTTTGCCGGACCTGAGAAGTGGTCAACGGCATTGCAGAACGCTTCATCCACAGCCAGCTTGATACCAAAGGTGCCCTTCGCATCAAAAGAAAGGATCTTTGCTATCTGAGCCGCGAATTCGACTGCGGACTGCGCCATTATTCTACGAACGGGAAGTGATATCTGTGCAAGGAATAATGTGACTGAATGTCCGATTGAAGGTGTCATTGTGTATCTCCCTGCGTTCAGCGTGAAATGGGTTGCTGGGCTGGCTTTGGTTCATAGCCGATGCAGCGTGTGTGCGCAACGTGGTGAGAATGATCCTGGAAGACACGGCGATTCACACTGGACTGTTTCTCCGGGTGTGACTTCGCGGTCTCTCGTTGAAGGTTCGTCGTCGGCGTGGAAGGATATAGGGGGTCACCTCTCTGAAATAAGAGCGGATGTATCTGTAATAGCGTATTTTTCAAGCTTCCAAATAGTACTATTATAATAGCTTGGACTATTCCATGAGTCTATCAATCGTAAAAAATAATGCGATGTTTATCTATAAATATTCAAGGGGATTCTCATGAAATGGTATCATTCGATCAAGTTTAAAATAATTGGGATGCTCATGCTGGTGACGCTGTTGTCAGCAAGTTTGACCGGAGCCATATTATTCAACCAGTATTACAGCAGCGAAGTGAAAAATCTGGAAATTGCATTGAAGAGGAGTGTGGAGACGACTCTGAACAAAATAGGCCTCGACGACGTGGCCCCGTATATTGAAGGTGGTGCTGCAAAAAACGACTTTTTCATGGGTAAGCTGCGTGAGTTGGCGGCAATTGTTGATATCTTTGATCTTGCATATCTCTATGTCGTGGAGCGTACTTCCAATGGTGAATACAGGTTCCTCATGGATACGGGAATGCTTGAAGGCGATCCACAGCCTTTGGATATATACAAAGGCGCACCTCAGGAAATGGAAACGGCATATAATTCGGGAAAGACAGTGTACCCCGACATCTATACTGATGAATATGGGACTTTCAAATCCATCCTGAATCCGGTTGTGGTTAACGGAAAAACCATTGCCCTCATTTGTGCCGACTTTGATGCTGCTTCATTGCAGCAGATCAAGGATAAGGTTCTTTTGACTCTGTTTATTGCCATTTTCATTTCGGGAGCCATTGCGGTCGTCATTTCCTTCTTTTTCAGCCGAAAGATCAATGGAGCGATTTCCGCAGGGGTTAACATCGCAGAATCAATTGCAGCAGGAAACCTCGCTACCGAAGCAAATTATGCCGGCAAAGATGAAATTGGCATCATGATTACAACCCTCGTGAAGATGGTTGGCAAATTGCGACAGGTTGTCGGTGACGTTCACGCTGTGGCAGGGAGTGTCGCGACAGGTTCAGAGGAACTGTCTTCAACTTCCGCCATCCTTTCACAAGGAGCGACAGAGCAGGCAGCATCCCTTGAGGAAGTCTCCGCGAGTATGGAACAGATGGCAGCCAATATTCGTCAAAATGCCGAAAGCGCCACCGAGACACAATCTCTTGCTGCCGGGGCTTCGGAGCAGGCAGAGGAAAGCGGGGCCGCTGTGGCCGAGTCCGTTTCTGCTATGCGTGAAATTGCCAATAAAATCAGTATAATTGAAGAAATCGCCAGACAGACGAATCTTTTAGCCCTCAATGCGGCTATTGAGGCCGCTCGTGCTGGAGAACATGGAAAGGGCTTCGCTGTTGTCGCGGCCGAGGTTCGCAAGCTGGCAGAACACTCTGGCGTCGCCGCTGGCGAGATAAGTCAGTTGGCTGTAAACAGTGTGGAAGTGGCAGATCGAGCCGGGGAGATGTTAACCAGGTTGGTTCCAGATATTCAAAGAACAGCCCAACTTGTGGAAGAAATCACAGTGGCCAGCAATGAGCAGAGCGCAGGGGCTTCTCAGATAAACAACGCCATACGGCAACTCGATAGCGTTGTGCAGCAGAATGCCGCGGCGTCAGAAGAAATGTCATCCACATCCGAGCAGTTGTCTGTCCAGGCCATTCAGCTTCAGGAGACTCTTTCGTTCTTTACTCTTGGTGGTGCGGATGATTTCGGGAAGAGATCCACAGGACGGTCGTCCATAGGCAAGACTCCTTCTGGGGTGCCAACATCTGGCTACGGTAAAGAGTCATCCTTGGGGACAGAGTCGAATTCTGGTTTTGAGCGATTCTAACAGTCAGTATGAAAAGGCCGGACATTTGTCCGGCCTTTTTTTTTGAAATGTAATCCACGCCGTTTTACCAAGATATTTTTGCCGCAACAGTCCGAAGCAGAGATCGATTTTTCTTTCACGGTATGAATACCAAATATCACTCAATTGAAGGCCGGGTAACGAGTAGAAACGTCCTCTCATGGGTTGGGATGTTTTTTTGATTTCGGTATTGGTGAGTCGATTATAATGTGCAGCACCAGTTATTATGACGTAATAATCGGCAAGAATGGAAAGTGTTGTGATTGTTGAGTCGCAGTTTCCCGTTGTTGAAAAACCAGAGAGCCTCAATGACATCAACCGACCTGTTAAAGAGTAAAATTAGATAGTTATTACCTTTAGGAGGCAAAGATGAATTTTCTGATGAATTACAAAATCAAAACGAAATTTCTCGGCAATACTGCGGTCGTGATGTTTCTTTTTGCTGTGGCTCTGGGTGTTTATCAGTTTGCATTGAATAGTACCGAAGGCGGCTATTCTGAAATTCTTTCACAAGAGGTTTTGATATCTCAAGAGGTTCGAGGCGCGAGCATTGCTATGTTGACAGCCCGTCGAGCAGAGAAGGACTTCATGTTACGCATGGATATGAAATATCCACCACGAGTGGAGAAAAGTATACATGAGATTGTCAGTCTGATGGAAAAAATCAAAGTCGTCAGTGGGCAGGCTGGACTGGAAGAGCTTGCCCTTGTTTCGACGGCGGTTATTGAAAACGCCAAAAAGTATCTGACGGCATTCAATGAAGTGGTTGAGGGATATCAGATAAAAGGTCTGGACTCTAAATCGGGTTTGCAGGGAGAGTTTCGTTCAGCGGCTCATGCTGTAGCGGGAAAGATGCCGAAACACTCCGTAGATGACCTGTTGGTGAATCTCCTGCAAATGCGGCGTTATGAAAAGGATTATATGCTGACCAAGGACAGTCGGTATCGTAAACTGCTCATAACCGCCATGGATACGTATAAAGTCGATCTGGAAGCAAGCGGCTGTGATGCTGTCGCCAAGGAAGCGCAACAGAGTGCGTTGAAGGATTACCGTGCTGCGGCAGACAAAATATTGGCAGGTCTCTCTCTGGATGAGGAAGAAAACTACTACAAGGCCGTTCGGAGTGCTGCGGCCAAACTTGAAATGGCTATCAATTCCGTTCTGGTTCCGAGGGCGCAGGCATTGGTTCTCGAAATCAGAAAGAACGAAAAAGACTATCTGCTGCGAAGTGATGAAAAATACGCCAAGGAAACACTCGATTCGATTGATGTTTTGAACAGTGCGCTCAAGGGAGCAGAGGTCTTGCCGGAGCATGTTTTCAATATTCAGAAGGGATTGGATGTATATCGAAATGCCTTTGTGCGCCTGGTTGAAGAAAATCAGATAATCGCCACAAATGTGGAGAAAATGAGAGCTGCAACCCACACGATCGAACCGCTGTTCGAGAAAATCGAGGAATTGGCAAATACGGCTCAAGAAGGGGAGACTTCATCAATTGCTCTTGCCGCAGCGGGCTATTCAACAACTGCGGTTGGTATCGGTATCGCGGCATTGATTCTTGGCTTTCTGACGTCCTTTTTCATTACGAACGCCGTTGCCAATCCACTGAAATCCGCTGCCGAGAGTGCCAGAAAAATGGCCAACGGAGACCTGAGTCAGGATATAGACTCGCAAGGCAGGGATGAAACAGGGCTGATGCTCAGTGCCATGAGAGAAATGATTCTCAGGCTGCGTGATGTGGTGTACGGCGTGAACAGGGCTGTTGATAACGTGGCCTCGGGAAGTGATCAACTGTCAAGCACTTCCGGCTCCCTGGCTCAGGGGACTGCTGAACAGGCTGCCAGTATCGAAGAGGTGTCGGCCTCCATTGAACAGGTAAAGGCTTCCATCGCCCAGAATGCGGAAAACTCTCAGGAGACGGCCCAGATCGCTTCCAGAGCTGCCCAGAAGGCTTCCGAGAGTGGCGGAGCAGTCACTCACGCCGTGGATGCCATGAAAATGATAGCCGAAAAAATTACCATTATCGAGGAGATTGCCCGGCAGACCAATCTGCTCGCCTTGAATGCGGCTATTGAAGCTGCGCGGGCGGGGGAGCAGGGCAAGGGGTTCGCCGTTGTTGCTGCCGAGGTTCGCAAGCTTGCCGAGCGCAGCGGCGAAGCCGCCAGTGAAATCGGTGGACTTTCAACCAACACTGTCTCCGTGGCGGACCAGGCGTTGACCATGCTTGAAGAATTGGTTCCTGACATTGAGAAGACCGCGCAGCTGGTTTCGGAAATCAATGCAGCCTGTGAGGAGCAGGATGCCGCAGTCAAACAGATATCGTGTGCAGTCTCTCAAGTGGAAACGGCAACCCAGGCAAGTGCTGCCGCTTCCGAAGAGATGGCGTCAACTTCCGAAGAGCTGGCCGGGCAGGGCAGTTCCTTGCGTGAGATGATGTCCTATTTCAATTGCGGCGAGCAGCCGATGCTTGGCTCCGTGGGGTATTCCCAGACAACGTTGGTAACAGCGACGCCAGAAGCTCTTCCTGCCGGAGAAACAGGGCAAGACTTCGAATAGCCCCAGTCTTCAACACGAAAAATCAAGGACCCTGAATGCCGTTGTCGGTATTCAGGGTCCTTTTATGGGAAGAGTTCAAAGAGGCGTATCCCATTGAGTAAAGTCGGAGTTATTTTTTTTGCTCTGGAATGTCGTGTCATATTGTGCCGTGATTATTTTTTATGGTGTGGGCCAGTCCTCAACTTCACCTAACATACCGTAAAAATAGCCGATAACAAGCTGATAATCCGGTTCTCATGAGTCGCTCGATACGTGAGTGTTGTACCTTGTAGCTATTCAAAACATTGGTTTCTTGGTAGTGAAAAGTCATGAAAAGGCAACTTTATCTTGGCGAAATGGCACTCTATGCACTCACGGTGATGTGTGGAGTTGGCTATCTCATGGCAATTGATGCGGTTGAACTGTTCTACCAGTTCAGCCGAAGTCATGAGGAGTTCAATCTGGACGAATTGGTCCTGCTTTTGCCCATGATTCTCGTTTGCCTCGTCATCTATGCTGTCAGGCGAAGTCGTGATGTCAGTCGTAGAAACAAAGAGATACTGAGTTTGAATGAAGAAATTCGTGAAGCGTCTCTTCGGATAGTGGCACTTTCCGAATCCAGAGAAAAGTTCCTATCCATGGCCTGTCATGAGCTCAAGAGCCCTCTGGTTGCAGTTGTCAACGCACTTCACCTTCTGGCAATGGCCGAGAATGAAGATGAGTCTCGGGATTACATCCGTATCGCTCTGGAGAGAACCTTTGTATTGAACATGCTTATTGAGGATGTCCTGCTTTTTTCACAGCTCTCGCATAAAGCTGAAAAAGTGAAGAAAGCTTCGTTCAATGTTCGGGAGACGCTTGAATCCGTCGAGCAGATTACTGGACAGACTGCGAAAGAGAAAGGCCTCAACATGACGGTAACGGTTGATGATGGGGTGCCGGAATACGTTGTCGGTCACATGGGATGGTTGCGTTTGATTTGTCTCAACCTTGTGGGTAATGCCATCAAATATACTGACAATGGGTTCGTTGCCATACATTGCTCCTATATCACTGATCCACAGCCGTCTCTTGTCATTCGAATTGTCGATTCCGGACGCGGAATCCCCGAGGACAAAATAGATGTCATTTTCAAGCCATATGAGCGTGCCGAAGAGGATAATTCGCTTCGTAGCATCAAGGGATTCGGGCTTGGTCTGTCTGTAGTTAAGGAGTTCGTGCAGAGTCTTGAAGGGGCTATTTCCGTCGAAAGCACTGTCGGGAGTGGGTCAACGTTTGTCGTACAACTACCTGTCGAAGTTGTATAAAAATTAAATTATTTCAAATTTATCTATGCTATGTGTCTTACAGTGGGACGTCCTTTCCCTCCCATTTATCAATGGTCGCGAATGTTTCATGCGTCATCCTGACGGGCATATATATCATGAAAGATACGCTTGAAGTTGATTATTCCCGCTCGGGAATGGGGTGTTGTATCGTGGTGATGTTTCAATGCCAGAAGTCAAATTGTTTCATGGTGTAAGAATGATGAGAGGGAGAGGTCACTCTCAGTACACCAGTCCACATTGCACTGCATTCAATTCCAGAAGTCCTTCGGTTTTCATCTCTTTGAGGGTGCGTGCCAGTTTAATGGCAAGCTCTTTGTGGCGGACATTGAGATAGGCGTGTGCACTATGGGATTCCAATACTCCAGCCTTGTGAACTTTTTGTGTTAGTTGTTCTACATGCATACTGAAATCAACGCTTATTTCCGGTCCGATGAAATATGCTAATCTACTTCAGAGAGTTAAGCTCCAAAGCAATTTTTTCTATGCCGCGTCCATGTCCTATAATCCCATCTGTTTCTTTAAGGGTTTGCCAATCCAGCTTCTGCGTCGGCTTTTTTCTCGTATAGACACAGAAATTTACTGTGAGGTGCGGCTCGTCGACGCGAACCACATTCGGGTGGGATTGGCCGTAGTATTCAGTTCTTCCCAACTCACCATCGCTTTCAGAATGGTCCGTCATGGCAGCGGCCTGTGCTGCGGGAACGTGCTTGTATTGCATTAAGTAGCCAAGTCTTTGGAAGGCTTCTTTGTATATGGAATTCAGCCAGCACCCAGTGGCATGGGTGGGCGGTTTCATATGCGTCATAATCACAACAGGCAACGCAGTTGGTGCTTCGTGACTGCTCGCTAGAGCCTCAAAAAATAGGATAAATGGCATAATAGCCAGGGCGATAAAAAAGCGGAAAAGATTGATTTTGTCCATGGTAGCCTCAAATAATGAATACTCTTTGCCGGAATTTAGGGCCATTATTATTGAACTGTGCGTTCACGGCTCGTTGCCGCCCGGCTTTTGAGAATAGTATTTCTCCCTGCGAACACACATGGCAAATGGATGGTGTCTTTCATGATAGCCACAGTTCCCTGCGCCGCAACGTCTTCACGAAATGGGTGCGTTGGTTGGTCGAAAGGCTACTTTGTTTTCAAGCTCATTGAATACTCGGGATGTCCGGTATGCTGGTCGACCTGTTCGCTCACAACGGAAAACCCTTGAGACAGGTAAAAACCATAGCTGGCCTGATTTTCTTTGTAGACGCTTAAACCAAGCTGCGTTCTTTTGGTTTTTGCATGCTTGATAAGAGCAGTGCCTATCCCCTGTCCCTGATGTTCGGGTGAAACAAAGAGTGCGGCCAGCGTATCGTCATGCAGTGAGTAGAAGCCGATGACTCGTGCGTTCAGTTCATAGACGTAATTTTCAGAGGCAGGGATATATACGTTGCGCATGTTCTCTTGTTCGGATTCCCAAAAATACCGATCAACAAAATCGTGTGCCTTTATGGATGCTTGAAGCCATATGTTCAAAACGGCTTCAACATCACTGTCTTTATATCCTCGTATCATTCAAAATCCATGCTTGATTGTGTCAAAATAATGTATCCAAAAGACGCCGCGAAGTTCATGTCTTCCTGATCGAGAGTTGTGCTTGATGTCTTTTGGTTGAACCTATATCGTGTTGTCGATTTGTCGTGGTTGTTAGGATTCCAATGCTCGCCACTGGTTTCTGCGCGTCCTCATGGACGTTGATGCCTTCAACGTTGCACTCGAAGTTGATTTTCCCGTTCCGGTATGGCCTGCTTTATTATGGTGATATTTCAATCCCCGAAAAGCACTTGAGGAGAACAGTTCGTTTCCGTTTATTCGATGGGGTCTGGCAACATACCCGCCCACTTGCCGAGGATGCGGGTGCTTGTTCCTTCATCAAGCATATCCATAAAGACTTTGGCTAGCTTCGGTGCGAGGGATGCATGTTTGCGATTGAGGACATGATAAACCATCTCCTTATGAAGCACGTGTGACATTTGAACTGAAATTCCAAGTGAATCCGCTGTATTCAGTCCAACCTGAAGATGATGAACCACTGCATCCAGCCTTGAGTTGGCAAGCAAATGGAACAACTGTTCGAGATTGTTTGCTTCGTATGTATCAATTCCCTTTGTTTTACATATGGTTACTGGAAGGTTCGCGCCTCGTACAACCCCAACCCTGAGGAGAGTAAGGTCCTCCCATGAGGACACCTGCATGTCCGGCTTGATTGTGAATGCCACAAGGGTTTCTGTGGCCACAGGTGTTTTGACGGGAATCAATTCCAGGTATGATAGGTACGAAGCGACAGTCCGTCCGGCACATGCGTCTATGTGCCCGCTGTTGGCCTCTTCGAGTTCCCGCAGTCGGGGCATGTATGAAAATGTTGGTACTATGCCTATTCTGCCATATGCCTCGATGAAAAAAGCTTCTATCTCGGAAGATGTGCACCCCTGCTGTTCCAGGCAAGGGAGGCTTATGGTGTATTCCGCTTGTTGCGCCCATACTGCAGTCGATACGGAAAATAGCCATGCTATGATGAAGATTTGTAAGCCTTTTTTCATTTACCGACACTAGCCAATTCTCGCATAAAGCACAATAAAACTATTCTACATAGGTATGTTGATATGCGTCGCTTCTTTGAATATGTCTGTGAAACAATCAGATAGAGGTAAACATGATCGCCAAAGTCTCCTGCGCCGCCCTCATGGGCATTGATGCCTTTAAAGTCGAACTCGAAGTTGATTTCTCCCGCTCAGGTATGCCCTGTTTTACCATGGTCGGTCTTGCCGAGGGCGCGGTCAAGGAGTCCAAGGAGCGTGTCTTTTCCGCGCTCAAGAATTGTGGATTCAAAATTCCACCTGCCCGAATTACGGTGAACCTTGCCCCTGCCGATGTCCGCAAGGCCGGCAGTGCTTATGACCTGCCGCTTGCCATCGGTATTCTGGTGGGTATGGGCGTCATCAGTCCCGAAAAAGTCGACGGGTGGTTCATGGCCGGGGAGCTTTCTCTGACCGGCGATCTGAAGTCGGTTCCCGGCGTCCTGCCGCTTGCGCTTGCCGCACGACAGGACGCAGGCAAGGGGATCATCGTTCCGGAAACTAACGGGCGCGAAGGTGCGGTGGTCAATGATATACCTGTCGTTGGTGCGTCTGATCTCGGGCAGGTGGTGCGTATGCTTCTGGATGAAGAAGTTGTTGAACCGACCGTTCTGAATATCGATACCCTGTGGAACGAGCGACAGTCGCATCTTGTGGATTTTGGTGAGGTCAAAGGGCAGGAGCATGCCAAGCGTGCCATCGAGATTGCTGCGGCAGGCGGACACAACCTGCTGTTCATCGGTCCTCCCGGCTCGGGAAAGACCATGCTCGCCAAGCGTATTCCCACGGTTTTGCCTCCACTACGTTTCGAAGAAGCGTTGGAGGTGACCAAGATATATTCGGTAGCCGGATTGCTCCAGAAGGATCGAGCGCTCATGGTCACTCGACCATTCAGAACGCCTCACCATACCATCTCAGACGTGGGTCTTATTGGCGGGGGCCGGTATCCGCAGCCGGGTGAAACTTCGTTGGCCCATCGCGGTGTCCTTTTTCTCGATGAAATGCCGGAGTTCAAGAAGAGTGTGCTTGAGGTTTTGCGTCAGCCGCTTGAAGACGGCGAAGTATCCATTTCGCGTTCGCTCATGACATTGAAATATCCGGCTGACGTTATGCTTGTGGCTGCCATGAATCCATGTCCATGCGGGTATATGTCAGATGATACGCACGTCTGCACCTGTTCTCCGCTGGCTGTGCAGCGATATCGCGGGAAGATTTCCGGGCCGCTTCTTGATCGTATTGATCTGCATGTGGACGTGCCTGCGGTTCCCTATGAGGATTTGAAAAAGGCGCGAAGTGAAGTGGATTCGGCCACCATGCGTGCACATATAGTTGCCGCCCGTGATCTTCAGGTGCAACGATACGAGGGGCTTCATTTTTCGCTCAACGCCGAACTGGATGGGTCAGCTCTGGAAGAATTCTGTGCTCTTGGCGAATCCGAACACGCATTTCTCAAACAGGCCGTGGAGTCACTGGGGCTGTCTGCCCGTGCCTATACTCGTATTCTCCGCATAGCTCGCACCATTGCAGACTTGGCAGGGGGAGGCGATATCGGCGTCGAACATCTGGCAGAAGCCGTCAATTACCGAGGTATGGACCGGGAAGGGTGAGTCTTTCATTCACTCTTCGGAATACAGTCCTGCCTTGCTGCGACCGATGAAGATAGCGATCATGGTAGCGATGAATAAGATGGTGACCGCGATAAAACCGTATTGAAACCAGTCGATATTTTCTGCATGGAAAACAAACCAGTGGTTGGTGATATTCTTATATTCGGCGGGAGTAATATTCGACAGACCCTCGTCAATTAATGCCAGTAACGTAGAGTTTCCCTTGGCAACCGCTGCGTGGAGGGAATGCTTGAAGAGTATCTCTTTGACCACGAGTTCGTGACCTTTTCCCTTTTTGCCGATTTCATATCCCAGAATAGGATGATCGCCTGCTGCGGCCTGGATCTGTCCAAGGAACAGAGCCTGAGCAACATCTCCGTCTGTCGGGAATTTGATGATTTTCAGATTCTTTTTGTTTGTACGAAGGAAATACTCTGTGTGCCCTTTGTCCAACACGCCGATGGTGTAGTTGTTGTATATGGTTTGTACGTCGGTGTCGTTTTTTCTGCTCACGATCAGGGCGGATTCAAGCTCGTGCAGGGGGGTGCTGAAATCGAGATATGTGATCCGTTCATCGTTTATAAACAGGCCTCCGTGAAAATCACATTCACCGTTGGCGACTAGCTCAAGGGTCTTGGCCCACCTCTCAAAACGGAATCGTACTGGAATTCCTGTTTTTTCTGACCATTTTACCCATACATCAATAAGAACCCCTTTGGGTTGTCCGTTCATCCCCAGAAAGGAAATCGGCGCAGAGTTTGTCGGACTGGCAATGCTCACACCATGTTTGATGTACCAGTCAGCGGATCGCTTCGGAGCGGCGAAGCCTGGGGCTGTGGACATGAGAAGAGCAGCCATGAATATGGTCAGGGCTATGCCTATCCTGCGCGTGATGGCAGTGGGTGTTGTATTTTGAAGAGATTGCATTGCAGAAAACAATACCTGAGGTTGGCACCAGTTGGCAACGTTCCATCCCAAATAGAAAGAGGAAGTGCCTGATGACACTCCCTCTTTCTATTTGGGATGGAATGTTTTAGTTACATTCTGCTTAGAATATCAGCCAGCTCTACACCGTCATCCTTGCCGGGATTGACGGGCAACCCCTTGAGAACGCCGAGACCTTCGCTTTTGTCGTGGAAGTCCTTGGCAGACAGGGAGGTGACGGTGGCCGTGTTGACCATGGCATTAACCTTAATGATCTCCAGGGCCAGCCCCAGAGAGTCGAAGTCGGACAAGCCTTCGTCAATAACCACCAACTTGACGGCTCCCGCCTTGACTGCTTCGAGAGCAGCCGAGCCGGTGGGGACCACGTCGATGTTCAGGCCGCTGGAATCAGCCAGTGAGTCTATGAACTCGCCCAGGGACGCTCCACGGGTTGTTGCAAAGACGATGGACATGGCTAGCCCCTTCCGCCGCCGCAAGTCTGTTCGGCTGTGAAAACCGGCAGGCTGTCGTGCAGAAAGGCTTCGATTGCCGTTTTGACAGTGGGTGCACCGCTGCCGTGGAAAACCTGAATTCCGACCTGATTGAATCCCATGAGCGGACGCATGCCCATACCGCCGGAAATCAGGGCCTTGACGTTCTGGTCGGCCAGATATTGAACCGGAGCCATGCAGCCGCCTTGTTCATGAGGGCAGCTCGGCACGACTTGCACATCTTTTATTTCGCCGTCGGCGACAGTCACAAGGGTATACATACCGCAATGACCGAAGTGTGCATCAACAGCGGCGTCCATGCCACCGGGGGCAGCAGTGGGAACAGCTACGAGAGTTTCCATATTCCTATCTCCTTCTGAAGGTTTGGTTACTTTTTTATGTCGTTGAGCATGGTCAGGATGTCCGACCACGCCTGCTTGAGTATTTGGGAAAGTTCTTCGTTTTCGTATTCCGTAATGACCTGGCGGTTCAGCATGGCGTCTACCACCTTTTTGTCATGTGGAAATCGTCCGACAACGGTGTACCCTTTTTCTTTGCAATGAGCCTCGATCTGGTCGGAGAGTTCCGGGTTGATGTCCCATTTGTTGATAAGGACAGCGACCTTGGTGCGGAATCCGTCACACAGTTCAGCCACACGCTTGAGGTCGTGCAGGCCGGAGAGAGTGGGTTCGGTGACCGCCACAGCCAGATCGGTTCCGGCCATGGAGCTGATGACAGGGCAGCCGATGCCGGGTGCGCCGTCGCACAACACCATTTCCAGTCCCTGTTCTTCCGCCATGACCCGAGCCTTCTGCTTGAGCAGGGTGACGAGTCGGCCGGAGTTTTCCTCTCCGGGAAAGAGCTGGGCATGAACCATCTGTCCGAAACGGGTTTTCGACACGTACCACTGTCCGCAGTGCTTGACCGGGAAATCAATGGCCTCGGTCGGACACAGTGTCACACAGACCTTGCACCCTTCGCACAACATCGGATTTACCGTGAAAAGCCCGTCCCTCTGGGTGACGGCGTTGAATCGGCAAAGTTCGGCGCATTGGCCGCAGCCGGCGCACAGCTCATTGTCTATGACTGCTTCGTTGCCGGACATGAAGGATTCTTCGCTTTCATGTTCAGGGTCAAGGAGCAGGTGCAGGTCCGGTGCGTCCACGTCCAGGTCGCACAGGATGGCCTTGTCCGCGAGGTGTGAGAAGGCTCCGGCGATAGAGGTTTTTCCTGCGCCACCCTTGCCGCTGATGATGACGACCTCATGCATGGCGTGCCTCCTTGGCGGTTTTGGCCGCGGCCCGCATGCTCTCACGCAGGGCGGTGAAGGTCGGTTCCAGTGGCTTGAGGACTTTGGCAATGACGTCACCTCTGGAATACGCTTCAGCAACTTCGCGGGAGTAGGGAATTTCCGCCCATATCGGAATGGCATTGTCCCTGCAAAAGTCCTGTACGACATTGTCGCCGATCCCGGCTCGGTTGATGACTGCTCCCATGGGTTTGCCCAATGGTTTGAATGCTTCCCAGGCGAGTTTGAAGTCGTGGAATCCGAAAGGCGTCGGTTCCGTGACCAGCACGATGCAGTCAGCATCCATGACAGCGGCAATGGCTGGACAGCTCACACCGGGGGGAGCATCAATAAGGATGTCACCTTTGGCACCGAGTGCCGGAAATTCGGTGCGGATTTGACGCATGAGCGGAGGGCTCATGGCCTCGCCTACGCGCAGGCGCCCCATGATGAAGGCGTTGCCGTCCGCTGTTCCCCGGCAGATTTCACCCAGTTCCCGTTTGCCGGGAGTGAGTGCGCCCTCCGGGCAGACTTCGAGACAACCGCCGCATCCGTGGCACATCTCCGGGAAGATGAGCAGGGTGTCGGCCATGATTGTGATTGCTTTGAATTGGCAAATGTCGGCACAGGCTCGGCACTTGGTGCATTTGTCTTCGTCGGCCTCGGGCACCTCGATATACGCCTTCTGGATATCATCCAGTTCAGGCTTCAGAAAGAGGTGCAGATTCGGCTCTTCAACGTCCAAATCCACCAGAGCGATGGGAGAGCCCCACAAGGCGGCCAGGGACGAAGACATGGTTGTCTTGCCCGTGCCGCCCTTGCCGCTGGCTACGGCATAGATCACTTGTTGCCCCCGGACTGTGCATTGGCGTTGTCTGCCATGGGTACTTCGCCGTTCTTGAATTTTTCAACGGCTTCGCCAACGGTCATGCCGTCCACGTCCTGGCCGATCTTGATTCCGGCAGCCTGCAGGGCAGTGAATGCCTTGGGACCGACATAGCCGGTCAGGAGCACTTGAGCACCTGCGTTGGCAACGTTTTCAGCAGCCTGGATTCCGGCACCCTGAGCCATGGCCTGGGAAGAGCCGTTGTCCACGTACTCGACGCCCATGGTGTCGAGGTCAACGATGACGAATCCACCGGCTCTGCCAAAACGGGGATCAACCTTGTCGCCCAGAGTGGGGCCTTCACTGGTGATTGCAATTTTTTTCACGGTAGTATCCTTGAATTGTTGTGTTGTGTTGGTTTGTCGGGGGCTGTTGTCAGTGCCCATGGCACGACTCATGCCGGCGTTGCCGCCGCCCATGCCCTGACCACCCATTCCGCGGCCACCGCCGCCCATGCCGCGACCCTGACCGCCTACGCAGCGACCTTGCCCCGACTTGCGTCCTTGACCTTGACCCTGGCCCATTCCGCGACCTTGGCCACCCATGCATCGACCGCCGCCTCCGGCGCCTGGACCGTTTCCGTTCATACCTGGCATAGCTTCCTCTCCATTTGTTGTGGACGAGTTGTCCGCTTGCATCTTGGGGCAAGACGCCCCTTTGCAGGTGAGGGTGTAATGGCCGCCTTCAATGCGGATGGCGAGGCCGTTGGTCAACGCTGTTGCTACAATGGACCTGGCTGCGCAGAGAATCCGTCCGAAGGTGGCTCGGGAAACACCCATCACTTGCGCCCCGTCCGCCTGAGAAAGCCCTTCGGCGTCCGCAAGGCGAAGCGCTTCAAGGTCTTCATAGGTGATCGTGGCACTCTTCAGTTTGTGCATGGGGATCCCCTGCGGCTTATAAAAAGTCGCATCGGGTTCCTGATGCACCATCCGTCGTTTCTTTCGTCGTCCCATGGTCCCTCTTTTGTATGAACAAGTGTTGAAGTGACCATACGCTCATGAATGGCACCGTCAAGACAAATGAGCATATGCTCACAAAAATAATGAATATGATTTTCAATAGACGTGGAATTGTGCGCTGGGTATCAATTTATTCCAGAATATATTATAGTCCTTTGGAAAACTATCTCATAAGGTGTAAGTTTGTTAAAAACTTGGTTTTTTTATCCTATCTTCCTTGTTGTGACCTTGCTCAGTGCCTCTGCGCATGGGGAAGATTTTGTCGAGGCTTATACCGCCGGTCCTGAGTGGGAGACTTTCACCAATAGTGATGGAACCGGGTTGTATCATGAGGTCATACGAGAAATTTTCTCTCTGTACGGAATCTCGGTAAAGCATGAGTATGTTCCGACGAACAGAGGTGACGAATTGGTTCTGCTTGGGCAGGCTGATATGATGACCTGTGATGATCGGGCCACCAGCGAGCAGTTGCGCCTATCTCGATATCCCCTTTATGTGAATAAATACTATGCCTTTTTTAACAAGGCAGCTGTTGGGCCGTGGTCCGGGGTGGAAACCCTGCGTGACAGGACGGTCGCCTGCCAGCTGGGATATTACCATGAATGGGATTTCTCTGTGCCTGTGGATCTTCGTGATTTGCCTTCAGGCGTGAAATGTCTGCAGATGGTGTTGCTGGGGCGTTCGGATTTCTATGTGGACGACATGCTGTTCATTGAAGATTCCATCAAGCGGTCAGGTCTTTCCTTCAACCGTCTGGAGTATGACACGCAGGAGGTGGGCACCCGGTCGTATCACCCCGTGTTCAACAAAACGGAACGGGGGCGTGCTGTCATGAAGCTGTTTGATGAAGGGATAATGGTTTTGCACAAAGCGGGAAAACTGAAGCCTTTTTATGATAAATGGGGCCATGATTATCCCGATTTCGACAGCTTTTGATATTCGATATTTCAAGTCATGGACAACCGATTGAAGCGCGTGTAATGACCTCCCCCATGCGCACCCAAGCGGACAGAATCCGCCACACCATCATGTTCGAAGTCATTGGTCTTCTCACCTGTGTTCCCCTTGCCGCCTGGATTCTCGAACGGGATATTCTCAAGGTCGGGACAATGTCCATGGTCATTTCCCTGACAGCCATGGGCTGTAATTATCTGTTCAATATTGCCTTTGATCACCTGCTCGTGAAGTTAGGGCGTCGCCTGAATGATCGCCCACCGTGGCTCCGATGCATCCATGCCGTGAGCTTTGAGGCAAGCCTCTTGATTCTCACGGTCCCCTTTGTAGCATGGTGGTTGGACCTTTCTCTGTGGGCCGCCTTCATTACGGACATCGGCTTTGCTGTTTTCTTTCTGGTCTATGCCTATTTCTACAATTGGGCCTACGACGCGATCTTTCCCATGCCCGCTGACCAGCCTCAATCATCTTCCAGGTAGCACGGAGGTTTCTCATGCTCGGTACTCACGATCTCGCATTATTCATTCTTTCCGGGTTGCTGCTGAATATTACCCCTGGGCAGGACGTTTTTTATATCGTGAGCCGGGGAGCCTCTCTTGGTTGGAAAGGTGGAGCATTGGCTGCACTTGGGGTGGGGACCGGATGTTTTGTCCATGTCTTTTCCGCCGCACTCGGCCTGTCAGCTATTCTGGCAACGTCCGCAACTGCCTTCTCTGTCGTCAAGTACCTTGGCGCGGCCTATCTCATATGGGTCGGCGTGAGTATGTGGTATAAAGGGAACGGAAGCGCGGACGGCGCACACAAGGGTATTCTCTCCAGACGAAAGGTGTTTTCTCAAGGGTTTTGGACCAATGCCCTCAATCCCAAAGTGGCTCTGTTCTTTTTGGCCTTCCTGCCTCAGTTCGTTTCTGCGGATGCAGAGTCCAAGCCGTTGGCCTTTCTCTTTCTTGGCATTCTGTTCACGATAAACGGTACGTTGATAAACATGATCTGGGCCTGGTCTGCAGCCAAGGCGTCGAATGTGTTTGGTGGCGGTGGGCGATACGGACATTGGATCAAACGTGCAGCAGGCACGCTGTTCATAGGTCTGGGAATTCGACTCGCCATGGCGGATTCGACGGTGTAATTTTTCTCATTGTGATGGAGAGTAAGGAAAGGGTCGCTTATGGCGGCCTTTTTTATTGCGGGATGTGTCTTCGACGAGAGCCGAAGCTCGTCGTTATTCCGAGTATGTATCGGTTTCCTCAGCAATCATGGGGTATAGGTCGCGTCCTGTCGGGATAGGCGTATGCGTTCCGTGCGACTGGGATTTTCCATGATCGTCGTGCAGCAATTAGAAATCCCGTCTCGGGGGGGCGAGACGGGATTTCAAGGAGGGGAGGGTAATTGGTTGAAAACTATTGTTTGACCTCAATCTGAGTTGAGGCAGTTGCGTCAAGACTTTTGCTGAGTATCCTGTCTTCCGGTAAGTCAATGTTTGCTGCTTTTGACTCCAATACCGGGTAGACCATTGTGATTACTGTTGCATGACCGACGTTGGTGAATGCAAAATACACTCGACATATGATAATCGTAATCATTCCTATAAATGTGGTTCCTGTCAATACAAAATTTGAACATATTGAAATATGCGACTTGCGCTTGTAGTAAAAGGCTAGATCTGATCGGAATGTTTTTCATTGGGTTGCTGATAAAGGAACGGGGGATATATGGCTGATGCTGACAGGGAATCCATGAAGGTTCTCTCGGATGAGTTGGAAACTCTTCGGGCGCGTTTATGCTCGTGTGAAGGTGAACTGGAAGAATTCAAGGCGGGCAGGAAGGGAGCCTGCGCTGAGATCGATCAGCTCAGGGAGGCTCGGGAAAAGCTCGGGCTGGCAACATTGATCGTGGAAAACTCTCCGGCAGTGCTTTTTCGGCGTAAAGCGGATGAAACCTATACCTTGGTTTATGTCTCCGAGAATGTCAGTCAGTGGGGATATTCAGCCGAAGATTTTTTGAGTGGCAAGGTTACTTTTGAGAGTATCGGTCATCCGGATGACAATCGGCGTTTGCTTAATGAGATTGAGCATTATCAGAAACTCGACGTTGAGGAATATGCACAGGAGTATCGGATCAAGACCGCAGACGGTGAAACTCGCTGGGTATCAGATGAGACTTCCATTGTCCGTGATGATAACGGCAATCGGATTTTCAATCAGGGCGTACTCATGGACATCACCCCCCGCAAGAAGATCGAACAAGCCTTGAGTGCCAGCGAATTCAAATTTCGGCGTACCATTGAAGGGGCGGGTGAGGGATATTTTCTCATGGGCGACGATCTGACCATAAAGGAAGTCAATGACGCCTATTGTCGGATGATCGGCTATGAGCGCGAGGAATTGCTGGGCAGACGTCCTCATGATTTCGCCACGCTGGAGTATCAGCGTTTTCTTGAAAGCAAGAAGGAACAGTTTCTCAAGCAGGATCATCGCCGCTTCGAAGGGAGTATGGTGCACAGGGACGGGCATGTCGTGCCCGTGCTGGTCAATGCCAACACCTTGCGAGATGGTGATGGTGAATTCCTTGGGCATGTTGCCTTTGTCGCAGACCTGACCGAACAGAAAAAGGCCATGGAGCTGGCCGGAGAAGTCCAGAAGAGCCTGCTTCCGAAAAAAGCTCCCAGTATCCAGGGTCTTGATGTGGCAGGCTCCAGTGTTGCCAGTGAAATCGCAGGCGGTGACTATTTCGATTATCTGGAGAGCACGGACGTGGATCATCCCGGTTTGACTGTGGCTGTGGGTGATATTTCCGGTCACGGTGTTGATGCGGCCCTGCTCATGACCACGGCGCGTGGTTTTCTGCGAATGCGTGCTTCCCAGCCGGGCACTCCTGTTCAGGTTGTGACCGAGATGAACCGCCATCTGTCCGAAGACCTGGACGGCTCGGGTAGGTTCATGACTTTGTTCTATCTCACATTGGACACCAAAGAAAAAACAGCTCACTGGGTGCGTGCCGGTCATGATCCGGCCATGATCTATTGCCCGGTTCTTGATATGTTTACGGAACTGGGTGCCGAGGCAGGTCTGCCGTTGGGAGTGACCCATGAGTCAGTGTATAGTGAACAGGTCAACGAACTGCACCTTGGTCAGATAATAGCCATCGGTACCGATGGCATCTGGGAATCCCGAAACAGGAAAGGCGAAATGTTCGGTAAGGAACGGTTCAAGGAAACTGTTCGTGCCCATGCAGACCAGTCTGCTCAGGGTATCCTGGATGGGGTTTTTGAGGCGGTCTACGCATTCACCGAAGGAGCCAAGGCAGAGGATGACATTACGCTGGTCATCGTCAAATACGGGAAGGATGTTTGATGCGCAGGGTTGTTTTTGCGGTTGCTTTGGTGATGCTTCTGGTGGGCACGACAGTGGCTGCACCAACGAGTCTGGAGCGCGTCTCACGGAATTGGACGGGGGACTTGTTTGAAGCCATCGAACAGGGACGACCCGTTCGGGTGCTCGTGTCCTATAATCAGACGAATTTTTTCCTCTCCAAAGGGGTCATGCGCGGACTGGAAGTGGACCTTATGGGAGCCTACAGGCGATATCTGGACAAGAACAACCCCGGTAAGAAAATCCGCATGGTATTTCTGGCTGTTCCATTTGACCAGTTGCTTCCTGCCTTGCTGGACGGGCGCGGCGACATTGTCGCTGCCGGTCTTACTGTTACCGGAGATCGACAAGAGCGCGTGGCGTTTTCCTTTCCCTATCGGCAGAACATCAAGGATATTGTGGTTGGTGGGTATCGAAGTCAGGTGTTGATGAGTTTGGATGATCTGGCTGGGAAAAAGCTGCATGTCATGTCCGGAAGCAGTTATATCGAGCACCTACACGCTGTCAGTCGTTCTTTGGAAGCGCGTGGAATGGACCCTGTGGATGTTATCGAGGCTGATCCTGATCTGGTCACCGAAGATCTTTTGGAAATGGTGGCACGAGGGTTTATCAACTATGTGGTGGCCGAGGATCAACTGGCCGAAGTATGGAAGAAGAGCATGCCCGGATTGCGCCTGTTCAATGACGTGGTCATTCATTCGGGGGACCAACTGGCGTGGGCCGTGCGACCGGGAAACAAGGAATTTAAGGAGAGTCTTGACGCTTTTTCCCGTACGGTTCGCCAGGGAACTCTGAAGGGAAACATGTTTTACAAGCGGTATTTTGTAAATGAGGAGCATGTACTCAACTACAATGATCCGCTGGAACGGGGACGCCTCGAGCCAATGGCGAAACTTTTTCAGAAATATGCGGACAAGTATGGTTTCGACTGGCTCAAGGTTGCCGCAATGGCATTTCAGGAGTCCGGTTTCAATCAGGATATGCGGAGCATCAGGGGCGCGGTGGGTGTCATGCAGATTAAACCATCCACAGCCAGCGATCCCAACGTGAACATCAAGGATATCGAAAAGCTGGATAACAATATCCATGCTGGGACAAAGTACCTTCACTTTTTGTGCGAAAAATACTTCAAGGATATAGACCCTGAACATCGGGTGGACTTTGCTTTGGCGGCCTACAATGCCGGACCGGCGCGAGTCCGAGGTCTGCGCAGGAAGGCGGCTGAAATGGGCCTTGATCCCGATCGTTGGTTCGGCAACGTCGAGTGGGTGGCGTATAATGAAATAGGTCATGAAACCCCGGATTACGTTGCACATGTCCAGATGTATTATGCAGCCTATAAATCAATGGCCAGAGTTCTGAAAAAACGGGATCAGGCCATGAAGTCGTGACAACGTACTTCTCTCACTTTTTCAAAACTCTCATTGGCATGGAGTCGATTCTTTAGGTATGATGAATACGTCGTTCAACCGTGGAAAACGTTATCATCGAAAATAAGGAGTGAACCTATGAAGATCTCGCGCATTCTTTTGCCGGTGGATGGTTCTCGCTTGTCGGATGCGGCTGCTGACATGGCTGTTGAGCTGGCTGGCGACAGTGCTTCTATCGTTTTGCTGCATGTGCGAAGAGCCGTCCCTATAGGATTGGGCCAACCCAATGCAAGTGAGTTGCTTGAGCATCTCCTCAAGGGAGCGGAAGGCGTCATGGCACATTATCGGGCTATCCTGACCAATGCGAAGGCAGACTTTCTTGAACTGGTTATCGGCGGTGATGTGGCGGAAGTCATCACCAATGTGGCCGATGTGGAAAAATGTGATATTATCGTTATCGGGTCCAAGGGCAAATCGGATCTTGAAGGACTCTTTCTCGGATCAGTCACACACAAGGTCTTGCAGACCACAGATAAGCCTGTGCTTGTCGTCAAGTGAGTCGGGGAATATAAGTGATAGGAATGGCTATCATTCTGAAAATACAGAATTTGTATTAAGTAAGATAGTTTGCTATCGTGTGCACTATGATTCAGAAGTGTTTCGGTATTCTTCTTTGCATGCTTGTCTTGATGGTCGGGTATGCTCCGGCTTTTGGGCAGGATTCCATTATTGCGGTCGCAGACAGGTGGATGCCTTATAACGGCAGGGCCGGAACCCGTGATGAAGGGTACGCGGTTGAAATTCTGCGTGCGATTTTTGAACCCATGGGCCACCACGTCGAGTATCGTGAAATGCCTTGGAACCGGGCAGTTGACGATGTGCTGGAAGGAAAGGCCGATATTCTCATTGGTTCCCTGAAAAGCGATATGTCGAAATACATTTTCCCGCAGGAAACCCTCGGTAGGGATTCGTTGTGTTTCTATACCAACCAACCGGACTGGAAATTTACCGGTCCAGAGTCACTCGCTGGTTTCAGAATAGGGTTGGTGAAAGGATATATATATCGTGACTGGGTTCTTGAGTTACTTGAGCTTTCGCCGGGACAGTTTCATATCATGCATGGCGATGAGCCTGTTGTCCGCCTGCTCGGTATGCTGAAGGATGACAGAATTCAGGTCATACCCGGCAACAAGGCCGTGGTGGACTACTATCTGAAGGCTCTTGGCCTGAGAGACGATATACACCTTGCAGGGTGTTATGATGATACGAAAGATGAATATTTGTATTTCGCGCTGTCTCCTGCTGACCCGGAACGGTCAAAGCAACTCGGGATAGCTCTCGATAAGGGGGTCTCTCTCATGCGCAAGACCGGACAGTTGAATCATCTGCTGATAAAATACGGCCTCAAGGACTGGGTGCAGCTCAGATAAGAGGCCTCGTCGCAGTGCGTACATCGAGATATGGTGCGGCGCCATTCGTGCCAGAGTCATTTCCCTACTGAGTGGAACAGGAAAAGCGACAGGGACGTCCGAAATTCGGACGTCCCTGTACTATTGGGGGAAGGGGAGTTAGAATTTGTCGTATTCCTGCTCATCAAGCGAGAGAGCGATGCCCTGGCGTGTATCTGTTTCCTGATATTGCGAGGCGGGAAGCGCCTGATACATTGAACTGCTGACCATCACTTGAGTGTTCTTCCTGCCTCCATTGGTACTCTGGGTCTTGAAGAAGGTCATAGCCTGAGCGAGGTTCTCCGCCTGAGCAGCCAGCTCTTCCGATGTGGATGCCATTTCCTCCGAGGCCGACGCATTGCCCTGCACGACCTGATCGAGTTGCCCCACGGAAGAACTGATTTCAGTGATGCCCTTGTCCTGTTCCATACAGCTTGACGCTATTTCCTGAACGAGTTCGGCTGTTCTGCCGATCTCGGGCACCAATTCCTCCAGCATCTGGCTCGCTCTGTCAGCCACGCCCATGGAGGATTCCGAGAGTCCGCTGATTTCTTCTGCGGCCTTGCCACTGCGTTCGGCCAGTTTGCGGACTTCGGCTGCGACGACGGCAAAGCCTTTGCCGTGCTCTCCTGCGCGTGCCGCTTCAATCGCCGCGTTTAACGCCAACAGGTTGGTCTGACGGGCTATTTCCTGAATGATGGTGATGCGTTCGGCGATGGATTTAAAGGCGTCCAGAGCCTCTCCAACCGCCGCACCGCTTTCTTTCGCCTTGTCGGATGCCTTGACTGCAATGCCTTCTGTTTGTTGTGCGCTTTCCGTATTGGAGCGGATGCCGGAACTCATTTCTTCAATGGAGGCTGAAATGGATTCGATGGAAGCCGCCTGCTCAACCACGGACTGTGAGAGCGATTGGGCCGATGCTGAAAGCTGTTCACTGCCGGCCGAGACACTCTCGGTTGACTGGTTGACTTCACCTACGACGGCGTTGAGCTTGTCCGCCATCCTCGACAGGGATTCGGCCAATTGGCCGACCTCGTCATTCTGGTTTAGATCCACCGTGGTTGTCAGGTCTCCGGTGGAAACGGTTGTGGCGAAAACCATGCCCTTTTGCAGGGGAATGATAATGCCCCGGGCGATAATCCACGCAAGCAGAATGCCGATAAGTATGGAAACAACACTAAAAATTATGACGCCAATTTCCGTTTCATTTGCGGCTGTTACCATTTCGTCGTCAGTCATGATGTTGTTGCTGATGACCAGCATGCTCTTGTTGAGGATGTCCTGCACGACATTAAGCGCGGGCAGGGTCTTGGCGGTGTATATGGCTTTTGCCTCTTCATAACCTTGCAGGCGGCTGTCGTTGAGGGCGATGACCGTATCAATAGCAGCCAGGGTTTCGTCGGCCAGGTCGTTGGTCACCTCTTGGTACCAGGACTGTGCTTCATAGCGCTTCCCCTCCTGAAGCAGGCCGTCAATGTCGGTGACGGATTCGTGCAGGGATGCGTGGGGTTCATATATGCCCTTGACCACAGCCGCAAAATCCGGGTCGGCCTGCATCTTTTTCTGGGTGTCGGGGGAATAGAGCCATACGCCGAGCATGCACTTATGAGGATCGGCCTGAACACCTGTTTCCGTTGCCTGCTGGTCGATGAGTGCGTCTTTGATCTGGCCCAGCCAGACAAGGTGATCGAGTTTTTTGTCACGGAGGAAGGCTCCAAGCTCAATGTCGGCTGGTGCATATTTTTGACTGATTTCAATGGCTGAAACGTGGAGTTCGTTATGGTGCTTTTCGATTTCAGCCAGTAGCGGCTTGATGCCTGGTACCAGCCTTTCAGCAGCAACTCTGGCGTCGCTGTAGTACCATTTGCCGAAAGCACACTCCTTGGGATCGGTCTGCACATTCAATGTGTGGATGTCAGAATTGGTCAACAGTTCGTTGACTTTTTCTGCCCACTTCAGATGGTCGACCACCTTTTGTGTAAAGTTTCCGCGCAATTTGTTGCCGGAAATGACTTCTTCAGCATTGCCAACAATTCCTTCAATACCGTATGTCGACCACAATCCCAGGCTGACAAGCAATAGGAGCACGGCACCAAAGCCAAGACCGAATTTTACGCATAGCTTGCAGTCTTTCCAACCCATGTCATCCTCCTAGAGATTGTTGATATCATACTAGATTAGTATGAAAAATTAAGGGCGTTATCCATTATGTGGTTGTTAGGGGCATCGCTTGAAGGTTTCAATTATAATGTTTGAGATAATAATATTTATTTTTAGAATCAGGGCAGGTTTTTCCGGAGTGCTCATCGCTGAGCGGACATATTTCTATTGTCTCTGATGGTGGGCAACTGATAAGGTTCATGCCTTGAAGGGTCGGGCTTTGCGCCGTAAGGTGATATGGTCCATAGTATAAGAAGATGACGCATGATTATTATAATGGCGTTCAACCCAAAGACTGGAGGCAAGTATGAACATCCCGGTTTTCAATTGCAAAAATGCTGACGACGTGATGAAGGCAGTCAAGGACTATGACGTCAGTTTCATTCAGTACTGGTTTTTGGATATTCTCGGTACATTGAAGAGTTTTCAGGTAACCCCCAACGAACTTGAAGCCTCCTTTGAGGAAGGCATGGGTTTTGATGGGTCTTCCATCCTTGGTTTTTGCCGTATAGACGAGTCGGACATGGTCGCCATGCCGGACCCGACCACGTTCCAGATCTGTTCCTGGCGTCCTTCCGACAGACCTGTTGCCCGCATGTTCTGCGATGTCGTCAGCCCTGACGGTGCGCCATTCGAAGCGGACTCCCGCTATGTTCTCAAGAAAGTCATGGGGCAGGCTGCGGAAAAGGGATATACTTTCTATGTCGGTCCCGAACTTGAATTCTTCCTTTTCGCTGACGATCAGGACACCGAGGTTCTTGATGCCGGCGGATATTTCGACGCACCGCCGCTTGATCTTGGCAACAACATCCGTCGTGACATCATTTTCGCCCTCGAGGCCATGGGGATTCAGGTAGAGTATTCTCATCACGAGGTGGCACCATCCCAGCACGAGATAGACCTGCGCTATGCCGAAGGAATGAAAATGGCCGACACCGCCATGACCTATCGCGTCGTGGTCAAGGAAACCGCGCGCAAGCACGGTTGTTATGCCACCTTTATGCCCAAACCGATCTTCGGTGAAAACGGCTCCGGCATGCACGTTCACCAGTCCTTGTTCAAGAACGGCCGCAACGTGTTCTACGATGCCAACGATGAGTATCATCTCTCTGCTGAAGGCAAGTCGTATATCGCGGGTATCCTCAAGCATGCTCCGGAATTCGTTGCTGTGACCAACCAGTGGGTCAATTCCTACAAACGTTTGGTGCCCGGTTACGAAGCCCCGGTGTATATTGCCTGGGCTCGGCGTAACCGTTCGGCTCTGGTACGTGTGCCCATGTATAAACCCGGCAAGGAGAACGCCACCCGGATGGAGTTGCGTTGCCCGGACCCGGCCGCCAACCCCTACCTCTGTTTTGCCGTTCAGCTTGCAGCCGGACTCAGGGGCATGGAAGAGGGCTACGAGCTGGCCGCACCAGTTGAAGAGGATATCTTCTCCATGGATGACCGTCAGCTCAAGCGGAACAAGATCAAGTCGCTGCCCGGTTCATTGTATGAAGCCGCCATCAACTTGCAAAAATCCACCTTCATGAAAGAAGTGCTCGGTGAACATCTGCATACGGCACTGGTCGAAAACAAGATCGCAGAATGGAACGAGTACAGCACGCAGGTTACCGAATACGAACTGGATAAGTATTTGCCTGTGCTGTAGAGCGGTGCAACTGCACCATTCTTCCACCCCGGATCGGGGAGGCGGACCTTTTCTTGGAGAAGGGATGCTTTGAAAGAATAATTGAAGAGGGACATCATGTGTATCAACATGGTGTTCCTCTTTTTGAATTGCAAGAAGAACCCGTTGAGAGCGACGACCTCGCCGAAGGCGATCATCGGGAGCCTTTTATCTCCCGTGCCTTGGTGATATGGTACGGGTTCGAACCTGAAATTGAAGGAAAGACGTATGGCATCAAAAGTATTTTTCTGGAATCTGCGGGCATCGGTCAAGGCTCCTTTCGACAAACGCATGCGCAGCCTGCTCAAGGCGGCCAAAGGTGGTCAGCATATCAAGGAAGGTGATCTGACAGCGATTAAACTGCACTTTGGCGAGCAGGGCACCACCGGCTTCCTGCGTCCGTTATGGATTAAGCCGATTCTGGATTTTGTTCTTGAAGCGGGAGGAAAGCCGTTTCTGACGGATGCCTCGACATTGTATGTGGGACAGCGCGGTGAGGCTGTTTCTCATGCCATGTGTGCGGCCCGACACGGTTGGGACCCTCTCGTGCTTGACGCGCCCGTGATCATCGCGGACGGGCTGCGAGGCGAATATGAGGTGGCTGTTCCTGTGGGTGGCAAACACATTGAAGACGCGTATATCGCGGGCAGCATCGCCGAAGCGGACTTCTTTGTCTCGCTCAATCATTTCAAGGGCCACGAGATGGCAGGTTATGGCGGGGCACTCAAGAACATCGGGATGGGGTCAGCCAGCAAGATGGGCAAGATGCAACAGCATTTTTCAACTGGCCCGATCATTGATCCGGAAGCGTGTACCGCGTGTGAAGCGTGTACCAAGGTGTGCAAACCGGGCGCGCTGTATATTGCCTCGGACACGGGAAAGATCGCGCTTAACGCAGAGAAATGTGTAGGCTGTGGCGGGTGCTTCGTGGCCTGTCGTCATGAAGGACTCAAAGTGGACTGGAAAATGGGTGTGCAGGAATTCCTGGAGCGGATGATGGAGTATGCCAAGGGCGTGCTTGCAACCAAGGAGACTCCGTGCCTGCATGTCAATTTTGTCATGGACGTGGTGCCCGATTGTGACTGTGTCGGCTTCACCGACGCACCTATCTGCCCGGATATAGGTGTGATGGCGAGCTTTGACCCAGTGGCCGTGGACCAGGCCTCCATGGATCTGGTGAATGAGGCCCAGCCGCTGTATCCCAGTCAGTTACCCTTCGGGGTCATTCCGGGGCAGAACAAATTCCTGGCCATCCACCAGCATGTGCCGGAATCATTCGGTCTGGACTATGCGGAAGAGATCGGACTTGGTTCTCGGGAATATGAGTTGATAAATCTTTAGGAATTACAGCGCATGAAAAAAGGCGGGAGCTTGATATCAAGCTCCCGCCTTTTGCTGTTTGGGGTTAGAAACGTTCGAAGCCTTCATCGCCCATGTCGAGGTCCATCCCGCTGGATGTCGGTTTGGTCGGTGTAGAGGGCAGTTGCCGTTG
The DNA here is from genome assembly GCF_963675635.1 of uncultured Pseudodesulfovibrio sp. Classification (NCBI taxonomy): domain Bacteria; kingdom Pseudomonadati; phylum Thermodesulfobacteriota; class Desulfovibrionia; order Desulfovibrionales; family Desulfovibrionaceae; genus Pseudodesulfovibrio; species uncultured Pseudodesulfovibrio sp. The sequence continues at coordinate 2,664,617 of NZ_OY776488.1, read as the reverse complement.
CGGCTTGCGTTTCGCTGGAGCACGGTGGTGGCTGTCGTGACCGGATGCCCCGAGGTTGAAGAAACTGATAGCCTGCTGTAGTTGCGAACTTTCGCTGGCTAGGCTTTCAGATGTGGACGCGATTTCCTCGGATGAGGATGCGTTTTGTTGAATGATATTGTCCAGTTGTTGAATGGCAGCGTTTATTTGTTCGACACCGGCGCTTTGCTCATTGGAAGCCGAGGTGATTTCCTGAATGAGTTGTGCTGTTTCTTGAATATCCGGGACCAACTGGTCGAGTTTGCTACCCGCCTCTTTGGCCACATGGACAGTGGAGGAAGAGAGTTCGCTGATCTCGGATGCTGCCAGTCCGCTACGTTCCGCAAGCTTGCGTACCTCGGCAGCAACAACGGCAAAGCCCTTTCCATGTTCTCCTGCGCGAGCCGCTTCGATAGCTGCGTTCAGGGCCAGCAGGTTGGTTTGGCGGGCGATATCTTCGATGACCGAGATCTTTTCTGCAATATCAGTCATGGCGTTCATGGCCTGTGAAACAGCCTTGCCGCTTTCTTCGGCATTCAGTGCCGCCTTTGTCGCGATTTTTTCAGTCTTGCTGGCATTTTCTGCAGTGCCCTGGATGTTGGATGCCATCTCTTCCATGGAGGAAGAAACCTCTTCCACGCTGGCAGCCTGCTCAGACGCACCTTCGGCCATGCTCTGGGAGGATGCGGCCAGTTCTTCGCTGCCGGACGCCACGTTTTCCGTGGCAGAGCTGACGTTGCCGATAACGTTTCTGAGTTGGGCCGTCATGGTCCGCAAGGCATCGGCCAATGTGCCGATTTCGTCTTTCTGATCGACATCAATGTCCTTGGTCAGGTCGCCTTCGGACAGGCTCTTTGCCAAAGAGATGCCTTTGAGAATAGGTTTGGTAATGATGTTGGCGATGAACAGAAGAACTACGAAGAGAATAGACACGGCAATGACAGCCATGATGATGGAAGTGTAGGCAAAGGAGTCAGCCTGTTCGAGTACCTTGTCCATGGGGATCACGACAGCCAGACTCCATGGCTCACCAGTACGGCCTACGGAGATGGGCGCAAGGGTGACATACCAGTCCCCTTGGGAATTCACGGTTTCATAAGCGAGCTGCTTGCCGGATCTGGCAGCCTCGACCACGTTGTTTGCATTGGTCGCATCTATCAGTTCACTGACATTTTTGCCCATTTTATCTGTGTCGGGGTGGGCAACGATAGTGCCTTTGTTGGTCATGAGAAAGGCGTATCCTGTCCCGAATGGTTTGATTTCATTGACGACTTTTTGCAGGTCGTTGAGGTAGAAATCAACACCGACAATGCCGATATTCTTACCGTTTCTCTTGATGGGATGACCTGTTGAGGCGAGCCAGAATTTCTTGCCACCAGCTTCCCACGGATACGGCTCGGTAATGGTTTCAATGGAGCCGGACATGGGTTTGGCAAACCACTCTTCGGTTTCGAAATTGCCGGCACCGGCAAAGCTGGAAGCGATGGTTCCTCCGTCACGGTGATACCATGTGCGATAAGCACCATTATAGGTGTCCCGGTATTCATCCTCACGGTCATCAAAATTGCCGGGAGGGAACGTACACCATGCTCCGGCGAGTTCATCATGTCGCTCAAGGACATCAATAACAAAGGCATCAAGATATTCGCGATCAGGAATGGGGGAGTAGTTGGCTCCCTGTTCATAGGCTGCTGCCATGGTTCGTGTGGCTGTCATCGCCAAATCCATGGTTTCTCCCACTTCAAGGCTGTGACCGTATGCGAGTCTCTGCGCATTTTCTGTGGCCTGTTCGACAGCCATGTCCTGTGCCTTGATGGTCAAGATGACTGTGCTGGCAGTCATTACGATAAGGACAACGATGAATGTTGGCAGCAGAATTTTGAGTTTGAGGCTCCAGTCTTTGAAATGCATGGGTTCTCCTTGAATAATGCGTGAAATCCAATCTGTATCGGTTGGGATTTCTACGAGTATTATATGGAAACACACTTCAATAACATTATATTTTCAGGAAAGTTGAAGACTTCTTGCCTTCATTCGGAGAGGGGGGGGCGGGTTAAATGAGTCGGGCTGTCACAAGCCTGTCCAGGAGGGCGGCAACGTTGGTGCAGATGAAATCCGGCGCCAAGTCGGCAAAGGCTTCAGCCTCGGAGTTGCCGCTGGTGACTGCCGCACAGAGTGTTCCGGCACGACGACCCGTTTCCACATCCATGGGATGATCGCCGACCATAAGAGAATTTTTCGGATCAGCGCCGATGGCGGTGAGGGCTTGATACAGGTGTGCCGGGTCAGGCTTGAGCTTGGGGGCGTCTTCACGGGGAATGAATACGCGGGTATAGTCTTCGATATCCGGAAATACCGTCTTGACTGCCGGAGAAATGTTTCGGGTGATGACGCCTGCGGCCACGCCGTGTTCTTTCAAGGTCGTGAGCATTGGTCTGGTAAAGTCGAACAAAGCGCCGTCTCTGGCCGCGTCCAGTTCCATGGCTGCAATAACGAGTCGTCCACGAGACAGAAATTCCATGCCCTCAGCCCGGTCGCGTTTCATGACCTGACAGGCCAGTTCCTCCAGCCATTCAAGCGCGGGTTTGGAGTTCGGAACAGGGCGTTCGTCCATGAAGACCTCGCCCAGCGCGGCGATCTTGGTTTTCATCCAGTCAAAGTCCAGTGGGACATCAGCCAGAGTGCCGTCGAAGTCGAATATTATGGCGTCAAGTTGAGGCATGCAGGAGCCTATGTCTTTAACGCAAGCTGGCGCAAGGTGTGCAAGTTGCGGACATCATCCTGCAAATCCTTGTCCTTTGGCGTTTCAAGCGTCTTCGGAATATCAGCCATGCGTTGGTCCTGCATGAGATTGCGGAAGCCGTCCAGTCCGATTTCTCCTTCACCTATATGTTCGTGACGGTCCTTGTGCGAATTGAATTCGTTCTTGGTGTCGTTCAGGTGAAAGAATTTGAGTCGGTCCAGTCCGACAATGCGATCGAAGGCCGCAAAAGTGGCTGCGTAGGTCTCTGGCGTGCGGATGTCATACCCGGCGGCAAAGGTGTGGCAGGTATCGTAGCACACGCCGAGGCGGTCGGGATATTTGGAGCGTTCTATGATGCCGGCCAGTTCTTCGAATGTGGAACCGAGGTTGGTGCCCTGGCCTGCGGTAGTTTCGAGCAGGATGATGGCTGTCTGCGTGCCGGATTGCTCGATAGCGATATCCAGATTGGCTGCGTAGCGTTCAATGCCTGCATCAACGCCGTCGCCCAGATGTGAACCGGGGTGGGTCACCAGCCAGGATATGGACAACGCCTCAATGCGCCGGAGTTCTTCGGCGAACGCTATAATGGAGCGGTCGACCTGTTCCGGTTTGCTGGACGCGAGATTGATGAGGTAGGAATCATGCGCTGCAATGGGATAGTCGCCCCATTGCTCCCACGCCACCGAAAAAAGCTCGATGTCATACCCGGTCAGCGGTGGAACAGCCCATTGTCGCTGGTTACGGGTAAATATCTGCAAAGCTGTGCCGCTGACCATGCCGATGCGTTCGAAGGCCATGTGCAGGCCTCCGGCAATGGACATGTGAGCACCAAGGTACATGGTATTTAAGAAATCCAGCTGCCCAGAGCGTCAACGATTTTTTGAGCCTGTGCCTGGCTGGAAATGTTGAATTTGGACTTGGGGCGGTATGTGCCGTCTACTTTCTGATAACGGCGGATGGTGAACTTTTCCGGGCCGTATTCGCCCTTGGCGCGATTGAGTTCCTGATAGCGGAAGACAATGGTTGTCCATGCGCCCTTGGAGAGGATGACTTTGTCCAGTTCTTTTACAATGAGCTGGTTGTCTTCGGAATAATTGATGGTGATTTCGTCAACGTTGGATGCCATGATGCACTCCTTAAATATATGTCGTCTGTCCGATCCGGACAGCAGGGGCTTACCCATACATATGTCGATGGAAGATGGCAACCCCCGGATTCCAAGGGCTCCCGGCCCTTAAAAGTGCATGGAGAAGGTTGCTGGATGTCCTATTTGCTTTGGCGTGCTTTGGAATGGTTAATGATAACTGACCTCCGTATGTAATTTTTTGGAGAATCGGTAGTTGGGTGAATTTTTTTTAAGAAAGTGCTTTTTTTAGTAGTAACTCTTTCGAGAGTGGCGCAGATGTTCGGCGGAAGAGGTGTTCTCGATAGCCGACTTAAAGGAAGAGCAGTAACGAAAGGGCCATGACAGCCATACCGGCTATGAGTCCGTATATCGAGAGATGGTGTTCACCGAATTCCTCGGCAGCTGGCAGCAGCTCATCAAAGGAAATGAACACCATGATTCCGGCCACCCCGGCAAACAGGACACCGAAAAGCGTGGGAGAGAAGAAGGGCATTAGGATGAGGTAGCCGATAAGCGCGCCCACAGGTTCGGACAGGCCGGACAGAAAGGAGTAGAAAAAGGCCTTTTTCCGGTCGCCGGTCGCGTAATAAAGCGGGATGGATACGGCTATCCCTTCGGGGATGTTGTGGATGGCGATAGCCACGGCAATGGCCGTGCCCAGGGCCGGGTCTGTCAGGGCCGCAGTGAAGGTCGCGAGACCTTCGGGGAAATTGTGGATGGCAATGGCAATTGCCGCGAACATGCCGGTTCGCTTGAGTTTGTCGAAGTTGTGAGCTTCGTTCTTTGGCAAGTTCTCTTTACCTTGCTCCATTTCTTCAATTGAGTGCATTTCATGTGGGTTTTCATAACTGGGTACAAGCTTGTCGATGATGGCGATAAAGGCAATGCCTCCGAAAAAGGACAGGGCCGTAATCCAGGCTGCCATGACTCCACCGAGTTCAGACGTGAGTGCGTCCTTTGCTTTGACCAGGATCTCAACGAACGAGACATAGATCATGACTCCGGCAGAAAACCCGAGGGCAAGGGAGAGGAATTTCGTGTTGGTCTGCCGAGCGAAAAAGGCTATGGCCGAGCCGATGCCGGTGGAGAGGCCAGCAAAGATAGTCAAGCCGAATGCAAAGAGAATTGTTTGCGTATCCATCAACAGTCTATATCCAAAAAAACTGCACAATGCATCCGGGAAGTTGCTGCTGATCAGGTAGTCATAGCGGAGGTGGTTGTCGGTATGGTAGCTTTGCAGACAACGGGAGGATGAAAATGAAGCATATGGCACGGGCTGTGTGGAGCGTAATATTTATTTTGGGGTTGGTTTCCTCTCCCAGCGCCTCTGGGGGAGTGCCAGTTGTGTTTTTGAATCCCGGAGCGCCTGGGGATGTCTTTTTTCAACCGATGACTGATTTTATGCAGGCTGCCGCTGAGGATCTCGGTTTCGAACTGGATGTTTATTATGGGAATAGGAACCATGTCCTTATAGATGAAAACGTGGAAAAACTTTTTTCTCGGAAAAAGCTCCCCCGGTATGTTCTCGGTATGAATGCCCGGGGTGGTGGGGAATCCTTTTTGGCCCGTGCCGAAGCTGCCGGGGTCGAAACCGTCTTCATCAATCAGGGTTTTCTGGAAGAAGATCAGAAGAATGTGGGCAGACCCGGTGAAAAGTATACTCGGTGGCTTTTTGAATATCTGCCTAATGACACGCAGGCAGGATATGTTCTGGCAAAAAAGCTGATTCAGGTGGCCGTTCAGGATGGATTGGTTGATGGCGACGGCATGGTCAATGTCATAGCCGTAAGCGGACATGAGGCCTCTCCTGCATCCATCCTTCGGGAAAAAGGGTTACAGGAAGCCGTGGCCGAGTTTTCCAATACTCGATTGCGTCAGGTTGTTCACGCAGATTGGAAGCAGGACAGGGCAAAAGAGTTGAGCAAACGGTTGATGCAGCGATATCCTGACACTGCCGTTGTCTGGTCGGCCAGTGATGCAATGGCGGAAGGCGTGTTGGAAAGCCTGAATGAATTAGGAAAACGTCCCGGTACGGATGTCCTGATTGGCGGAGTGGATTGGACTGCCCGCGCCTTGGAACTGGTAAAAGAGGGAGAGTTCACGGTCTCGGTCGGTGGGCATTTCATGGACGGTGGATGGGCTCTTGTGATGCTGTATGACGCCATGCATGGCGTGGAGGTTCCCCGCAGCAGCCTCTCTCGATTTTTCAGTTTGACCAGAACAAATATTTATAGTTATCACAGCGCGTTCGATGCCAGTGATTGGCGAAAAATCGATTTTACGAAGTTTTCAAAATATCTCAATCCAACTTTAGAAAAATATAATTTCGGACTTGAAGCTGTCCTTGATCAGGTGGAGGTCTTACGCCCATGAATAAAATGAAGTTTTTCGCTGCGATTGTATTGATGGTTTTGTTTGCGATTCCCGCGCAGGCAATGAGCGTGACTGTTTCAATCGCTCCTCTTAAGTACTTTTCTGAATACATCGGCGGTGACCGCGTGCAGGTCGAAGTCATGGTCGCACCGGGAGCCAGCCCGGCTACCTATGAACCGAAACCTCGCCAGATGGTCTCTTTAACCAAGTCGAAACTGTATATAGCTATTGGTGTTCCCTTTGAGCGGGCATGGCTTCCTCGAATGAAAAGTGCCAATCCTGACATGATTGTGGTCGATTCGACTGCAGGCATGCACATGCTGCCCATGATTTCTCACCATCACGAGAGTGAGGGAGAGGAGCCGCATGCTGTTGAGCACAGTCATGGAATTATGGACCCTCATGTATGGAACTCTCCAAGAATGGCTCGGGAGCTGGCCGCCAATATTTTGTCAGCGTTGATTCAGGCCGATGCGGAAGGTTCTCCAGTGTACCAGAAGAATTATGGCCGACTCATGGCGAAGATTGATGCCGTAGATACTGAGATCAAGGGGATTCTGAAGGGCGCGCAGGGAAAACACTTTTTGACCTATCATCCGTCATGGGGATATTTTGCGCGTGATTACGGCCTGGTACAGGTCCCGGTGGAATTGGAAGGCAAAGAGCCTGGGCCGAAAGATCTGGCAGAGGTCATTGCACTGGCAAAAGAAGAATCAATCACGGCTATTATTGTTCAGCCGCAATTCTCTGACAAGTCTGCACAGACCATCGCCGATGCCATTGGCGGTCAGGTGGTCGTGGCTGATCCTCTCGCGGAAAACTGGGCAGACAATCTTGTCGCAATAGCCAGACAATTCAGCACAACATTCCGGTAATACTGAATTTGACAATAAGGTGGATTACATGTTGTCAGCTTTGAGCTGACCACATGCCGCCTTAATGTCCGAGCCCATGGAGCGGCGAATAAAAGCGGTCATTCCGTGATCCCACAGCCGTTTTTCAAAGGCTTCGACCTTGCCGCGATCAGGGGCGTCATACGGCATGCCCTCGGTCGCGTTGTAGGCGATGAGGTTGATCTTGCCCTTTCTTCGGTCAATGAGTCGGGCCAGTTGGTCCGCGTGTTCCATTGAGTCGTTCACGTCCTTCAACAGCAGGTATTCAAACGTAATCCGTTCGCGCTGACGCATGGGATATGCCTTGAGGCTGGCCATGAGGTCGTTCAGATGAACCTTGGCGGCCTTGGGCATGATCTTGGCGCGAAGTTCCTGAGTGGGGGCGTGCAGGGAGATCGCCGGCAGGGCAATTTCAAGGTCTCCCAAAATCTTGAGCTTGTCGGGGAAACCGACGGTGGAAACCATGGACCGGCGCCATGAAAGGGACAAGCCGCGTTCGCATGGCAGATCGGTCAACACCTTGATAAGTGTATCGAGGTTCAACAGTGGCTCACCCATACCCATGAACACGAGGTTCTTGAGCGGGTTCATGCCCTGATCTTCCAGGTATTGGCGGCCCACCAGGATCTGTCCCATGATCTCGCCATAGGTCAGGTTGCGTTCGAATCCGAGTTTGCCGGTGTTGCAGAAGGTGCATGCCATGGCACAGCCCACCTGAGTGGACAGGCATTGGGAGTAGCGGTCGTTCATGGGAATGAGAACGGTCTCGATGAGCGCACCGTCACCCATGCGCAACAGGAACTTGATGGTTCCATCCTTGCTGGTGGCGACCTTGGCGATTTCCGGCCAGGCAATGGTTGCCATGGCGGCGACCTTTTCCCGGAGCGGTTTGGACAGGTTCGTCATGTCGTCAATGGTACGGACACGTTTCTGCCACAGCCATTGCCAGATCTGCTCCGTTCGAAAACGGGGTTCTTTCAGATCTTCGGCAACGAACGCCTCAAGGTCATTTTTTGTCAGTTCAATAAGATTTTGCATGCGCGTCCCTTGTGTACGGCATGACCCGCTGTGTCAAGTGTGTCTGGATTATGGGGCCCGGCACCGGGTGTACCCTCAAGATCTTTTTTCGTCTCCGGGAATAACCGGGAGCGAATTGTCGCCCCCGGTCGTTTTTCTGGTTTAGAGCCTGCTGCCGGGGATATATTCGCCGGGGTAGAGCATTTCAAAGCCTTCGTTGACCTTTTTGACGAAGGTTGAATCACGTCTGGACGGGTCACTGAAGCGGGGATCTTTCATCATTTTGCGCAGTCGTTCAATGGACAGATCTTCACCCCATCCTTTGGTCGAGCCGCGTAGCCCGCCTTCAAGGACCAGTGGCGCGATTTTGGCAAATGCGTTGATTACGGCGGCGTGGTTGCCCGCATTGGTTTTATCGAGAGCCGCCAGCAGATCATCTCCGCCAATGGCTTCGGCGGCGCGCATGGCGTGGTCGAGAACGGAGGGCGTTTCACCACGATGGATAGAGCGCAAGGATTCCAATTCAGCTTCGCGCATGGATTGCGTCTCGCTTTCCAATCCGTGATGAGCGTCCATGACCATCGGCATGAACCATTCGTACAGTCCGGAGACCTGTTTCGGGGTCAAACCCAGTTCATATGCCTTCCCTCTAAGACCTTCGATCAGGTCTTAGAGGATTTCAAAACCCTCGGGCATGTCCATATTCGGCAGCTCGTAGCCGTCAGCAGCCTCGGGTCGGCCCAGAGCGCCATAGAAGGCAGCCAGTTCTTCTGGGCCATCGTCTTCGCCGGGCATACGGATGTATCCTTCCGGGCTTTTTCCGATCATGCGCTGAGCATGAACAAGAGCCTTCACAGCCTCGTCCTTGCTGGCATATTTGGCGAGAACCGGATGGTCTCGCAACAGCATTTCCGTTTCCATACCGTTTTCGTCCGCCTGTCTGACGGTCCAGTCTTCGGGAAGGGTCATCTGCCATTTCTTGTCAGTATTCGGTGTCATCGTTTGTTTTCCTTATTGATGAAGTTGTTTTCATTGAGCATGTGTTTGATGTGCAGAACAAGTGACCTGCGGCCTTCATTGAAGTGCGTACGCCCTGCATCGGTGGAAAAGGTGGAACGCATGAAGTTCCCGCGTTTTTCCAGATCATCCATGACGGTTGCGCCGTCTGCCGATTCAAAGAGTCGTTTGTAGGCCCGGTGCAGTTCCAGAGGAGAGATGTCAGGCATGGGGCGCCTCCTCGTTCGTTTCCATCTGTTGCAGAATTAACGCCTCGTCCGGCGGCATATCGTCAGGCCGGGCGGGGTCGGGAATCATGTGTTCTGGCGGCGGACCGACAACACCGAGCGCTCCGGCGAGCATTCCCCATAAATCGGTGAGAACGTTGGGTCGATCCGTGTAGGCTTCGGACAGGGTCTTGGCGATGGTTGCCATGCTGGCGACTGTTGCCGTGGTTTGCGCGCTGCCTGCCGCCTTGCTTTTGCTTTCTCGGGCGGCGGCCACGTCCTTTTCGGGTTTCAGGTAGTCCGACGGCGTGTCGAACAGCTCGGCGACGTGTCGGGCCATGCGATCGGTATCGAAGTTGTCCATGATGCCGAAGGCGTCTGCGCCCCCCACCAGTGGGCCGAGGTATTCCATGGTCTGGGACAACCCTTGCGCTTCGTATTGCTTCTGGGCACGTGCAACGGGTGAGGTGTAGCGCACGTCCAGATCATCGGGTGTCAGCCCTTTTGGGAAGGCTGGCAGGCCTCCGCTGCGGAGCATGATGCGGAACACGCGCTTGATGAGTGGGCTGAGGAACTCGGTTTGCAATCTGCCAAGGACAGGGCCGAGGACACGCATTTTCTCGGATTGGCGGATGACTGCTTCGGTGGCAGTGATCGCTGGTCCTTCCGGAGCTATCTGGTCGCCGAGGAAGATGCGGCGGATGGATTCGCGCCGCTGCCGCATCATCTCTTCCGTGGCTCCGAGGTCCACATGCACGGGAAGAGCTTCGATACGGTCTGATGATCCTGCTCGATAATAGGACAGTCCTCCCGGACCGGAGCGAACAGGGCCGAGAAAGCCATCGTCGGGTACCATGAGTGGCGGATCAGACATCTTTTCAGCAGCCATGAGTGCGGTGCGAGCCATGGCGTTGAGCACGCGGGTATCGGACAGGGCGGTCTGCCCCGGTCCACGGCCATAGGTCTCGCCGGTGGCTTTGGCCCAGCGCGGAACCATATACGGCATTTCTAGATAGCCGGTTTCTTCCACAATGTGGTTATTCCTGGTTTCCATATACACGCTGGCATAGGGGAAGTTCATAACCCCCAGACCTCGTGGATTCCGATCAGAACGGGGGTAAACGGCGTGCAGGATTTCCACCTTCTCGTCGGGCTTGTCTTCGGCGTTGCGTTTGGTTTCTTCCGAGCAGTTCACCCCCCATTCCTGGATGGCCTGACGGGCTGATATCTCGTACTTGCGGTACACGGTGTCCACCTGGCCCCGAACGGATTCCGCCACATACACTTCGCCCAGCGGACGGGTGGAGAAGCGGACAAGCGTTTCGTTGTCCGCTTCCACATACATGACCGCCGTGCCGAGCAGGGCTATATCCAGATAGAGTTCATGGACATGGGTCTGGAACCCGGAGTCTTCGGCGTTGAACACGGTAACCATTCGTTCGCGGGCTTCCTGCAGGAAGGTGCGTACGTCTGTACTGTCACCGAGTTGCCGGTCTCTGACCGAGATATCGAACCACGGCATGGAAGGGTTGGTGAGCAGTCCCCCCAGTGATGAGGCCAGCAGCTCCAACGCGTGCATCGGCGTGGAGTCGAAGATGCGTTCATCGCCGGTCTGTCCGCGAAACGAGTTGGATACACCGATGGTGGTAAAACTGTTCTTGCGGGGCAGCATGTATTCGGTCAGTTCCTGCCAGGAGCTGACCCATGGCTGGCGCGCTTCTTCCAATCCGCTGAATCGGGTGAGCAGGGAACGGGCACGTTCGATTGTGTCCATGTTATTCTCCCAGCTTGTTTTTGAGTCCCATTGGATTGGGAGCGTCCTCTTCAACCAGAGAGGCCGCACTCTTCGAGAGGGTTTTTGCGTTGCGCTTCTTTTCCAGATTCCTGGCCTCCTGAACCTTCTCCCTGTTCCTTCGGCGGGCGTCCGCCTCCTTTGTGCGCTGCTGCTCTTCACGAGCCCTGCGTTCCTGTTCCATGTCGCCGGATGAGTTCGGTTTTCGTCGCGTCATTCCCGCTACAGTACCAAGGACGGTTGAGATTAAGACTGCAGATCCACCCATAATAGAAATCCTCCTGTAAGATGTTTTCCAGGAGGCTAACCCCGGTTTTTCGCAAAACCGGGAAATGTGAATGAATGTCTATTCAAATCATTTGATAGGTATAAAAAAACACCTTGACAGTTTTTTTAAAACAACCGCGTTCAAATTCACTCTCAGCCCTCGCAAACCAACACGAAAAGTTGAGGAAAACGAGGAGGGGGAGGGGGTGGAGACATAAAAAAAGCCCCTGCTCGATATGCGTCGAGCAGGGGCTTTTCTTGATGTGTCTTGTTTACTGCATTGCTGACCGGTTGCGGTTGACGGGCTTCTGGCCTGAGACGACGACCATGTTCCGGCCGTTGTTTTTGGCCTGATAGAGCGCCTTGTCCGCCTTGATGATGAGGTCATCATTGGTGGTCAATGCACCGCCTTCCACGGATGCCACGCCGATGGACGCGGTAATGGTGAAGTCCTGATTGTCGAAATGGAAGTTGCAGTCCTCGATAGTGGAACGGACGCGTTCCGCCAGCTTCCATGCCGCTTCTTCTGTGGTGTGCGGCAGGAGTACCACGAATTCTTCGCCGCCGTATCGGGCTGCGAGGTCAGTGGTACGAAAGGTCGTGGTCAGGATTTCGCCAATTTTCTGGAGCACCATGTCTCCGGCTTTGTGGCCGTATGTGTCGTTGACCTGTTTGAAGTGGTCGAGGTCCACCATGAGCAGGGAAAGGTCGTGATTGTAGCGGCGACGACGCTTGATTTCGTATATCAGCCGTTCTTCGAAGGAATGGCGGTTGTATACGCGGGTCAGGCCGTCGCGGTCGGCGCGAAGTTTGACTTCCTTGAACGTCAGGGCGTTGCGCAGGGCCAGGCCGATGTGGTTGACAGCGGAGCGGAATGTTTCCACCTGATCCTTGCCGAGCCGGTAGCCCGGTTCGCAGAGCAGAGCGAGACAGCCAAAGGTCTCATGTCCGGCCGTGAGCGGCATGGTGACGAGTTTTCCCTCGTCGGGAGCCAGTGAATACTCCGGCCGCCGGGCGGAATCGGTATGCAGGATGTTGAATCCGTTAACCGGACCGCTTCCCATGAAATTGGCAGATGCCATGATATTTTCAACCCAGATGGATTCTGTTTCGGGCGGCATTTTACCGTTGAGGAAAATTTCAACGTCAGCCACTTCGGATTCCTGCTGATGGTTCCAGAAGGCGGCATGCAGCATCTTGATAGGCAAGACGAGGCTGAGGGTGTCCTTGGCATTGGTGAGGATGGTGGAGGCATCCAGACTTTCGGTTGCCGAGGCGAGCACCTTGTTCAGAAACATGAGCTGGTCAGTCTTGCGCGCCAGAAGTTCACGTTCGAGAAGAATCTCTTCCGTCATCCGATATATATCAGAATACATGGACGTTACTTCCTTGGCGCGGAACATGACATCCTGAATCTTGGGTCGGGTGAGGGGAGTGCGAATTACAGTAAGGAATCCTTCGGCCAGAACCTGATCCATTTCCAGAGGTTTTTCCTCACCGCTCTGAATCAGAATACGCTGTGTTGAATCCTGATCGCGGTACTCCGCTTTGCGGTGTTCGGGGAAACCATTCCAGACCGACCAGGGGATCCAGGCCGCAGAGGGCTTTTCTGCATGAGAAAGGTCTTTCCCCAGCGGGAGAGAGTCGGTTGGGAAATTCCGAATATGAAAGCCAGGCCCGACTCCTTCTTCGATCTGCTGCATGAGCATGTCGTCAAGTCCGAGCCCCCACATGAGCTCCGGCCGTCGGCCTCGTTTTATGGCTTGTCTTGGCATATCTCCACTTCTCCTTGATCGTCAAAACATTGACGAGTATTTCACTCGCATGGAGAGTTGAGCAAAATCGGGGCCAAGTGTTGATAATTGTGTGCAGTTATAGGAATCAATCGTCTATAATGCTAACAACTGATTGGAATTGTGAGTGAAAAATGAATGGAGTGTTCTGTTGTGTTCGTGGCAGGGAGGAAAAAAATGCCTGTGGTTTTCCGACATTCCATTGACAAAACCGCGGGGAACGGTTTTGACCAGAGTATGGCGAAAAAACAGCGCATATGGGGTACCCTTGACCCCTTTTTCGAGGCAGGTCCTGTTCTGGGCCGGATGGTTGCCAACGTGACCTTTATGCGAGCGTTGCTGGGTTCGGATCCTTTTGACGAATACCACTTTTTCCTTTCTGGGCGGAAGGAGAGGGCTGCTGTGGGGAAGGCCTTACAGGAGGCGGCCCCAGAATTCATGGAGAAGGGACGAATCAGGCTCATGCTTCGACAGGAACTACCGGTGATGCTGGCACAGACGCAGTATCACTGTTTTCATCTGTCGGACTGCATTACGAGTCAGCCGTTCATGACCCGGATGCGCAACCGATACAGTGAGCACATTTTCCCGATAACCGGTTTGACCCACTCTTTGAGTTACGTGAATTATGGAACCGCCTTTATCAAGCATTTGTGGCCCGGCACGACCCTGCGTGACAGCATCGTGTGTACGTCAAGAGCCGGAAAGCAGGTGGTGGGGCAGTATTTTGAATGGTTGCGGGAGGGATTCGGCCTGACCGAGACCAGTCATCCGGCCCCTCTGCTCTCCCGTATTCCCCTGGCTGTGGATTCGTCTGTTTTGACCCCGGGATCGAAACAGGGGGGCGGCCCGGTCAGGCTGTTGGTCTTCGGGCGTATCTCTCATCATTCAAAAATGGACGTGGTCCCGCTTATCCGTGCAGTGCACCGTCTGGTGCAGGACGGCATGGAACCCGGCGGGGTGGAGATAGTTCTGGCAGGCTGGGCGGATGAAGATGACAACGTCCGTACCACCTTGACCAATCTTGCTGCCAATGCAGGCATTGCGCTCCATATGCACTTGCGTCCGAATGAAAAAGAGAAGCTGGAACTTTTCAGGTCGGCGGACATATTTGTCTCCATTGCAGACAACCCTCAGGAAACGTTCGGTATCACTCTGGCGGAAGCGGGTGCCTTTGGGCTGCCCGTGGTGGCTTCCGACTATGATGGGTATAAGGATATCGTGGAGCACGGGAAAACCGGCTTGCTCGTGAGAACCACAGGGGCAGGCAATACTTCGGATGTAGACATTGAAGCTCCACTGACCTTTGACAGCGAGTACCATCTGCGTCTTTCCCAGCGTACGGCCGTCGATATCCCGACATTGTCAGACTCCCTGAAACTGCTCATCGACTCCCCGGAACTGCGGCAGACTATGGGCACAGCAGGCCGAAAGCGGGTGGAAAAGGAATTTTCATGGCCTGTTATTATCCGGCAGTACGTCGAGCTGTGGGATTTTCTGTGGACTGAACCCGTGGATGCCGAGCCGCTTCGGGATGTTGCACATCCTCTTGCCCCGGAATTCGGGCGAATATTCGGTCATTATACCAGCGATGTCCTGTGTGATGACACCGTGCTCAAAGCGGGGCGCACCGGCGAAGCCTTCTATCGGGGCCTGGATTTTCCCAACCTCTATGTCGGTCTCGACATGTCCATAGATCTGGAGGTCGTCAAAAAACTCGTTTTTTTCGGAAGGAAGCCGGTTGACACGCACACCCTGATACGCAAGGCTTCCGAAGTCGCGCCGCACATGGATGTTGCCCGGATTGAAAATCATATCCTGTGGGCGCTCAAACAGGATATCTTGGAACATACAGATAAATAACTTTCTCCATGCGCCCTGCGTCGGTGGTGCAGATCATGGAACAGCCCCACAACAAGGGAAATGGAGAGAGAGTTGACTGTCTGAGGAAAGAGGGAGAGATGCCCCCTTTCGCAGGGTGTTTTTCCCTCTTTTCTCAGTGGTCGGAGGAATTTTTTATGAAAGCGCTTAGAGCTGTACGGATGGAGCGGTGTATCGGCTGCCATTCGTGTTCGTTGGCCTGCGCAAGGCAGGTCCACAAGTTTCTTTCCTGGAATAAGGCGGGAATTCGCATTTCGTCGTCGGGCGGCTTGTCCACCGGCTTCGAGGCTCGAGTTTGTCTGGCCTGCAGTCCTGCTCCATGTGCTGAGGCGTGTCCTACAGGGTCACTGTCCCAGCGCCGGGACGGTGGTATTATTCAGAAGAAGAAGCTGTGCATCCGTTGTGGGGAATGTGCCAAGGCCTGTCCCGTGGATGCAATTTTCTTGGATCACGAAGTGAACCCGTATGTGTGCATTCATTGCGGTCAATGCGTGTCGTTCTGTCCGCACGACTGTCTTGAAATGGTGGAACTGCCTATGAAGGAAAAGGAAGAAGGAGGACATGATGATTAGAGACTTCTTCCGCGTCATGATGGTCAACCTGACCACGGGCAAGACAAATATCATCGAGCGTCCCGGACGGGGCGTGTATCTGGGCGGCACGGGGCTGGCGGCAAAGTTGTTTGAAGAGTTCGGCCATGTGGATCGCGATTGGGACGACCCGGAACAGCCCGTGATTTTCGCCATCGGGCCGCTGACAGGATATTTCCCGCTCATGAGCAAGACGTGTTGCGCGTTTCGTTCTCCATATCATAATGAGTACACCGAGAGTTACGCTGGCGGAAAATCCGCGCTGTCGCTTCGGTTCGCTGATCTCGATGCGCTTGTCATAACGGGTAAGGCGACGCGACTGACCGCCTTGTGCGTCGGTTCCCGCCGAGTTGAAACTCGCGACGTGGAATACATGCGCGGTTTTGATGCTATTGCCACAGGACGTGTGCTCAGAAAGATCTTCCCCGGCTCGGGCCGCAGGTCGATTCTGCGTATTGGTCCGGCTGGCGAAAATCTGTCGGCTTATGCCTGTATCAACGTAGACACCTATCGCCATTTCGGGCGCATGGGCGGCGGCACTGCCATGGGCGTGAAAAACCTGAAGGCGATCTGCATTCTCGGTGACCGTGGATTTGCACTGCCTGAAGGCAAGCAGTATCCCAAGCTCTACAGGCATATTTACGAGCAACTGACCACCACCGAAATGATGGCTAAATATCACGGACTCGGAACGGCGGTGAACATCAATCCGCTCAATGAGCTCAAAAGCCTGCCGTGGAAGAACCTTCAGCAGACTACCAGTCCAGAGGCCACGAACATCTCGGGTGAAACGTTTGCTGATGACACGCTGCTTCGCAATGCGGCCTGTGCCGGGTGCCCGGTCGGCTGTATTCATGTGGGCTTCGTCCGCGAACAATTCCAGACCAACAACCAATATCTTTACCGGCAGGTGGGGTATGACTATGAGCCCATATTCGCCTGTGGCGGTATGTTGGAGGTGACAAATGCCAGTGATGTCCTGCGCATCCTGGATGTCATCGAAAAGGAAGGGCTGGATTGCATGTCCACTGGCGTGGCCCTGGCCTGGGCCACCGAGGCTCTCGAAAAGGGCGTCATTAGTGAAGAAGAGACAGTTGTTAAACTGGCTTGGGGCGATACAGACACGTACATGCAGGCTGTGGAGCTGCTGGGGCGGCCTACGAATGAGTTTTATAGGCTGCTTGCCTCCGGTACGTTAAAATGCGCGAAAGTCTACGGTGGCGAGGATTTTGCCTGTGTGCTGGGCCAAGAGATGGCCGGATATGCCACGGGTGAAGTCTTCTTTGTGTCCGAGGCTCTCGGATTCCGTCATGCGCATCTGGATTCGGGCGGGTATTCGTGGGATCAGAAACATGAAGATCAGGACGTGAACGCAGCTCTCGACTTTCTTGTGAACGATGGTCGTGAACGCATCGTGCTCAACTGCATGGTCGGCTGCCTGTTCTCGCGAGGCGTGTACAAGGATGAACTTTTGGCCGAGGCCATGGAATCCGTCGGTTACGGAGAGTTGCATGGCAGCGTCTCTGAAATCGGTGACCGGGTGCAACGTCTCCGCTGGCGTCTCAGACTCCAGATGGGCTATCGTCCTGACAAGGTCAAGATTCCTAAGCGGTTCAAGGAAATTACTACCTGGAAAGGCCCCTTGGATACGGATTATCTGGAAGCCCTGCGCTCCGGTTACGCCGCCAGAATCCTCGAAATGGGCGCTCCTCTGGAAGACGAAGAATAAAAAAAAACGGCTTATACCGAAAAAAGAGGTTGCCAACCGGCCTCCATTTCGGTAAATCCCATTTCTCGACAGCGTGCTCGGGTAGCTCAGTCGGTAGAGCAGGGGACTGAAAATCCCCGTGTCGGCAGTTCAATTCTGTCCCCGAGCACCACGCGATATCAAGCCCTTACGAATATTTGTTCGTAAGGGTTTTTTTTTATTGTTTGACGACAGGTAGAAGGACGTTTGTATCTTTTTTTCATGCAATAAAATAAAGTCAAAAATTTTAAGCTTTTGCGTGTTTATTGCGTGATCACATTGCGTGTTTTGTGCTTCATATGCGATTATTTTTGATGTCGCCACTCAGCATATATCTATAAAATCCAAATGTTTATCTTGTTCGTGCTACTGGCATGCCGATTGCTTTTCTTTGACCCTCTCGCTTAGAGGGCGCGATTAAAATTGCATGGAGGAAACACATGTCGGTGAGAAACAAGCTTGTTCTGGTGCTTCTGGTCTGCGTTGTCTGCTTTGCGCTGGTATTTGGCGTAACCAAAATTGGAAGAAATATATCCGATCATTACGCAATGCTCATGAAACAGGCACGAAATGCCTATGGAGAACTGTTGCAGTCGCGTCGGCAGGAGAAAAATTTTCAATTGCGCAAGGAAACTGAATATGTCGAAAAGGTTACCAGACACGTCGATGAGGCGCGTTTAATTCTGCAATCCATTGTTGAAGCTGATTCAGAAATGCAATCGGCAGGTGATAAGGCGCTCGGACTCCTTGCTGCATACAATACGAGCTTTCAAGCGCTCGCCACTGCTGAAATCGAGATAGGTCTGACTATTGATACAGGTTGGCGGAATAAGTTCGTCATGTCTGCCAGGGGGCTTGAGGGGATATTCAAGGAAATTAAAAGTCAAGACATGACCATTTTGCTTTTACAGATTCGAAGGCAGGAGAAGAACTATATTATGCGACGCGAGGAGATATACATTGAAAGAATGAACGGTTGGATTGAAGACATGAAGGAAACCGTGGCAGTTTCACAATTGTTCAACCCGCAGGAGCGGGCCGTTTTCAATGAGAAGCTCAACATCTATCTGTCGGCTTTCGATGGATATCGACATAGTCTTGACTCCGCCGACAAGGCTTCTGCTTCATTGATTCAGTCAGCCCGGTCACTGGAGCCGGTCCTGAGGGACATCCGCGATCATTATATGGAGAAGAGTGCGCAGGTAGCCAGTTATGTCGACCTTGTCGTGGTCAGCATGGCGGTTGGAGCCTGTGTGTTGATAGTCTTATGTATTCTTTGGACGTTGTTTTCCATCACCCGCCCGCTTGCTGCGTTGCAGAAGTATTCGCGAGATGTTGCCGACGGTAATCTGGAGGCTCAGCCTGAGGGGAAGTTCAACCATGAATTTGGTAACCTGTGCAATGATCTGATGCGCATGGTGGCTATGCTGCGGGATCAACTGGAAGCGGTGCGTCTCAAGGAAGAAGAAGCACTGGCACAGGCCGAAGCCGCAAGGAAAGCCATGTTGGCAACCCAGGAACAGGAGCGGCGGGTTCGTTCGCTCTGGGACTGCATGTCAGAGACCGGGAGGCAGGCGGAAGGCATTGCTGACCGTGTGGGTTTAGCCACTGAAAAAGTTGCGACCATGCTTGTACAGATACGTGACGGATCGCATAATCAGCATGAGCGTATCATGGAAACCGCCGTTGCAATGGAGCAGATGAATATGGTCGTCTGCGAAGTGAGCAAAAACGCGTCTCAAGCCACTGGGCGGGCGTCCGAAGCTCGTGACAAGGCTGTTGAGGGGGCTGGCTTGGTTAAGGATGCTGTCACCTCTATTGAAGATGTAAACGGATTTACTGACAAGATCAGTGAGGGACTGGCTAAGCTGGGTGTACAGGTTGAGTCAATCGGACAGGTTATGGATGTCATCAATGAAATAGCAGACCAGACAAATCTGTTGGCATTGAACGCCGCCATTGAGGCTGCCCGTGCCGGAGAAGCTGGTCGGGGATTTGCTGTTGTGGCTGATGAGGTCCGCAAGTTGGCCGAAAAAACCATGTCAGCAACAAAAGAAGTGGAAGAGCATGTCATTTCCATTCAGGATTCATCAGCTAGAAATATTGAACGGTTCCGTGAAGTGGTAGAGGTCGTCAAGCATAGCGCGGTTCAGGCTCGGGCGTCCGGGGAAGCCCAGGATTCCATTATTTCCCTGGTTGAGCAAAATGTTCTGAATGTGGAAAGCATTGCTTCCGCATCCGAGGAGCAAAGTGTCGCGTCCGAGCAAATATCCAAGGCGACTGAAGAGGTGCGTGAAATTGCCAAGTCGTTCACCGAAGGCGTTGAGCACGCGCATTCGGCAGTGGTCGACCTTGTTGAGTTGTCTGAAGAGTTGCGCCTGGGGATGCAGGAAATGCTTTCTGGCGGAGACATAGTGGACGGAGACGCAGGGGATTCCTCGGGAGTACCTTCCGTTCAACCGGAGCAAACAACAGCACGACAAATATCTGTTTCATAATTTGAACGTTTTGGATGAATATTCGGCCCGGAATCATATGATTTCCGGGCCGTGTCCTTTCGGATTCGTTTTTTAAAAACGGGCTAAAACCGTTCGTAGTCCTTGTCGAAATCTCTGGTCATGACTCTACCATTTGATTCCGGCATTGTTTTACCCATATTCCGGGAAGGTAAGGGCAGAATAGCACTTGGTCTGGAAATTCTGTTAGCGCTATGCGAAGATGTATATTGTGTTGGCTCAGCTACTTTGAAAAAGGACATGGTGGCTTGAAGGGTTTGTCCTTGTGCGGATAGTTCTTCACTTGTTGACGCCATTTCTTCGGAAGCCGAGGCATTTTGCTGAATCACCATATCAAGTTGACTGATAGCCTGATTGATCTGAATGGCCCCGGCATTTTGTTCATTGCTTGATGCGGAGATTTCCTGAACAAGCGATGCGGTCTTTTCGATATCTGGGACGAGGGATTGCAGCATCTCACCGGCTTTATCAGCAATTTGGACGCTGGATGAGGACAGTTCGCTGATCTCAGCAGCAGCCGAGCCGGAGCGTTCCGCGAGCTTGCGAACTTCTGCGGCAACCACGGCAAAGCCCTTTCCATGCTCACCGGCCCGGGCAGCTTCGATGGCGGCGTTGAGCGCAAGAAGGTTGGTCTGGCGGGCTATCTCTTCGATAATGGAGATTTTCTCGGCAATGCTTTTCATTGCTTCAACGGTTTGGTTGACGGCGGAACCAGTTCTTTTGGCATCAGAGGCGGCCTTAGTTGCAAGAGCTTCTGTTTCTGTCGCATTTTCAGCATTCTGACTGATGTTGGAAGCCATCTGTTCCATTGAAGAGGAGACTTCCTCAATAGATGCAGCCTGCTCGGTTGCTCCTTGGGAGAGAGATTCTGATGACGCAGACAATTCTTCACTTCCGGCAGCCACATTGCTGGTGGCCATTTCAACCTCTGCAACAACAGAGCGCAATTGAGTGATCATATCATTCAACGCTTTTGCCAACATGCCAACTTCGTCTTTTTGATTGATATCCAATGTCTTGGTAAAATCACCGGTAGACATGTCTTTTGCGAAGGAAACACCCATTGCTATGGGTTTTGTAATGGCTTTGGTGAGAAAAAAAGCTGCCAGAATCCCAAGTATGAGGGCTGCTGCCGCAGTGATGCTGCTTGTTATATTCGCACTGCCTATGTCCTTGATCATTTTTGTTTTTTGGTCGGCGCGGGCAGCACGGCATATTTCATCGGCTTTTCGAGCAGTTGTTAGCATGGTCCCTTCTGCGACATTCTGCTCTTTCTGATACGTTATGAGATTATCCAATTCACCACGGTAGGTTATCAATGCTTTTTCAACCGTGTCTATCTGACCAAGGTTAGTCGGATTTCTGAAACGGGTTTTGAGATTCTGAGCAAGTTCCAGTATCTTTTTCAGGTTCTCATTGTTTTTCTCCAAATGGGCTTCACTGTGTGTGGCTATGAAGTCCTTTTCACTCATACGGGCGTCCAAAAACCATTTTATCATGGTGTTGGCATCATCGGCTTTCAACAATTTATCTTCAATGATATCAAGTTCGGCCGAACCTGATGCCATAAGCTGGGCAAGTTGCTTTTGTTGTTCGGTGCGGAGCTCGTCGGTTTCATGAAGGGCGATCTGGGCTGCATCATTCATGCTTTTCATGGCAGCCTGATTGTTCTCTTCAAGTTGCATATATGTTGCAAACGCCTGTTGATACTCATTAACGGCTTTGGCAACGTTTGCCATTTGGTCCTTGTTCAATTGTTGATTGAATTTGTCGTTTGTGATTCTCGTTTGAGCCACGAGCTTTTGAAGGATTTCAGCATGGTTTTTGACCGCTTCCGGCTGGTGCCTGAGCATGAAGTTCTTTTCCTGAATACGGCTTTCGAGAATGAATCGAACAAGTCTGTTTACGTCATCCGCTTTGTCGACACGGTCCTGAATATTCTGCATTCCGTTGATCCCAATGAGTGCAACCAGGGCGGTCAAGAGTAGAACGAGACCAAATCCGAAACTGAGTTTGATACCGAGTTTAAGATTGTTAAGCATAAAGCCTCCTAATAGGTGTTTCAGTAGTAAACAAGAGGAGATCGTTACGCCTGTACAGCTTGTCTGTAAATAATACCTATGCCGTATAACAATCTGATATTATGAGTAATAATTATCACATAAAGCGAGGAGAGATACTATCAAAAGGAGGTTGAAAATGTGGTCAACGCGAGAGGTTAATCACTGTGGATTAAGTGAGAGCAACAAAAAACAAAACCCGCCGATGAAGCGGGTTTTGTCATTATACGATATGATTATGTGATTTTGGGTTTGCTGACAATTTTGTGTACCCAGCGGGTGTCTGACACTCTGTCGGAAACGACGTGTCCGCATTCGCGAAGATATTGCATCTTTGCACCGCCATCCCCGACAGAATATACCCTTTGTCCGACCGTATGCTGCCTGAGGAATCTCATGGCTGCTTTTTTGTAATTTCTTGAGAATAGACTGAACATCATCTCTCCTTTGGAGTTGAGGACCAACCCCTTTATCACCAACTTTCTTGCTGGTCTATCCCCTCGGAGCCAGGGTTTTCGATTGATTTCACTGTGGTGTGTTATCTGAGGCCGAAAACGCGATTTGCCCTTTTCTTGACTTTCACAATTGATGGGCCTAGATCACTAACCGCCAGGGGAAGACGTCCCCCTTGCGCCGTTTGATGCGTTGATGACTTTGCTGTGTGAATCATGGTGGAGGTGCGTCTGAATTTCATAGGCCACATCCGCGGATGTGGCTTTTTTTTGTTCGGAAAAGATCTGGAAGATGGAGGAAGCTGCCCCGTGTGACAACGTTCTCACTTTCGGGTCTGTTGAGATAATCTACAGCGCCAATGGAGAAATGAAATGGCCCAGCCTCTAGCACGGACTTTTGTTAACATGTTTCTTGGCAATGCCCCGGTGTGGTATAAACTCACCATCATTGCCTGCCTTGTCTGCAATCCGATCATCATGATCACTGCCGGGCCGTTTGTTGCCGGGTGGCTGCTTATTGCAGAATTCATATTCACCCTGACCATGGCCTTGAAGTGCTATCCGCTTCCTGTTGGAGGCCTTTTAGCTCTCGAAGCCGTTGCTATGGGGCTGACTTCCCCGGAAGTTGTGTACCATGAAGCACACAAGAACTTCGAAGTCATCCTGTTGTTGATCTTCATGGTCGCGGGTATTCATTTCATGAAGGACTTTTTGCAGTTCACGTTCACTCGAATTCTCGTGAAGGTGCGTTCCAAAAAAGTCATCGCTTTACTGTTTTGTCTGGCTGGAGCCTTTTTGTCAGCCTTTCTCGATGCATTGACCGTCACCGCCGTTATCATTGCCGTGGCATACGGTTTTTACAACGTTTACCATCGCTTCGCTTCCGGCAAGGGCGGTGCGGATTCGCATAATCTGATATCCGATGATCTGGTCAAGCAGAAGGACCGCGAGGAACTGCTGGAGTTCCGTGCCTTTTTGCGGAACTTGATGATGCATGGTGCTGTCGGTACTGCTCTTGGTGGCGTTTGCACGCTGGTAGGAGAGCCGCAGAACCTCTTGATTGCCCATGAGATGGGATGGCATTTTATCCCGTTCATTATGAAGGTGCTGCCGGTGTCCATGCCGGTTCTGGTGGTTGGCCTGCTGACCTGTCTTGCCGTGGAGCAGTTCCGCCTGTTCGGTTACGGAGCTGAGCTTCCCGGCAACATCCGTTCCTTCCTGTTGGAAACTGCCATTCGTATGGAAGCAGAGCAGGGAGATAAGGGTAAGGTCAAACTGGTCATTCAAGCCTTGATCGGAATTTGGCTTATTCTGGCACTCGCCCTTCACCTTGCAGCCGTCGGTTTGGTCGGTCTGTCGGTGATTGTCCTTTTAACATCCATGACCGGTGTGGTGGAAGAGAGCCAGCTTGGGCATGCATTTGAAGAGGCATTGCCTTTTACCGCTCTGTTGGTAGTGTTTTTCGCCATTGTCGGTGTTATTCATTCACAGCATCTGTTTGCGCCCATTCTTGGTTACGTACTTGCCCTGAAAGGGCAGAGCCAATTGGTTGCTTACTACGCGGCAAACGGCCTGCTTTCAGCCATTTCGGACAACGTGTTCGTCGCGACGGTGTATATCTCCGAGACCAAATTGCACTTCATCAACCTGCTGAATGCCATTCCCGGTATCGGGATGAGTGGTCAGGCCTTGATGGACAAACTGACGGATTCGAGTCTGGTTCGTTCCGATGTGATCGCAACGTTGCCTGCTGCCGCAGCGTCTCAGGTGCGAGATATTATGGTGCACTTTGACAAGCTGGCGGTTGCCATCAATACCGGCACGAATATTCCGTCCGTGGCGACGCCGAACGGTCAGGCTGCATTCCTGTTCCTGCTCACAAGCGCACTTGCGCCGGTTATCCGTCTGTCGTACGGGCGTATGGTTATCCTTGCACTGCCGTACACCATTACGATGTCACTGACAGGTCTGGCGGCTGTGTACTACCTGCTGTAATAATCGTCTGATACACACGACCGCCCTGAATTGTCTGGATTGGAGAGATTTGTGAAGAAGATCAAGCGACTTGTCGATCATATTATATCGCGGGTGAATGTTAATCTGAAGCCCATAGGTCGGGATGTGGAAAAATCGGTTCGTCAGTCAATTCGGACTGACAAATTGACCAAGTACTATGCCTATTATGCGCTCTCCATCGGTCATCCCTGGTACTTTCGCTTTCAGGAAAGCAACCTGGGGGGCACGTATTTTCTTGGAAAATGCGAAGTCGACCGTTCTGTCGTTCTCATGAGCGACATTCGCGGTGACGAATTGAAGCCCAAGGGGGCGGTCGTGTCTTTCGGCGGCCTGGAAACAGAACTCTATCAGGATGAAATCATCCAGGTCGTCAGCAGTTTTCTCATCAAAACGCTGGTGCACAACCATTCGCGAAATTCCGAAATCCCGGAGTATTTTCGCATACTCAATACGGTGGCCATGCATTATTCCAACATCCATGGAACAACCACCGAGGGTGCGTATCTCGGAGCCTTTGCGACGGCGGATCTGTCTGTGTTGCACAACTGTGCGCTTGGGGATTTCGCCTATGTTCAAGCCGGTGACCTGTCTCGTGCATCCATTCGGTCTGGACGTGTCTGGATACGGCAGTCGGGAAAGTTCGAGTTCGACTACGCGCACGATCCAGAGGTCATTGATCGGTATGTGACTTTCGATGAGGCGGGACAGTTGTCCGGGGTGTTTTCGGACTTTGTCAAAGGACGCCGGAGCGATTTCCTGCCCATGTATGACTCCCTGGCATTCGAAAGTCCTGTGGCGATACCCGATGGTGCGTTTTTGAGCCGATATGCCGTGGTCAAGGGAGATACCTGCCTGGGTGAAAACTCATTGGTCGCGCAACGGGCGTATCTTGAGAATGCACAACTCGGCAAGGGGTCGAATGCTCAGGAAAATTGTTTTATTGTAGATTCCCAGCTTGAAGGACTGGACGTCGTCGCCCATGGAGGCAAGCTCATCCACACGATGCTCGGGAAAAAGGTCTTTGTGGGGTTCAATTCCTTTCTCTATGGCGAAAGTGACAGGAAGATTTCTGTGGGAGCCGGAACCATTGTCATGCCTCATACCATTATTGACGCCCAGGAGCCGATAAATATTCCTGAGGATTTTCTTGTGTGGGGATACATTCAGACCCAGGCGGATCTAGAGGGCCATTCAATGAGTCTGAATGATTTCGCCAAACAGCGGACTGTTCGGCGTGGCAACCTAGTGTTCGAGGGAGATGGGGCTGCCTTTATTGAGGGGTTCCGGACTCGTATTGACCACATCCTGTTGGAAAACGGGGCCTGTTATGATGGGAAAAAACAGACTCGTGGGCATGCGCAGAGAACACAAAGCGTTTCCTACAATCTTTTCCAGCCGTATCTGGCAGGTGAAGAGGAAGCAATGTTTCCGGCTATAGTTGTGGGAAACAGGTAGAAACTGACTCTTCAAATACACCATAAAAAAAGCGCACGGCATATTGCCGTGCGCTTTTTTTATGGTGTATGGTTCACTCTGAATGCGTGTTTCTTCGTGAAGGAATTTCGGCGGGAAAACTGGAGACACCTGTGTTTTGCTTTGTGTGTTTGAAATGAAGCGGTTTTATGATTAATGTACTGTTATTGGAGAGTGATTTATCGGGGGGTAAGCACCAATCGGGGATATACTTGAGGAGGAGTTCCATGCGGAAATTTTTATTTTCTTTGTGTGTTTTTCTGGTCATGCCGGTGTGCGCACAGGCAGCGTCGGATATTGTTGCAACGTATACATACTCTGACGGGTCCATGGTCACACTGGTGACACGTGATGCCCAGCACGTGCGTATGGATACGTCACCGACTTCGTACATGGTGTTGTCGGGAGGGAAGGTCTATTCCGTCTCCTGTGACGAGAGCGGGGCGTGTAATGTCATGGATCTGGGTCAAATGGCGGGTATGGCAAGCGGATTCTCTTCCATGTTCGGTGGTGGTGATGAGCCCGCTGTGACAGAATATGATGTCCGGTACGAAAAGACCGGCAGGACCGAAATCGTGGCCGGATACAAAGGCACGGTGTACGAAGCCAAAGTGTATGAGAATGGCAAGATGACCAGTCGGGAAGAAATGGTTCTGAGCACCCATTCGAATATCAAGAAGCTTTCTGAAGGGTGGATCGCCATGGCCGAAGCCCTGACGCAGAGCATGGGAGATTCTTTTGATGACTCGTTGGAAGAGGCCAAGAAAATGGGATATGGCGGCATGTTGCGTTCCGGCAATGACATGCGGCTGACCAGCTTGACGATCAAGAATCTCAATTCCTCCTACTACGCGCTTCCTGCGAATTCCCAGCAGGTGCAGATGCAGCAGCCTCCGGCTCAGCAGCAGTCCGGTAATGACATGGGGTTGGAAGATGACGCAAAGGATATCGGATACGATGCCAAGAACGCCACCAAGGACGAAATCAAGTCCGGCATTCGTGACGCTATCAGTGACATGTTCAATTAGGCCCGATTCTGTTTGAAATACTCAAAAGCCCTGTGGTGTCATGCCACAGGGCTTTTTCGACGGCAGGGTCGTTCAGTTCCTGCATCATGCCCGGGTGTCAAAAATATGTGAATCGATCCAGAATGTCGGTGTCCCGGCGTGCCGTTTCCAGTTTAATCTGCCGCTTGTCATTGCGTTTCTGTGCCGAGTGGGCGAAACTCACGAAACCGTTCGCGACAGATTTTATTATGGAATGCCATCGGTTCCGGTCATGACCCTGATGGGTGGACTCGTGAGCAAAAGCGGACGGTATCCCTTACGTCAAGGAGCACCAACATGGCTGATATCAAGGCACTGATCCGGCTGGCGACCGAAGCCCGTGACACGGCGCATGCACCGTATTCCAATCATCCCGTGGGGGTGGCTCTGGTCACGGATTCAGGTGAGATCTATACCGGCTGCAATGTTGAGAATGCTGCTTACCCCCTCGGCAGTTGTGCGGAACAATCCGCCATCAGCGCCATGGTGCGTGGTGGCGGCAGGGCCATCACCGAGCTTGTGGTGGTCGGTCCTTCAGAAGAACCATGCACACCGTGCGGCGGCTGTCGTCAGCGCATTCGTGAATTTTCCACGCCGGACACTGTTGTGCATTCCTGTAGCAGCCAGCGAGTGCTGTTGACTATGACCATGGATGCATTGTTGCCTCATTCCTTTGGACCGAAAAACCTCAACAGAAGATAGTTATGAATGATGTATTGAAAAAACTGGTGGCTGAGGCGCGGAATGTCGCAGCCAATGAAGAATATGCCTTGCGTACCCTTGCGTCCATGGATCTGACATCCCTGGGTGAGGATGATACGGATGAAAAGATCAAGGCCCTGTGCTCTCGCGCCGTGTGCTCGGCAGGAAATGTAGCCGCTGTCTGCGTGTATGATAGATTCGTGCCGCTCGCACTCAAGGAGCTGAAAGGTACCAATGTACGTGTGGCCACCGTATGCAATTTCCCCCATGGCGGGGCGGATGCCGCCAAGGCTGTGGCTGAGGCCCGTGAACAGGTCACTATGGGTGTTCATGAAGTGGATGTTGTCCTGCCGCATAAACGGTTCAAGTCAGGAGATGAGGACACGGCGAGCTCGTTGGTCGAACAGGTCCGCGTGGTCTGCGGCGAAGATGTAAAGCTCAAGGTCATTCTTGAGACGAGTCAACTCCAGTCTCTGCGCATCATTGAAGCCGCCAGTCATGCCGCTATCGAGGCCGGCGCCGACTTTATCAAGACCTCTACCGGCAAGGTTCCGGGCGGTGCCACTCTTGAAGCCGCAGCGGTTATGCTCTCGGTCATCAAGGAAATGCAGCCCAATACCAATCGCGCTCTTGGCTTTAAGCCTTCTGGCGGTCTCAAAACCGTGTCAGACAGCGCAGGATTTCTCTATCTCGCCGACCGGATAATGGGGCAAGGCTGGGCTACACCTGAAACCATGCGCTTCGGAGCCAGTGGTCTCCTCAACGACGTTCTCAAAGAACTCAATCTGAGCGGCGCCACTAACGAAAAAAGCGGCTACTAAACACGTTTGATCAATAAAGAATAGAGCAGGTTCCCATCTTCCTTTCCACCCGTGCGAATACGCACATGAATATATCGGGAAGCGGAGGGGCTGGGAACTGGGAGCAAATCAATGAGCTTCATACCGCAGGAAGTTATCCGTAAAAAACGCGACGGGCAGTCTCTCTCCAAGGCTGACATCGATTCCATGGTCCGGGGTATCACGGACGAATCCGTCTCCGAAGGTCAGGTTGCGGCATTTGCCATGGCCGTATTTTTTCAGGGCATGTCCATGCAGGAGCGCATCGACCTGACCCTTGCCATGAAGGACTCGGGTACGGTCATTGACTGGTCATCCCTTGGGTTTGAGTCGGGTGTCGTGGATAAGCACTCCACGGGTGGCGTGGGCGACAAGGTCAGCCTGATTCTCGGTCCGCTGGCTGCGGCCTGCGGCGCGTTCAACCCCATGATCTCAGGGCGCGGTCTTGGGCATACCGGCGGCACACTCGATAAATTCGACGCCATCCCGGGCTATGATACCGCCCCGGACCTTGAGACGTTCGCCAGGGTCGTGCGTGAAGCTGGTTGCGCCATCATCGGTCAGACCGCGGACCTCGCTCCGGCAGACAGGCGCCTGTATTCCATCCGTGACGTCACGGCGACGGTTGAATCCATCGATCTCATTACCGCCTCCATTTTGTCCAAAAAACTGGCGGCTGGATTGCATGGACTGGTCATGGACGTGAAATTCGGCTCAGGCGCCTTTATGCAAAAATATGAGGATGCCAAAGAGCTGGCTGAATCCATAGCCCATGTCGCTACGGGCGCGGGTGTCCCGACAGTGGCTCTGCTTACCGATATGAATGAAGTGCTTGGTCATAGTGTTGGTAATTCGCTCGAAATGCAGGAAGCCGTGGATTTTCTGACCGGAAAGTATCGTGAATCGCGTCTCATGCAGGTTGTATTTTCCCTGACAGGTGAGATGTTGATGCTTGCTGGATTGGCAAAAAACATGGGCGAGGCCGTGATGAAAATGAACGCGGCACTGGATTCCGGCGCTGCTGCCGACTGCTTCGGCAAGATGGTGAAGGGATTGGGCGGCCCGGCGGATTTCGTGCAAAAAGCGGCAGATTATCTCGATGTAGCCCCCGTGGAAATGGCTGTGTACCCGCAAACTGCGGGGTATGTGACCGGCATGGACAACCGTGCTGTGGGCATGACGCTGGTCGTCATGAAAGGTGGTCGTACCCGTGCGGATCAAGCCATTGATTATGGTGTGGGTATGACGAATTTCGCTCATGTCGGTGATGAGGTCGGGCCTGATAAACCCCTGTGTACCGTGCATGCGCGCGATGACGAACAGGCGGCAATGGCGGCAGAACGTCTCCGAGAAGCCGTGTGGATCGGGCCGGATCGTCCGGCGGACAGGCCTGTGGTGGCAGAGCGGATTGCGGGAGGGGCGTAGATGGGACGAGCATTCATTCTCGTGCTGGACAGCCTTGGTATCGGCTGGGCACCGGATGCGGACCGCTTCGGTGACGCGGGTGCAGACACGCTTGGGCATATTGCCGAAAGGTGCGCGCAAGGCAAGGCCGATGCGGAGGGGCTTCGGTCCGGTCCGTTGAGTTTGCCGTGCATGAGTTCCCTCGGCCTTGGTCTGGCCGCGCAACTGGTGACCGGAACCGTGCCTCCAGGGTTGGAGTCTCCGGTTCTGCGAGGTCGGTTTGCCGCAGCAAACGAACTCAGCATGGGCAAGGACACACCAAGCGGGCATTGGGAGATGGCCGGGGTGCCGGTCCGTTTTGAATGGGGCTGTTTCCCGTCGCAATATCCCAGCTTCCCCGAGGATCTGGTCGCCGCCATTGTCGAGAAGGGCGAGTTGCCTGGTATTCTGGGCAACTGTCATGCTTCGGGCACAGAGATTATTGCCCGACTCGGTCAAGAACATATCCGGTCAGGCAAACCCATCTGCTACACCTCGGCGGATTCGGTGTTTCAGATCGCGGCTCATGAAGAATATTTCGGTCTGGATCGGCTGCTGGCGTTGTGCGAACTCGTGCGCAAATTGATTGAAGGATATAATATCGGGCGTGTTATCGCCCGTCCATTCACAGGGGAAGAGGGTACTTTCATACGCACTGCCAACCGGCGGGATTATTCCCTGCCGCCGCCGTCTCCGACGCTGCTCGACAAGCTCAAGGCAGCGGGCCGGGAAGTCGTGTCCGTGGGCAAAATAGCGGATATTTTCGCGCACAGCGGTCTGACCAAAAAGGTCAAGGCACCGGATTCTGATGGACTGTTTGATCTGCTGGAAGAAGAGGTCGGGAATGCTCCGGACGGGTCGCTTACCTTCGTGAATTTCGTGGAGTTTGATTCGGAATGGGGCCACCGCCGTAATGTGGCCGGGTATGCCGCTGCGCTGGAAAGGCTCGATAGGCGCATGTCCGGCCTGACCAGTCAGCTGCGTCCCGGAGATCTGGCGATCATCACCGCCGACCATGGGTGCGACCCCACCTGGGAAGGCACGGACCATACTCGTGAGTGTGTGCCGGTGCTGCTGTTCGGCCCGGACGTACTGCCGGGGGCTGGCGGCATGCGTGAGACATTCGCCGACGTAGGGCAGACGGTTGCTGCTCATCTCGGTATTGAACCGCTGGATGAAGGCATGGCTATTCCGTTGCGTTAGGTTGTTTCTCTATATCGTCCAGTACTCTCTGTTTCTGTTAAAAAAAACGGCCCTGCCCGAAAGGGCAAGGCCGTATGTATTGCTATGATACGCAGGCTATTCGACGGCAAATCCGCCGACAGTTTTTGCAGGCTGTTCTGCCGCAGTTTCTTCTCTAGAGGTCGCCTTGCAGGGCTTATCGGACGGCTTGTTCGCTGTTTTCTTGATAATCTCGGTTGCCGCCGCCACCATGCCGCCCATGTTGGCGAGATCCGTTGGGATAATCATGGTGTTGTTCGTTTTGGCCAGCTTGCCGAATTCATCAATGTACTGTTCAGCCACCTTGAGGTTCATGGCCTCGGCACCACCGGGCAGGTTGATGACTTCCGCCACCTTTTGCAGTCCCTGGGCCGTGGCATCTGCAACGAGCAGGATTTCCTGGGCGCGTCCCTGAGCTTCGTTGATGCGTTTTTGCATTTCACCTTCGGAAACCTGAACGGCTTCCTGCTTCAAACCTTCGCTTCGGTTGATACGAGACTGGCGATCACCTTCGGAGATGGCGATCTCCGCGCGTTTTTCTCGTTCGGCCCGCATCTGCTGTTCCATGGCAGTCATGACTGAACTGGGCGGCGTGATATCCTTGATCTCGTAGCGCATGACCTTGATGCCCCATTCCTGGGCGGCTTCGTCGACGGCCAGCACGACTGAGGAGTTGATGGTTTCGCGCTCTTCGAATGTCTTGTCCAGGTCGATCTTGCCGATGGCGGATCGAAGTGAGGTCTGTGCCAACTGCGAGGCTGCGATGTAATAATTTTCGATGCCGTAGCAGGACATTTTAGCGTCGATCACTCGGATATACAGTACACCGTCAATGGTCACGGATACGTTGTCGCGGGTGATGCAACTCTGGGCCGGGATGTCCATGACCTCTTCCTTGAGACTCCGTTTGTACGCGATCTTGTCGATGAACGGGATCAGGATGTGCAGGCCCGCACTGAGGCTCTTGGAATATTTACCAAGTCGCTCAACGACAAAGTTGCTTTTCTGCGGCACGACGACCGCTGTTTTGATTATCAGGGTGACCAGAATTGCGACAAAGACAAGGGCCGTAATAAGTGAAGTCAGTGTTGCGGGATCCATATCAGTTCTCCTTTTCTACAATGAAGGCGTTGGGGTCTTTTTCGTCACGATGAATGATGCGAACCATTGCCCCGACGTTGACGGGATGGTCGCATCGTGCCGACCAGAAAGAACCCAGGTATTTGATGCGTCCGGTTTGCGGCGGATTGATGGGTTCAACCACTTCGCACAGTGCGCCGATGGCAGAATCCGTTTCTTCTTCGTCCAGAGCGGATTCCCCGGCAAAGATTGTGGACATGGTTTTGCGAAGCAGGAGGATCAGGGCAAGAGATGATGCTCCGAATACGACGATCTGCATTTGTAGTGAAAATCCGAAAAACGCCGTGACTCCGGCAATGATCGCGCCAACACCGAAGAAAATGACGATGAAGGCGGGCATCACGAATTCTGCCACAAGGAAGGCCACACCAACGCCGAGCCAGATTAGCCAGAGTATGTTTTCCATTGAGTTAAAATATTCCATGAAGCCTCCTGATTAAAAAAACACAATAGCGGTCCCATACGGTTTTGTCGACATCAATACCATTGACAGCCTGTGCCGTCTGTGCATTCTTTTTCTCATGCTTGCGTATACGTTCATGCTGGTATACCGTCCCTTTCTCAGAAAATCTGCAGGTACAACCACATCAAAATATTATGAAAATCCGTATAGCACTCATTGGTATCTTTTTCCTTCTGACTGTGTTGCCTACCAAGGCAAGCGAGCCGGACTACATGGCCCTCATGGCTCATGATTCGGAGATTAAAGCCATTGCCACAGTTGCTCAGGTTCGACAGATGAGCGGCAACCGTGACGGGACATTCACCCGCGTTTCCTTCAAACGCGAATATGCTGTCACGCCCTATACCCCCCAGACTTTTATTGGTGCATGTAAGATTTTGAACTACGCGTGGCAAAAACGGTCTGAGGATATCATCTATATCAAACCCAAGGTGGGACAGAAAGTCTACGTGACCGTGTCTTCCAACGGTGGCGCCATTACCAGTTTCACCAAACTCACCCCGGAGTTGGACTATGCGGTTCGCAAGGAGCCGTTTCGGTTGGAATATAAGCACGGCAAGGCTGTTCTGTTGCCTCCCCTCAATTAGAGTTTCCGTATCGTCATGATGAAGTCGGGTATAATCATACTTCGGCACTTGACTTTAGTCGACGCTTGGCTATATTGCCAAATGAAAGATATGGAGAACCGAGTATGAAACAGGATGTAATTACAGCACAGCAGTTCGAGGAGCGAGCCAACGTGGTCAAGGCCATGGCACACCCTTCGCGCTTGATGATGATCGAGGAGCTCTCCCGGGGAGAGCGGTGTGTCTGTGACCTGCGCGACCTGGTGGGAGCGGATATTTCAACGGTGTCCAAACATCTCACAGTGCTCAAGAAAGTTGGTATCGTTGAAGACGAGAAGCGCGGAAAGAATGTCTATTATCGTCTCAAAGTACCGTGTGTTCTCAATTTTTTCCACTGTATCGAATCTGTTCTGGCTGCTGGTAGGTAATATTTTTTTGCATTAACATTTGGCTAAAACGCCAAGCGAGGGTGTTATGTCTTTATCAAACGACACACAATGTTCGTGTCAGTCCGGTTCCGGCAAAGGGAGTTCCGGGTCTAATCTGGCGAAATATCTTCTAATCAGTGGTCTGGCTCTGGTACTTTGGTATGGTCTCTACAGCCAGCTCTTGCCGTTTGCGGATTGGTTCGCCTATTCCCTGCTTGGACTGGATACGGGGAGCCATCTCGGCGCAGCCATTCAGTTTTTTGTCTACGACACCCCCAAGGTATTGATGTTGTTGGTGCTCGTGGTGTTTCTTGTGGGCATCCTGAGGTCGTTTGTGACCGTGAACTGGACGCGGAGTTTTCTGGCCGGGAAACGCGAGTCTGCAGGCAATGTCATGGCTGCGCTTCTCGGCGTTGTGACGCCGTTTTGTTCCTGCTCGGCGGTGCCGCTGTTCATCGGGTTCATGACCGCAGGGATTCCGCTTGGCGTGACGTTTTCTTTTCTCATCGCTGCGCCCATGGTCAATGAAATTGCTCTGGTTTTACTCTACGGCCTGCTCGGGTGGAAGGTCGCGGCCTTGTATTTCGTTACGGGCATAACCATTGCCGTGGTGGCGGGCTGGGTGCTCGGACGCATGGGGCTTGAGGATCATGTGGAAGACTGGGTCAAGGAGATTCGCGCCGGGGAAGCAGCCATGGATGAAAAGATGACCTGGACTGCTCGTTTCGATTATGCGCTGGATTCAGTTAAGGATATCACCCGCCGGGTCTGGAAGTTCGTGGTGCTTGGTATCGCTGCAGGCGCAGCCATTCATGGTTATGTTCCTGAAGGTCAGCTTGCCGGTATCATGGGCAATGAAGCGTGGTGGTCCGTGCCCCTTTCCGTGCTCATGGGTATCCCCATGTATACGAATGCAGCCGGTATCATTCCCGTGGTCGAGGCGCTGCTCGGCAAGGGTGCGGCCCTCGGGACGGTGCTCGCCTTCATGATGTCTGTCATTGCCTTGTCCTTTCCGGAGATGGTTATCCTGCGTAAGGTGCTCAAGCCTCGTCTTATCGCGATATTCATTGCGGTGGTCGGCTGCGGTATCCTTGTTGTAGGGTATATTTTCAACGCAATTATTTAACCGATCATACAGGAGTCAGTTATGAAAATTCTCGTTATGGGCCCTGGCTGCCCCAAGTGCGAACAGGCCGAAAAAACCGTGCGCGAAGCTGTCGCCGAAGCCGGTGTTGATGCTGAAATCGAAAAGGTCAGCGATTTTCAGGAAATTGCCAAACACGGCATTTTTTCAACTCCTGCCGTGGTCATCGACGGCGAAGTGAAAGTGGTCGGTAAGGCCCCGAGTAAAAAGGATGTTCTGAGTTGGTTGTAAAACAGGTCGGTTGAGTCTTGGGCCTTTTGGGGGAAAGCGGTGAAATAGTGGAAAAAATATACGGAATAACGCAGGAATAATTGATGATAACAAAGAAAGTCGCCTTTTTGATGCTTGTTTTGAGCCTGATGGTCATGCCGTTGACGGCCTGTTCGCAGGGGGAGCAAGTAAAGAGCGAGGTAAAAACCTCGTCCCTTTCCACTGCCGACCTGATTTCCGGCGCACCGCAGGATGTTCCCATCCCCGGCATGGTCACTATGGTGGACATCGGTGCTCACTCCTGTGTCCCGTGCAAGATGATGCTGCCAGTCATTGGAGAGTTGTCCCGGGAGTATGAAGGCCGTGCTGCCATTGTTTTTATCGACATATGGGAACACAAGGCCGAAGCCAAAAAATATGCGATTACATCCATTCCAACGCAGATATTCTACGATGCCGAGGGCAAAGAGCGGTATCGGCACGTCGGTTTTTTTGACAAGGAAAGCATTGTTGCCAAGTTGACCGAACTGGGTGTCGAGTAAGGCCGTTTATGGATCAGCTCTTTCTTACCATTAACCAATGGATGGTGAGCGGTACCGCCCTCGCCGCTGCCGGTTGCTTTCTCTGGGGCATGGTGAGTGTCCTTTTCTCCCCATGTCATTTGGCTTCCATCCCACTCATCGTGGGGTATGTAGGCGGGCAGAATGAACTTGTCGAAGGCAGGAAGGCCGCCGGATACGCGGTCCTTTTCACCTTCGGCCTGTTTATCACCATTGCCCTGATCGGTATCACCTGCGCCTTGCTCGGGCGGATGATGGGTGACATTGGCTCGTGGTGGTCGATTCTTGTCGGGTTGATCCTGCTGTGGGTGGGGCTGGATATGCTGGGGATTGCCAAATGTTCTATCCCCGGCAGTATCATGGGACGATTGAAACTCAAGGGATTTGTCGGGGCTTTTGTCCTCGGTCTGGCCTATGGCATCCTGTCCGGGTCCTGCACCTTCGGCTTTATCGCACCAATTCTGGCCATTATCACGGTACAGGAGCAGGTCGTCACTGGCATACTGCTTATCCTGCTTTTCGGCCTTGGACACTGTATCCCCATTGTTATTGCCGGAAGCTCGACGTCTCTTGTCCGCAAACTGCTGGAGAGCAACCGCTGGCAGCGGGGTGGAACGCTGTTCAGGCGTCTTGCCGGAATTCTCATCTGTCTGCTTGGCGGCTATTTCATAGCCCAGCCGTTTGTGTAATCAACTGGACACAATAATAAATTCCCCTGCATTCGACATATTGCAGGGGGGGAATGACGGCCGGGCATGACGCTCTTACTGACTCACCCATAATGCGGTGTCAGTGAGTTGGCGCAGGAGATTGACGGACACGGATGTCGGGAACATCTTTTCTTTTTTGTTGCGCTTGGTGGTGCCGTGTCGGCCTACGCCCACAGCCATGTAGGAGGACGCAGCGGTTTCCTGAATGATGGCCTTGACCACATTTTTTGCCACGACGCATTTGCTCGTAATCCGGTCTTCCGTGACGCCGTTTTTTTTCATGACGGCAATGGCCTTGCTGAAAAGCTCTTCGGCAATGGCGGTTTCGTAATCCCATTTAGCCACATGAAACAGGGTGAAATTATGCTTGGTTTCATCGGCCAGCATGTATGAGGCGTGATCAGCCATGCGCAGACTGGCGTCAGAGCCGTCCAGGCAGAGCAGGATGTCCTGGCGAGGCTCACTGGAGGGCCGTTTGCATATCCAGATGGGGAAATCGACGTCCTGCCAGATGAGCTCGTGACAGACAGAGTTCTCAAAGACTTCTTCAAACCATGTGAAGCCTTTGCGTCCGAGCACCATGGCATCGTACAGTCCACTTCTGCATTCGTCGATGAGCTCGCGTACTGTGCCTGTTTTTGAGTGAACCACTTTGATATGCACATTGTCGCCGGAGCACCCGGTCATGTCCTTGAGCCAGCGTCGGGCTTCTTCAAGAGCCTTTTGGCCTTTGTCTTTCTTGTGAGCCATGAGCTCGACAAGGCCTTCTTCAGTGGGCGTGACCGTCTCCTCATGCATGTGCCATGAGGCAAGTTTGGGAGCCACGTAAAAGAGGGTCACTCTGATGTCGCTTATGTCGTTGAACAGTTCCTTGAGAAAACGCAGGTTGAATGAGGCGGCGCGGTCATCGCCGATGGCGAGCAGAAGTTCTTTTTGCATATGACAGGCTCCATTGGGATCGGTTGGGCGTGGAAAGGTTTTCGTTGATGGAATGATACTTCAACCCGTAGTGAAAACACAAGGCCCGGGCTCTTGTCCTTTGCAACCGCGACTGGTACATCCTTCATGATAATGAAACATACTGCCCACAGGCGAATCGGGACACTCTTCGGAATAGTCCTGGCCTCTCTCTTGTTTACCGGAATCGCTTCTGCCCAGAGCCTAAGCCTCATGGCTCCGTCGCTTGCCAATGTGAACGGCCGGTTGACGGCCCGGTTCGGCGTTACGGTGGAGGAGAAACCCGTACTCAAGGGCGAACTGGAAGACGGAGCCGTTCTTGTGCTCAAATGTTCAGTGAAACTCTTTGAAGAAAATACATATTGGTTGGACAGTGAACTGTCCTCCGTCCAGATCGAAAGCGAGCTGCAGTTTGACGCTTTGAATCAGGAATTTGTCATGACTTTGCCTGAACGTGAGACGCCACTGCGGAACAAGGATCTCGGTAAGCTCCTGGAACAGGGTTGGGGGGTCCTCGAAGCACGTCTGGGGTCGTGGGCGTTGCTTGATCGGGGCACGCACTACAGTCTTCGGCTGCAAACCTCCATGATTGAAAAAGATGCACCAGAAGGCGTGATGCGGTTTGTGTATTTCTGGTCCTGGGATGCCGGGGCCAATAATTCGTTTCAGCTTGATTTCACCTATTAGGAAAGGCCAGGCCATATGACGCCAGATCCTATCCGCATAAGTTCATCTACTCGCCGGG
This sequence comes from uncultured Pseudodesulfovibrio sp., assembly GCF_963675635.1. NCBI lineage: Bacteria > Pseudomonadati > Thermodesulfobacteriota > Desulfovibrionia > Desulfovibrionales > Desulfovibrionaceae > Pseudodesulfovibrio > uncultured Pseudodesulfovibrio sp. Next base: position 2,626,463 of record NZ_OY776488.1, on the reverse strand, counting down.
AAAAAAAGCGGCGCAAGCGGGAATACATTCTGGCCGTGGTTTTTCTGGTGCTCATCGTCAGCCTGACCTGGGCCGAGTTGAAGTATCTGAGTGGTGATTACTATCTTATCCTGAACCTGCTTATTCTGAACGTGGTCCTGTTGCTGGCCATGCTGTTTTATGTCGCGAGGAATGCGGTCCGACTCATTCTGGAGCGCCGCCGCAAGGTCCTTGGGTCAAAACTTCGGACACGTCTGGTTCTGGCCTTTATTTCCCTCTCGCTGATTCCAACAGTGCTCATCTATCTCGTTTCGGTGAAGTTCGTGCAGACCTCTGTGGACTATTGGTTCAAGGGGCAGGTGGAAGAATCCATGGAGCAGGCCCTGGAGCTGGGGCGCGCCTTTTATGGCTCGGCACAGGACCGTCTTGAGCGTCGCGGTTCGGTCATGATCGGTGAGATCATTACCTCCAAGTTCGCGTGGGGCGGCAAGGCCATGGATCGCTATCTGGAAAAGAAATTTGGCGAGTACGATCTCAGTCTGGTTGGCGTTATCAACCCCGAAGGCAATGAACAAAATACACACGCCACAGCCCAATGGGGTGAGGCCTGGCCCGAGATCAAAGAGAAGATCGACTGGCAGTCTCTCAAGGCGGACCCTCGATCGTGGACGACAATTATTCCCAAACCCGGCAGTGACCTTGTTCTTGGGGTTACGCCTGTGGATGAAGGCCGGTCCGGTTATCTCATCATTGGTGAAACCGTTGGTCAGGGGCTGCTGCACCGGCTCGATCAGATCGTACGCGGTCTGGATGAATACAAGAAACTCAAGAGCCGCAAATATCCATGGAAGATGAACCTCTACCTGACGCTCGGCGTCATGGCTTTGCTTATTATTCTGGGGGCCATCTGGTTCGGTTTCCGCCTGGCCAAGGAACTGTCGGCTCCGGTTCAGGCTCTGGCCGCCGGTACGGAGCGTATCGGTCGAGGGGATCTGTCCGTTCGTCTTGAGGACAGGTCTGACGATGAGCTCGGATTTCTGGTGCAGTCCTTCAACCGCATGGCCGAAGACCTTGAGCAGAGTCAGGAATCAGTGCAGCAGGCCAACGTTCGCCTGGCCCAGCAGAATCAGGAGCTGGAAAGGCGCGGTCAATATATCGAGGCTGTGCTGAACAACATTACCTCCGGCGTCATTTCCATGGATGCCGAAGGGCGTATCGGCACCGTCAACAAGGCCGCCGAGAGCATTCTTGGCATTCCCGGTTCGGTTCTTATCGGCAGAAAACCAAACCATTTGTTGTCGGGAGATTTCGCCACGATGATGACGGACGCTCTGGAACAGCTTTCGGTTAAGTCCGGTGGCATGTGGCAGCGTCAGCTCGATCTGCCTGTTCGCGGCAAGACCATTAAGGTGTTGGTCAACGTGGTTTCGCTCAAGAATGTGGGGGGACGTGACGCCGGTCATGTGGCCGTATTCGAGGATATAACCGAGCTGGAGAAAATTCAGCGGTTGGCTGCGTGGCGGGAAGTGGCTCGGCGTATCGCGCATGAGATCAAGAATCCGCTGACGCCGATAAAGCTGTCGGCCCAACGGTTACAGCGCAAGTACGGCGAAGGTATCGGAGAACCGACCTTTGACCAATGTACCGGACTTATCGTCAATCAGGTTGAACGGTTGCAGAATATGGTCACGGAGTTTTCGGCCTATGCAAAGCTGCCGGAAGTACAGCCGGAATCGGACTTTCTGGCCCCGATCCTTGAAGAGGTCACGACCATGTTCGAAAGCACTCATCGTGAGATCAGTTGGAACCTGACTTTTGAATCGCCCATTAATGAATTTCCCTTTGACCGTGAAGGCATCCGCAAGGTGCTCATTAACTTGCTGACCAATGCGGCGCAGGCCTTGAAAGGGGTCTATGATGCCAAGGTGGACATCACTGCGGCCCATGACGTGGGTAAGGGGTTGGTCACAGTCTGTGTTGCCGATAACGGTCCCGGGTTGCCCAAGGATTCTTCGCGGCTGTTTGAGCCATATTACACCGAAAAAAAGGGTGGCACAGGACTTGGATTGACCATTGTCAGATCCATTGTGTCTGACCATGGCGGTCAGGTTCGTGCCCGGGCCAACGATCCAGTGGGCACTGTTTTTGTTTTGGAACTGCCGGACGCATAGAACCGGATTGTTCGGGACTCGTTTGGTGTTTGTTCCGATAACGGTTTTTATTGTTTGGAATTATATCGTATCCCGTGTTATTTTTAGGGCATGCCGCCCCGACAGGGCGGACGGAAAACACGAAGGATGTTGCATTGCGCGCAATAATCGCCGGAGGAACCGGCTTTATAGGTAAATCATTGGTGAGGGAATTGAAGGCCCACGATTGGGAAATCGTGATCCTTTCAAGGCGTCCGAAAAAGGTGGCTGAAGCCTTTGAGACCGGCGTTATAGGTATGGACTGGGAGAATGGTGACTGGCCGGACTTGATCGGACGGGACACTGCTATTGTCAATCTGGCCGGAGCAAATATTGCGGAAGGGCGTTGGACGCGGTCACGGAAACAGCGCATTCTTGAAAGTCGGGTCAGTGCCGGAAAGCGTCTGGTACAGGCAGTTAAAAAAAACGGTTCTCTGCCAGCGGCTATGATCCAGGCTTCTGCCGTGGGATACTATGGCCCCTGCAACAGTGCGCCGGTCAACGAGTATGCACCGTCAGGTACAGGGTTTTTGGCCGAAGTCACCCGTCAGTGGGAAGCGTCCACCGCCGAGTTGGAAGCCATGGGGGTGCGGCGATGTATTCTTCGCACCGGCATGGTCCTCGGTCATGGCGGGGCGCTTGAGCGGCTGATTACTCCATTTCGTTTCTACATGGGTGGCCCTGTAGGATCAGGATTACAGGGTGTTTCATGGATACATATGGCGGACGAAGTTGCAGCCATCCGGTTTCTCATGGAGAACTCTTCCACAAACGGGCCGTACAACCTGACCGCGCCAGAGGCGGTTAACTTCCGTACTTTTGCCGACACCCTCGGCAAAGTGATGAACCGGCCGTCTTCGCTTCCTGTCCCCGGGTTTGCCTTGCGTCTTCTGTTTGGAGAAATGGCGGACGAAGTGCTTTTGGCCGGACAAATGGCCCAGCCCGAGCGACTGCTCAAGGCGGGGTATCGTTTTCAATTTCCGTCGCTCCAGGCGGCGCTGAGAGATGTGCTTGCGTAATATTTGAGCAACGTTGATAAATGAACGCCCCTGCCGGACCATCCGACAGGGGCGTTTTATGCAACAGGAGTTACGAGAGTGTGAGATCGTAACTTAGTCGTTGAGCGCTTCGTACACGTGCCCAACCATCTTTTCGCTGGGGGTCAGTGTTTTTTCGCCTGGCGTCCACCTGGCGGGGCAGGCTTCAGCGGGGTGGTCCTTGAGGTACGTGTTCGCTTCCATTTTGCGGACCAGTTCATCAGCATTGCGGCCGACATTGTAGTAGTTCACTTCTGAGGAAACCAACATGCCTTCAGGGTTGATGACAAAGGATCCTCGCAGGGCCAGGCCGGTATCGTAATCCCAGACATCAAAGAAGCGGGATACTTCACCAGTCGGATCGGATGCCATCTTGAATTTTACGTCCGCCAGCATGCGTTCGTCGGTCTTCCAGGCCAGGTGGGTGAACTTGGTGTCTGTGGACACGGAAATCACTTCGGCGCCGAGCTTTTTCAGCTCTTCATGCCGGGCGGCCAGATCAGCCAGTTCCGTGGGGCAGACAAAAGTGAAGTCAGCCGGGTAGAAAAAGAGAACGACCCATTTGCCTTCCTTGCGTAATGCGCCGAGGTCCACTTCGCAGAATCCACCTTCAGTGGGGTCAAAGGACTCCATGACGAATCCAGGAACAGGCTGTCCGACTTTGGCAAAATCTGGCATTGTTTCTTCGAGAGTATGTTCATTGCTCATATAATTATCCTTTGTATTGAAAGCTTTAAGTTAAATACAGGAATGATTCGCGTTCTCAATAAACTAGGGTTAACACAGGCCTTCGTCAAGTCTTTTTTGCATTTTTCCGTACTTTTCCCTTGAGCCGAGGTAGTGTATACCGATGGTTCACGTTGGGGGGAGCACGGTTTTCGCCCCCGGCGATATAAATGACATAAAAAAGAGAGAGCATATATGAGCTATGGTTTTACCAAAGTCAGGGAAATGGAAATTACGGAAATGGCCACCACGGCCATTGTCTATCGTCATGACAAGACCGGCGCGCGCGTCCTGTCAATGATTAACGACGACGAGAACAAGGTGTTCGGCATCTCCTTCCGCACCCCGCCCGAGGACTCCACGGGCATTGCTCACATCCTGGAGCATTCGGTCCTGTGCGGATCAGAGAAATATCCGGTCAAGGAGCCGTTCGTCGAACTGCTCAAGGGATCGCTTCAGACTTTTCTCAACGCCCTGACCTTTCCGGACAAGACCTGCTATCCAGTGGCTTCTGCCAACGTGCAGGACTTCTATAATCTGGTGGATGTCTATCTGGACGCGGTTTTTTATCCTCGCCTGACTGAGAACACCCTCAAGCAGGAAGGGTGGCATTATGAACTGGAAGGCAAAGACAGGGACATGACTTACAAGGGCGTGGTCTTCAATGAGATGAAAGGCGCATATTCTTCGCCCGACTCCCTGCTGTATGAACATTCCCAGCAGTCCCTGTTCCCGGATATCACCTATGGTCTGGATTCCGGTGGTGATCCGGCTGTCATCCCTGATCTGACGTTTGAGCAGTTTATGGCCTTTCATCAGGACCATTATCACCCGTCCAACGGCTATGCTTTTTTCTATGGCGATGATGATCCGGAAAAACGTCTCGAAATTCTGGATGCGGTCTTTTCGAAATTTAAGCCCATCGATGTGACGCCGACTCGTATCCCCTTGCAGGAGCGGTTCCCTGAAGCCAGGGCCGTGCGCAAGGGCTATCCTGCGTCAGATCGTTTGGCAAAGGGCATGTTCACGGTCAACTGGCTGTTGGCCGAGACCTCTGATGCCAATCTGAATCTGGCGCTGCATGTGCTGGAACACATCCTTGTCGGCCTGCCAAGTTCGCCGCTGAAGAAGGCGCTCATGGATTCCAATCTCGGTGATGACCTTGCCGGCGTCGGTCTTGAGGCGGATATGCGGCAGATGTTCTTCTCCGTTGGCCTCAAGGGTATGCACCCGTCCAACGCCATCAAAGTGGAGTCCATCATCTTCCATACCATTAAGGAGCTGGTGGAGAACGGCATTGACGCGCGAGACATCGAGGCGGCAATTAATTCCGTTGAGTTCTCTCTGCGCGAGAACAACACTGGATCGTATCCGCGAGGCCTGTCTCTCATGTTCCAGGCCTTGTCGACCTGGCTTTATGATGATGAGGAAGAAGGTGATCCGCTTCGATTGCTGCCTTTCGAAGAGCCGCTTAATAACATCAAGGGATGGGTTGCCAACGGCGACAGGATTTTCGAGGAACTATTGGCACGCCTTTTCCTGCACAATACGCATCGCACGACCGTATTGCTTGAGCCGGACCACAAGATGGCCCGGAAACAGGCAAAGGAGGAGTCCGATCGTCTGGCAGCAGCCAAGGCTGCCATGTCTGATGAGCAGATAGCAACGGTCATGGCGGATGCCGAGGAATTGAATCGTCTGCAGGGCAAGCCGGACAGCCCGGAAGCCCTCGCTTCCATCCCTCGATTGGCGGTAAGCGATCTGCCTCGGGAAAATCGGATTATTCCTACCGAGGTCCGCAAGTCGGAAGGTCGGGATGTGCTCTATCACGACCTGCCCACCAACGGCATCGGCTACCTTGATTTTGGCTTTGATCTTTCCTGCGTGCCGGATGAACTCTTACCATACATGGGCATTTTTGGTCGTGCGCTGGTAGAATCGGGTACGGCCAAGCGTGATTATGTGGATCTGTCCCAGCGCATTGCCTGTACTTCGGGCGGCATATGGACCCAGTCGTTTTCCTCGCCGGTACGGGATTCCCAAGACGTCGCGTCTCGGCTTTTCATTCGCACCAAGGCCACGGGCGACAAGCTCGCCCCGACTCTTGAGATTCTTACTGAGATCCTGACTTCGGCCACGCTCGACAACAAGGAGCGCATATCGCGTATTGTGTCCGAGGCTCGTGCCCGGGCTGAACAGCGACTCATTCCGTCCGGCCACATGGTGGTTGCCACCAGGCTTCGTGCCCGGACCCATATCGGTCACGCCATGGAAGAAGCCATGTCCGGCCTGACCAATCTGGACTTCCTGCGTGATCTGGAAAAGCGCATCGAAGAGGATTTCCGGTCCGTGGCTAAGGACCTTGAGCTCCTGCGCTCTCTCGTTATCGCCCGGAACCATCTTGTTATCAACGCCACCATGGACGGAAGCACGTTCACGCCCATCGAGGATGAGATCGGTGTCGTGGTCTCATCCCTGCCCGAGTCCGATGCCGTTCCCGTGGCTCGAATCATCCCGGATCTGCCCGCCCGTGAAGGTCTCGCCATCCCGGCGCAGGTCAACTACGTGGGCAAGGGGTGCAACGTGGCCGAGCACGGCTTCATGTATACCGGCGCGGCCCAGGTTGTGAACAAGCTTATCCGTACCGGCTATCTCTGGGAGAAGGTTCGTGTGCAGGGTGGAGCGTACGGCGCATTCTGCCTTATGGACCGTATGGCCGGATCGCTGTCATTCGTTTCTTACCGTGATCCCAACGTCGCCGACACCGTCGCAGCATTTGATGCCGTGGCTGAGTATCTCGACACTTTCGGTGTAGCCGGGGACGAATTGGAAAAAGCCGTCATCGGTGCCATCGGCGAGATCGACACCTACCAGTTGCCCGATGCCAAGGGATTTACCGCTCTTGTCAGGCATCTTACCGATCAGGACGATGCGTTCCTGCAAACCCTTCGCGAAGAAGCTCTGAATGCGACCGAGGCCGATTTCCGTGCCTTTGCCGAAGCCATGCGTATCAATGCAAAGCATGGCTCCATCTGCGTGCTCGGTGACAGTCTGGCAATGGAAAACGCCGGGTTGGATCTGGAAATTCGACAGGTGTTGTAAAAGAATTCGGCAGGCCTGCCGACGGTCGCTTTTAGCGGGACCAGAAAACCTTTTTCAAAAGGCTTTCTGGACTCTCCCCAACCTCTCGCATAGAGGGGGCGATCTTTGTCAGGCTGCGCGCCATGGCAAAATACTTGAGCCGGGTATCCTTAGTGATGGGGATATCCGGCTCGTTTTTCTTATGACAGCAATGAATGCGCTTGGTGGTAACAGTTCAGAACGGTGTGTGAGGCTTGGAAGAAGTGATGCGTCACTCTTACACGCCAGGTTATCCCATTTCAGGTTCAGTCTTCCATGCGAACAACGGCGTCATGGGCTTCATGTTGGTGAAGTCCACGCGAACGGCCACAAATGCACCGACTGACGGGGGGAGGATGACGGAACTGATCAGCTTGGAGACGCCCGTATTTTTCCAGGTCGTGGTGGGACCGGCGAGCACTGAGCGGGCCAGTGTGGGGTGGAAGCCCGTGGCGCGTTTGATGAGATCCTGCATTTCGCACCAGGTAAACCAATGGGCTTTGGCCATGGTGGAGTCTGAATTGCGGACATTCATGGTGTAGTAGAGTGAATTTTTGTTGAGAAATCCGATGAGCAGTCCTTTTTCTGCAACACGTGCAGCTTCAATGAGCATGGCTTCGGGGTCGTCCGTGAATTCCAACACCGACCACAGAAAGGCATAATCGAATTCGTTGTCTGAAAACCCCATATGTTCGCCATGGCCCAGATGAAGTTCGGCGCGATTTCCAAAACGTTTTCTGGCAGCCATGATCATTTCCGGACTGTTATCAATACCTGTGACATCGAGTCCCATCTGGTAGAGTATCTCCAAAAACAGTCCTGTTCCGCACCCGATTTCCAACAGTTTGTGTTTCCGTCTGGGCCAACCGGCAAGCACGTTCTGCAATAGTCGAGCCTCCTGGTCGAGCGCAAAACTCCCTTCAGGGGTATCAAACCATGCTTCGTATGTTTCCGGGTTCCATGCCATGTCGTCAGCCCTTGATAAAAGAATACCACTTCCGAAGTATGACCATCTTGTCTGTCTCTGTAAACAGGAATAGGCCAAAGAGGCGCCCTTGATGTCAGGATGCCGTCAAATCTGTTTCTGATAGGCGGAAAGCCTTAATCCGTTTGGATCTTGTACGTTTTGAGTTTGCGATAAAGTGAACTGCGTTCCAGACCGATGGCTTTGGCAAGCTGCGAGATGTTGCCATCGAATTCCTTGAGCTTGGCTTCGAGGAACCGTGCTTCAAAATCAGCGCGTGCCTGTTTGAGGTCGGCCGGACCTTCCGAGATCAGGGTGTCCATGGAGTTTTCTTCACTCGCCCATTCGTTTTCGACGACAGGGGCGGCAGCCGCACCCTGTTTGAATTCCGGTGGGAGTCGATCCGCAGTGACCACGTCTCCGGCATACATGATGAACATGCGTTCGACGAAGTTCTTGAGTTCGCGCACGTTACCGGGCCATGGATACCTTTTGAGTATTTCAATGGCGTCCTGATCGAATCCGATGGGTTTGAATCCGTGTTGCTGAACCAGCGTTGACATGAAGTCCTCGATGAGTAGCGGGATATCTTCAACGCGGTGACGCAGTGGCGGCAATTCCAGGGGAAAAACCTTGAGGCGGTAGTAGAGATCTTCGCGAAAGTTCCCGGCTTCGATTTCTTTGGCCAGGTCTTTGTTGGTCGCGGCAATGACGCGAACATCCACGGTGATGGTCTTGCGTCCACCGACATGCTCAAAGGATTGCTCCTGAAGAATACGCAGAATCTTCGCCTGTGTTTTCAGACTCATGTCGCCGATTTCGTCGAGGAAAAGAACGGAGCCGTCAGCCAGTTCGAACTTCCCTTCCTTAGCCTTGTCCGCACCGGTAAACGCGCCTTTTTCATGACCGAACAGTTCGGATTCGATCAGCTCCTCGGGGATGGCCGCGCAGTTTACAGCGACCAGAGGGCGGTCCGCCCGTCCTGATTGATTGTGGATTGATCGGGCGACGATCTCCTTGCCTGTCCCGTTTTCGCCGGTAATGAGTACCCATGAGTCCGTGGGGGCGACTCTGCCGATGACTTCCTTGAGATTGGTGATTGCCTCGGATTCGCCGGTCAGACTGATTCTTTGTTCGGATTTAATGCGGGTTTTGAGAGCTATGTTTTCCTGACGCAGTCGGGAAAATTCAAGGCCGTTGCGAGAGGAAACCACGACTTTCTCAAGAGACAATGGTTTTTCGATGAAGTCGAAGGCTCCTTTTTTCAAGGCTTTGACAGCGGTTTCAATGGTGCCGTGTCCGGAGATCATGATGACAGGCAAGCCCTCGTAATCACGAGAGATAATATCGAGAACCTCCAGTCCGTCCATGCCGGGAAGCCAGATGTCGAGAAATATCAGGTCCGGGATGTCTGTTCCCAGCAGTTCAAGCCCGTGTTCGCCGGATTCGGCCACAGTGACTTCAAGACCTTCGTCTTCCAGAATACCGCGCAAGGAAATGCGGATGCCTTCCTCGTCGTCTATGATAAGAATTTTCCCTGCCATGGGTACTCCTTGCAGTGTGGTGTGCAATCCTTCTTATAGATGACAGCGCCGGATGAGACAAGGGATCAGCGTTTACAGAAATCCCAGTGCTTCTTGCGCAGCCATGAATAGGAGCGCATGCCGTGGACCATTTCGGCAAGCTGCGTGTTTGTCGCGTTGACGAGCAGTTTGAGACTTGATGGGCCGATCCACTGCATGCCTTTGAACAAAGCCCAGCGCAGTCGGTTTGAGGCTTTGAGTTCCGGCATGATCTGCTGGTGCAGTCGGTGAGTATAGGTTGGGCCGGGGCTGGTTTTGGTGGCAAGACCATGGGCCACGGCTTCACCAGCATACATGCCTGTACACAAGGCGAAGAAGATGCCTTCTCCCAGAAGTGGCTCCACAAAACCTCCTGCGTCACCTGCCAGCATTGTCACGCCGGACACAGGGTTTTCCAGGTAATTCCCATAGGGCAAGGGGTGTCCCCGAAGGTCGGATGTGGCCGCTGAATCAATGTTGAAAAAGTCTAGAAATTCTTTAAAAAGCTGATAAATATTGGAATTGTTCATTCTGAGACCACAGGTTCCGACAATGACTGAATTGTGATTCGGAAAGACCCAGCCATAGCCTGCTTCCAGAAAACCCACGTAGAGTTCTGGGTATTCAACTGGTCTGGGGAAGTCTTTTGCATCCAGATGAATTTCTATGGCTGGAGCCATGAAGCGTCTCATTCGGTCACGATCCACGTCGGGAAAGGATTTTCGTACAACCGAGTTGGCCCCGTCCGCGCCGATAACGAACGCCCCTTGAAAGGTATCCCCATTATGACAGGTGATGATGCCTTTTGCCGGGTCGCAGGCTGTAACCTTGCACCCCTGAAACACGGTTGCTCCGGCTGCTTCTGCTCTGGTGAGCAGGTGTGCATCAAATACGGTTCTGTCCACGAAATGAAAGGGAAAAGAGAGTTCCCCCTCGGCCAGAGGGGAGGCAAGGGTATGGATCGCATAGCGGTTTGATGCGAAATTGATGGCTCCTGCTTTGGTCAATGACCCTGGTGTTTCGCCAAAAAGGTGTTCAAGCAGCTGGATGGATTTCCATGTGAGCAGGCCACCGCAGAGTTTTTTTCGTGGGAACAGGGCGCGGTCAAGTATTGCAACGGAATAACCGGCCCGAGCCAGGGAAAATCCTGCTGCGCTGCCCGCCAGGCCGCCTCCGCAGATTATTGCATCAAATGTTTGCGTCATGAAGTGTCTCCGAATGGAAACGTTACTACACTGTCTGTTGTGCCCCGTGCAAGTCAAAGCCGAACTGTTATAGCGGAGCGGTGAATCTATGGTTTCGCCTACATGGTGTTGATAAGCGCTGTGGGATTCTTTCCCTCTTTCTTGAGCTTGAGATACGCTTGCACATCCTTGTCCAGTTTGGAGACTATGGCTTTGGACAACTGTGCTCGCTGGGTGCGGCGTACCGGCGTCGAAAAAGTGAAGCCGTCAGCCATTGTTACATGGATTTCGAAAAGAACCTGGGTTGAGGGGGATACTTTTTTATAACTGTCCTGGGGTGCGGCGTCGATTTTGATTTCTTTGAACAGTTTTTTGCGCACCTTGATGTAATCGGTGATGCGGTCAATTTCCTTGTCTGTGAAGTCCTTGTAATGAAGCGCTCCACTGAATTTGAGCTGTTTTTTTGCACTGTTGGTAAAGACTGAATCGCCGTGACGCATGATGTCCAGGTTGAAGAAAATAACAAGCGCGATGACGGCAAGGAGAATGAGGAGTATATTTCTGGTCCATTCCATGGTCCTGGAAGAGTGTCGTCTTTTCATGCAGTCTCCTGTTGCCGTGTCGTCGATTCAGATTGGCGACCATACAAAGAATTGGCAGGATGGAAAAGGAAAAGCGGTGACAAAGGTCGGAATAGCCCGACTCTCTTGACAAAACACGAGGTGAAAGCCAAGTTGCACAGTTGAGATATTCATCTGGAGGGCTTGAATAACCCTGTAACGCAATCTCGAATAATCTATGGAAAACAGTAAGATAGCCGCCCTTGTCGAATTGGGCATATTGTGTCGGGGTGAACCAGTCGAAGTTTGTGGAGACGGTAGCCTTGATGTCGGGCCTCACAGGTATTCCGCACATGATCAGTTGTGTCAGTATGAAAATCCGTCATATCAGCATCCTTTTGAAGATGCGTCACAAACTGCGTATTCCCTTTATCCTGAAAATTTGTCCATACAATCCGCTATCAAACAGACCCGTTTTGTTGTCATGCTTGGTATCGTCGATTCCGTGGAGTTGAGAACCTGTCTTTCCAACCCGAATACCATTCTGGTGGTGTGTGAACCGGACGAGCGAGTGCTGACCCGTTTTCTGGAATCCGTGAGGCTGGCCGGACTGAATCGAAAGAATCTGTTCTGTTTTACCGGTGATCCTTACTCCTTCAATCCCGCACTGCAAGACCTGCTGCCCGGCGATATGTTCAAGGTGGGCACCCCGGCCTTTTTTATGACCGACCGCATCCGTGAAGAATATGGATCGTGGGCTAAAGAGTTTATTGAGTACTTTGAAATTCTTCATTACCGTCATGTGATTTACCCCTTGTCCGGGCAATCGTTCGCACGCTCCCGACCTGTCCGGGAAATCCATCGTGGTCTGATGTACGATCAACAGCTTCACCTTTATGAAAACATTGAGGATTTTCTTGTATCACCTTCCATTGCTCACATAAGGAATCGGGCACTGGAAGGTGGCGCCATATTGGTGGCTGCCGGGCCGGATTTGCCTGAAAAATATGAATATATCCGCCGTAACCGACACAAAGCGGTGATCATTTGTGTGAACAATGCCATAAAGCCGCTTGTCGAGGCTGGTATTCATCCCCATTTTGTCATCATTAATGATACTTCGATTGAGTCGGGACAGGTTTTCAAGCATATCCCCGAATTGCCGGGAACGATTTTGGTTGGACATTGTATGTCTGATTTGGGTGGTGACAGATTCGGGAAAAAGTTCCTGTTCGGAAATTTCCTGCCAAATCTCTTTGGGGATCGTGAAATGCTGAAGCTGCATGGCTCGGTCATTTCCACGGCTTTTTCTCTGGCGCGACACCTGGGCTGCACCAAATGCGCTTTGGTTGGTGCGCAACTGGCTTCCGCAAATCCGTGGGGTTTGGGGTATGCAAAGGGAACAGTAAAAGGCGAGTTGGGGCGGGAAGACAAGCCGCTGGTCAATCGGCATCCACAGTTGTATCCCGTGACAACGCCGTTTGGCGAACAGTTGTATACCACCCTCAATTTTCGGGATGCCGCTCTCTGGCTTGGTGAAACCATCAGGTTGTCGGGGATTGAATGTATCAATACATCCCGTTCAAGCATCCTCTATGGCAGGGGGATTGCGCATGATCCAGAGCCGGACCTTGGCGAAAAGCAGATGAACCGAATCATGGCTGACCTGTTCAGGGCAGATTCTCCCCGTGTGGACCGGGACGCAGTAAAGCATTTCTTGCGTCATGAAATCCAGATGTGGACCAGTATTCGGGACGCGGCCGCCATGGTGCTGGCGGATTCAGGATCTGTGCTTGTTGCCAAAGGCATGGCCATTCTTGGGCAGTTGGATAAGAATAACGTCACGTATTTGGTGCAACGGTTTGCTGATTTTAATAATGGTCAGTTTCACGCGCAGGTCTTCCAGGGTGACGAAGCCACCAGGCAGGAAGGGCTGAAATATTATTTCAAGTATGTCTGTCGAATGTGTGACGAATTTCTTGCAAAACTGAATGTGGCGGTCCGGTCCCTCTAGAGTTCCCGCTTGCACGCCAGGGGCATGCGCCATCCCGTACCAAACGAGCGGGGTGTGAGCTTGATGCCTGGTGCGGCTTGTCTCCGTTTGAATTCAGCGAAACGAACCAGTCTCAATACCTTTTCCACAACTTCTGGGTCATACCCTTCTGCAATGATCTCCTGCCGTGATTTCTGCTGCTCGATGTGCAGGGCGAGGATGCCATCAAGAATGGCGTAATCCGGCAGGGAATCCTGGTCCATCTGGTCCGGCCTGAGCTCGGCGGACGGCGGCTTGGTGATGATTATTTCCGGGATGTCGGGCCGTACGTGGTCATTGTACCAGCGGGCCAGCGCGAACACGCCGGTCTTGTCCACGTCCGAGATGACCGCGTACCCGCCGGACATGTCGCCGTAGATGGTGCAGTATCCCACAGCCAGTTCGGATTTGTTACCCGTGGTCAGGAGCAGGGAACCGAACTTGTTGGACATGGCCATGAGCAGGTTGCCTCGGATACGGGACTGGATGTTCTCTTCAGTGGTGTCCTGTGCGCAACCGGCAAACGGTTCGGCCAGGGCTGTTTCGAACGACTCCATGATAGGCTCAATGGGCAGCGTCCATGTCTTGATGCCGATGTTCTCAGCCAGAGCCAGGGAGTCGTCAACGCTGCCCTGACTGGAATAGGGCGATGGCATGAGCACCCCGGTCACGTTGTCCACACCGAGAGCCTCTGCCGCCACCACGGCAGTCACGGCGGAGTCAATGCCGCCGGACAGTCCGACAAGTCCTTTGGTAAAGCCGCTTTTGTGGACATAGTCGCGGGTTCCGAGCACCAGTGCGTGCCAGGTTTCGGCCTCGCGTGAAAAATCGTCGTCGGCAATGGTGTTCTGGCCGTCGAGATCCACGATGAAAACAACTTCTTCAAATCCCGGCGCACGGGCCATGAGTTTACCGTCTGCCGCGAAGGCGCAGGATCGGCCGTCAAAAACCAAATCGTCATTGCCGCCGATCTGGTTCGTGTAAATGAGCGGAACGGCATACTTGCGGGCCACGGCTCCGAGCATGTTTTCGCGCAGGTGCTGTTTGCCGAGAAAAAGCGGTGACGCGGACAGGTTCAGGATCATGTCCGGATCATGATTGGCAGCTTCTTCCAGCGGGTCACGGGCATAGGAGCGGGTGTCCCAGTAATCCTTGTCGTTCCAGGCATCTTCACAGATGGTTACGGCAATGGTTCGTCCGTTGAACCGGAGGATGTTGTTCTCGGAACTGCCCGTGGGAGCCGGTTCGAAATACCGGGCTTCGTCGAAGACATCGTAGGTGGGCAGCAGTGTTTTTCTGATTGTCTGGCGGATTTTACCGTCTTCGCAGAACAGGGCGCAGTTGAAGGCCGGTTTGCCTTGGCCTCTGATGTTCTGTTCTACTGAACCGAGCAGGAGTGGCGGGGCGTCCTTCAGGACGCGAGCCAGCTCCTCGGCCTGCTGCCGGGCGCGGGCCACAAAACTGCCATACAGGAGCAGATCGCGAGGTGGGTAGCCGGTCAGGGCCATCTCGGAAGTCATGCACAGGTCCACGCCGCGCCGAGCAGCTTCTTTGGCTGCATCCGCAATTCTGGCCGCATTGCCGATAATATCCCCGACCACAGGGTTGAGTTGGAGTACACCGATTTTCATGAGGAGGTAGTTACGCGAAAGGTCGGTGGTGGGCAACCGTCTCGGGAGCTGGCTTGACAACCAGGGGGGCTGAAGCCACTGTGGCGGATATTGAGAGGAATCATGGCCTGTATTCGTTTTTTCCATCCTGAACCCCCCCCCGTTTCCGGTCGTGTCTGGCCGGTGTTTTTGCCATTTGCCGGATGTCCGTACCGCTGTGCCTTTTGTGCTCAGGATAAGCAGACCGGCAGGGACCACATCGATCTTCAAGCCGTTTTTCGTGAGCTGGAACGAGATTTGGAGCAGGCCATGGAACGCGGAAGAGGTCCGTATGAAGTGGCCTTTTATGGTGGTACATTCACAGCGTTGCCCTCCCCATGGCCTACCAAATTCCTTGCCCTTGCCTCTCGCTTTAGGGCGCTCGGCCTTATATCCCGTATCCGTTGTTCCACCCGGCCCGATTGTGTTGATGTTTCTTCTCTTGTCGAGTTTCGGAATCAGGGGCTTGATATGGTAGAGTTGGGGATTCAATCTTTTGACGACAGTGCTTTATGTCAAGCAAGTCGTGGGTACAGTGGGGATACGGCCAGTCGTGCCTGCGAGTATGTAAAGGAAGCCGGAATCGCCCTCGGTATCCAGCTTTTGCCCGGCCTCCCGGGAGATCGTCCCGGCCTTTTTGCCACAGATGTGGTAAAAACCGCTGCCTTTGAACCAGAGGTTGCCCGGCTCTATCCGTGCCTTGTCATTGAAGGCACGGCTCTTGCTTCGCTCTGGGAACAAGGAAAGTATGTTCCATGGTCCCTGTCTCGTGCCAAAAAGGAACTTGCCTTGGCTCTTGGCGTTTTGTGGGACAGTGGAACGAGAGTGATTCGGATGGGATTGGCCCCGGAGGAGACTCTGGAAAAGTCTATTCTGGATGGCCCGTGGCATCCTGCTCTGGGGCAGACGGTGCGTGGCATGGCTCTGCTGGAAGTTGTCCGTAATCATGTCGAACGGTTTGGGAGGAAACCCAAGGGGGTGCAAGTCCCTCGTCGATATCAGGGGGAACTGTTCGGGCATGGCGGAGAGCTTATTGAAGCCTATGAGGAACTTGGCGTGGATAAAACGATTATTCACTATGTGAATGAGAAAGATTTCATTCTGTTCTAAGCAGCCGATGGAGTTCACTCCTTTTGTGTAATAATGAAAGATCTCTTGGATAAAGACACCTCTGTCAGCTATAAATTATTATTTGGTATTGCCGATAAGATTACTCAGTGACCGTAGTATTGTTGGAAGTCGGGAGACTGTCCCGGCATTGTATGATTGAACGCCGCTCAGGGGATTGAAGGACTCATGCAGAAATTTGCTCTTGTAGGATGTGGAAGAATCTCTCAGAAATACGGACAGTTATTGTCTGGCGGTGAGATTGCCGGTGCAGGATTAACTGCGGTTTGCGATATTCAGGAGGAGCGTGCTTCGGCTCTGGCTGAGAAGACGGGAGTTCCCTATTTTACGGACGCGCATGAAATGATCCGGGTTATGGGCGAAGCTATCGATGTCATTGCTGTTCTTACTGAAAGTGGCAACCATGCCGTATTGACAATGGAATTGGCTCAATATGGTAAACATATAGTAGTCGAAAAGCCCATGGCCTTGCGCCTCGAGGATGCCGACGCGATGATCCGGGTCTGCGACGAGGCCGGGATTAAGCTGTTTGTGGTCAAACAGAATCGCCTCAATTATCCGGTGATCAAACTTCGTCAGGCGCTTGAAGCTGGTCGATTCGGTAAATTGACCATGGGAACCGTGCGTGTGCGGTGGTGTCGCAGGCAGGAATACTACGATCAGGACGAGTGGCGCGGTACCTGGGCGATGGATGGCGGTGTATTCGCCAATCAGGCCAGTCATCATATTGACCTGCTTGAATGGATGCTAGGTGAGCCGGTGTCCGTGTTTGCCAAGAGCAGGACCGCTCTGGTGGACGTGGAGGTGGAGGATACGGGTGTTGCCATCATAACCTTTGCCAGTGGCGCTATAGGTGTTGTTGAGGCCACCAATGCAACGCGTCCCGTTGATCTTGAAGGTTCCATTTCAATTCTTGGTGAGAAAGGCTCGGTGGAGATCGGCGGCTTTGCCGTCAACGAGATGAAAGTGTGGAATTTTGAGACTCCCGAGCCGGGGGATGAAGAGGTTTTGCAGGAGTATCGGACCAACCCCCCGGATGTGTATGGTTTTGGACACATCGAATATTTGAATCAGGTCGTGGATTGTATTGAAAAGGGCAGCCCTTCACTGGTGGACGGTCTCGAGGGCCGGAAGTCACTGGAGCTTATTAATGCCATTTATGAATCCATCGAAACCGGCAGGGAGGTTCGTCTGCGGTTTCAGGCTCAATATTGCAAGCTGGGGCATTCCAATGACAGTTGAGATTGCATCGACTGCAGTCATCCATGACAATGTGGTTTTTGAAGGTTCTGCACGAGTGGAGGATTGGTGCGTGGTGGGATCTCTTCCTGTCGGAGAGGCCGATGCCCCGAAAACCATCATAGGAGATGGGGCTGTGATCCGTTCGCATACCGTCATTTATGCAGGCAGTACTATCGGAAAGAACTTTGTGACTGGCAACAAAGCCAATATCCGCGAAGAGTGCAGCATTGGCGATGACGTGAGCGTGGGGACCATGGCTGTCGTTGAACATCATGTCACTCTTGGTAACGGCGTGCGGTTGCATAGTCAGTCGTTTGTGCCGGAGCATTGTGTTCTTGAAGACGGTGCTTGGCTCGGACCAAATGCCGTGTTGACCAACACGCGGTATCCCCTGTCTGTTGAGGCCAAGGTTTCCCCCCGTCCTGTACGGTTGTGTCGAGGGGCCATTGTCGGGGCAAATGCCACGGTGCTTCCCGGCGTGGTGGTGGGTGCCGACAGTCTTGTTGGTGCAGGCAGTGTGGTGGTGAAAGACGTTGTGGAAGGGACTGTTGTGGCGGGAAATCCGGCCCGGATAATCCGGGATAAAAGCGAACTTCCGTATGTGTAAATTTCGGATGAAGTCATGAAAATACCCCTAGTAGACCTCACTGCTCAGCGCAGGCCCATTCAATCTGAACTGGATCAAGCCATTCAGTCCGTTATCAGGGACAATTCATTTATTCAGGGGTCGTATGCCAAGGCCTTTGAACGCGAATTTGCCACGTTTTGTCAGGCAGATTTTTGTGTTGGTGTAGGGAATGGAACAGATGCCCTGTTTCTCGCTCTTCGTGCGCTTGGTGTCGGTGCGGGAGATGAAGTGCTCGTTCCGGCCATGACGTTTGTAGCTACCGCCGAGGCCGTGAATATGGTCGGGGCGACACCTGTTTTCGTGGATGTGGAGCAGGGGTTCTGCACGATGAATACTGACGAGTTGCAACACAAGGTGACCTCGCGCACCAAGGCAGTCATTCCTGTTCATTTGTATGGTCATCCTGTGGATATGACAGCCATCGAGGTCTTTGCCCACGAGCATGGTTTGTTTGTTGTTCAGGATGCAGCTCAGTCTCATGGGGCCACGGTTGACGGCAAGCCCCTTGCCGCTTTTGGTGATTGTTGCTGTTACAGTTTTTATCCAGGCAAGAACCTTGGCGCGTACGGGGATGCCGGTGGGGTGGTCACTCATAATGCAGAGTTGGCTGAGCGCATCAGAAAATTTGCCAACCATGGCCGTACGGAAAAATACGGGCATGACTTCCCTGGCGTGAACTCTCGTCTTGACGGTATTCAGGCAGCCGTGCTGTCCGTCAAACTGCAATACCTTGATCGGTGGACTGAAGCTCGTCGTCAGGTTGCACGATGGTATGATGAAGGATTGTCAGGTGCTGCGGGAATTGTCAGCCCTATATGTAGAGCTGGTGCCGGTCATGTGTACCACTTGTACGTCATTCAATGCCAGGACCGGGATCGACTGCGAAAACATCTTGCGGAACACGGTATAGCCTCAGGAATTCATTACCCCACAGCTCTTCCATTTCTTTTTGCCTATGCCGAATTTGGACATATGCCGAATGATTTTCCTGTGGCTCATGCGTTACAAGATCGAGTTCTGTCTCTACCCATGTACCCGGAGCTGGAAGAAGGGCAGGTTGCCAGGATTTGTGACGTGATATCGGATTGGGAAAAACAGCAATGACAGTACGGAATATGCAGTGAAAATCGTCTCCATAACTCCTGATATAGACAGCGGCGGAGCCGCTAAAAGTCTGTACCTTCTTTCGCGGCAGATTGTGGCTGACGGACATGAATTACATATTATTTCCATAGCAAAGCCGTCCAGAACCAAGCGTAAGGTGGAGGAATTACGGGAAATGGGGGTGGGCGTAGATTATTATAATATTCCGTACTTCCCGCTCAAGCTCCATGTCTGTCCTATCCCATTTTGGAAAAACGTCCGTCGCTCTGTGGAAAACAGGGCAGAGTACAAGCGGTTGGCTGATCGGGTTCGGGAGATTAACCCTGATATAATCCATTATAACAGTTATACTACATTGCTGATTTCGTTGTGGCTGAGAAAGTACCCGGCCATCCTTCATGCCCGTGAAGTGCTTATTGAACCGGCAAAGTCCATATTTTTGGCCAGAATGCTCATGCAGAAAAGTATTAGTGAGGTCATCGGCATCACGCCTGCTGAGGGACAGCAGGCCGAGCGATTGTTTTCACTCCCCACGACGGTGGTCAATAACTGGCCGGAAGCCCCTCTCATCCATACGCCCATGCCCCCTGATACTCCCCTTGTTTATGGGGTGTTTTCTCATATCACACCCATCAAGGGGCATCTTGAATGCGTCAAGGCGTGCGCTCTGGCTGCGGACGGACTGCGCAAGGCGAGTGTGACGGTGCGTCTCTTTGGTGGACGTGTTCCCATTCACGAGGAATATTATCAGCAAGTGCTTGATGAAGTGGAGCGTTCGAATTTGCATGACATTGTGGATTTCAGGGGGTTTACGGACCATCCGGAAGAGGAGATGCGCAAGACGCATCTCGTAGTCCGTCCTGATGTGACTGGGCAACCGTGGGGTCGGGATGTCATAGAAGCAATGTGTTTGGGCCGGCCGGTACTTGCCTTTGGCAAGGATGATTTTTTTGTCAAACGAGATTTGACCGGCCGCTTGGAATCCCCGGGGGATGTTCAGGCACTGGCCGACGCCATGGTTGATCTGGCTGATTATGAAAAACTGACTCGACTCGGAGCATCAGCGTTTGCTTTTGCCCAGAGCCATTTTGATCCCGTTGGCAACCCCCGGCGTATCATCGAACGCATGGACCACATCGTCTCGCATGCCTGATTGAGGCTGTAAGTGTACTGAGAAAGAGTGACGCCATGACGAAACAAATCCCCGTCTCAATTCTCGTGAATCCTGTGGAGAACGGGACACATGAAATTTTGCGGCATGGAGCATTCTGTTGTGGTGATTGGTATTTCGTGGATGGAGAAGGGCTTTCCCGTATCAATGAGAGTGCCTTGGCTGCAGCGGGTGCTTCGTTGGCGGCGGCAAAACCGGTTTTCACGCCTTCTGGGGTTGTCAAAGGCGTGTTGGCCTTCAAGAATCGATTGCTTATCGGCGTGGCTCCGACACAACGGGGCGATTGCCAACTCTACACTGCAGAACCTGATGGGTTGTGGCAGCCTTCTCTTGACGTAAAAGGGAGACTGAACAACTGGTGTCGTGACAGTCACGGTCGGTATTGTTTTGCCGTGGTCGACCCCATTGACAAGTTGAGAGTGGAGCCGCGCCAGATCCTTGTCAGTGAAGATGGTAAATCATGGCGAGTGTTTGAAGAATTGTCGGTTGAAGAGGCAGACCATATTCATAATATATGTGTTGTGGGAGATCGGCTAATCATTCTTGTGGGTGACACCCATTTTCGTCATATGTCCATTCGTGCTCTGGGCGATGAAGGAGAGCTTATTCAGGATGCTGCCAGACGTATTCGTGTACCCTTGGAGTTAAGCCATAGGAGTTTGTTTCGCGTCCTCCCCCGTTGCGACGGAACCTTGTTGTATGCCTTGGACGGAGCCACAGAGATATATGACCAGGTTGGTGATTTCTGGAGAAGTGACTACGCCAAAGACAGCGGGTGCCAAATAGCGGCCCATGCATGCTTTCCTTGGGCTGAAAAAACACTGTTTCTTGGTACATGGCGACACAGTGAGGCGCATCCTTACCCCTGCCTCTATATTGTTGGTCACGAGGGTATGGGTAAATATGTCGAGTTATCCCAGCCCTTCAGCGAGGAATATGCGTGGTGTGGCTTTCAGGATATGGAATCGACGCTGATTTATCCGGGCTCAGAAGCCATGCATGGACGTTTTTGGCCCTGCGCGGGGGGCGTCAGTCTGTTCTTGTTGCCGTTAACTGAAATTCAGGCCGAGGAAAAGAAACGCACGGGCCTTCCCGTGGTTCGATCCGATCAATTGAGCGGGTCGAACTTAATCTCATTGCCCCCTCCCCCATTCATTCTTGATGTCGGGAAACTAGCCTGACACAACACTTTTGATTAGGTTTGTATATTTATCAGTTTCTTGAATGGTGAGATACAATCCCATTTCATCTTGCTCCAAGTCTTCGTGTCTTTTCCAGGTGTCCGTAGGAAAGCGATAAGGAGTGTTGGTGCTTGTTGCTAGCAATGAATCAATTGCATTGGCTGCACGTTGGCAGGCATATCCATCAATTGAGCCCCAGAATGTGTCCTGTAAAAATGTCAGGTCTTCGGGAGTCATGGTGCTTTGTCCAAGAGGTGTTACTTCGAAGAAGTGTTGAAACTCTTCATAACTGTTCACAATGGTCGCTACATCATACAAGGGATGTTTGAAATCTGATGGAACCCAATATGCAAAGGAAGGGATGCCTATGAGGTGGGCTTCAACCGCAGTGGTCGATCCGGTGTGCATGAGCATGTCACAGTGCCTGAGGGTTTCGATCATGTATCCATCGCACAGTGTTTTTACAGGCAGAGCATTTTCTTCAATGAAACGGTCATATGCATCAATCCGTTCACCGGGGTGAACCTTGAGCAGGACGTTCCATTCATCCTCGTGTTCTGCGCAAAACCGGCTCATGAAATCAAACCAGGCATCGCGACCTTTTCGAGCATTGATAACCGTTTCCCGCGAATGCGAAAGCAGCTCTCCCTTTGCTGTGCCAGCCTCGGGAATGGCGTTGTCCAAGTCTCGATCTGCGTATGACCATGAAGATGCCATGATGAGCAGCTTTTTCTTTTGATCCAGTCCAAGCCGTTCAAAAACATCATTTTTATTTGGAAGTAGAGCCTTTAGACAGGGGTGGTGGTAAATGTCGAAGGACATGGCTCCGACGCTGATTAGACGTTGTAGCGGCATGTATCCTTCGGATGAGATTGTTCTGCGAAAATCACCGTTGTACCCAATTTCAAGATCCACATAGGGTGAATAGTCTTCCGTTCCGAGGGTCAGGCTTTTGATTTCTGGTGTACGGTCTTTCCAGGTGGGGCCGTATATCAGCCCTTCCTCTCTGCGGACTACTTGAAGAATGCCGCGGTCTGCGGCGAAACGCGACAAGGAGCGTTGAATTCTGGTTGTACGCGCACCCCATATGACCAGGTCCGGACGCAATTCCAACAGGCTGTTGCAGGAGGTGATGTTGAGTGGCCGGAGGAACACCTCATGCCCAAGTGCTTCCAGATGGTGCATCAGCAAGAGATCAATGAACAGGTCGCGTTGTTTATACACGACAAACAGAAGAATCCGCTTCTTTTTTCTTGTACCACCGCCAAGGGAATATGAGCGGTGGTCGCCGAAGAACTCCCGATCCAAAACAGTGTGTAGAGAATTGCCCTCAGCAATTATTTCGTGAAGCCAATTGAAACGGTCCATTTTTCGCGCCGCATGGAGCAGCGCGTGGGCAGTCCATTCGCTTTTGCTTTTGTTGATACGGTACAACCGGAGCAATGCCGGATAGGAGAGTGGGTCTATGTCGAGAACGGACTGTGCGAGGTTTGTTGCTTCGACATCGTTGGCTGGTGCACGCAGAATTGCGTCGGTATATCGTGATGGCGGAAGTTGTGGCACCGGTATCTGTTGAATTACTGAAAATAAGAGCCAGTTGATGTCTGCGGCTACATGTCGGGGGACACATGACTGGCGAAGATACTCTGGCACCTGCAATGTTTGCCTAGAGCTGTACCCGTGCAGTTTATCTGATTGGATTTCGTCTCGGACGATCAGTCCCGACACCACGGGCAAAAGTTCGATCCATTGTTTGGCTAAGATGTCTCCACGTCCGGATAGGGGGAGACGGGCTGCATCCAGAATGATTGGTTCAGGGACTTGGGAAAGAATATCATTCCAGGAATTCATTGATGAGATTGGAGTTTCATGACGGAGCAATGAAGGTGTGGGGATGCAGAGAAAAGCCCCAGCGGATGGAGCCTCCCGAACGACACTGTCGAAAAGGTCTTTGGTGATTTCTGCCTGAGTAGGCTCAGGGAGAACGAGCGAAAGTCGTACCCCCATGGATCGGAGAGCTGTCAGCAGTTCAATGGCGTGCGTATCCAGTATTTCTGCCAGGACATTCAGTCTCATGACTTGTTCCTCCAGGCGTGACCTTTGGCGAGGCCGAGTATCTGCCAACCGAGTTCGTAAGAATAGACGACATCGGTTTGTCGGTTGCTTCGCCGGAATGCGGTCCAGCCCGTAGGTGCGTGGAATCGCCATTGGTTATTGAGACAGGCTCCCATGGCAAGTTCGATCATTTCATTGAATTCGCCTGGGTGTTGAGTTGCGATATCCCATGCAGACAAGAGCAACATGCCTTCCTGATGCACTGCATAGGTCGTTGTGTCGATCCAGTAGCCACGGGTCACATCATAGAAAAAGGGGAACATACCGCTCGGTCGTTGAACACCCTTCCACCAGCGGAGCGACCGGGCCGCGCTGTCCACATATTCTTGAGACGGTGAAATCGCGTTCAAGGCCATCAAAGCCCAAGTACCGTAGCAATGTCGGGAAAAGCCTGTAATGGTGCCATCGTCGGTGAACGTCCCCGTAGCGGGAACACCTGTCAACCTGCAATGATCCAAAAGGAAACGGACTTCTTGCAACGCTTCTTGCCTGTATGCGTCATTATCGGTCAGCTCGTAGAGGTATAGAGCGGAAAGTACGGCATGATTACTTGCCTGCACACATCGTTTTTTCCTCAAGGGGAAACGCTCCTGGTAAGCGGCATATACCTTTTGGGCCTTGGTCAGGACAGACTCATCGTGTAATATTTCGTATCCTGCGCATAAAGCTGCCGGAAGCAGTGCACAGCTGTATTGATCGAGGTTGGTGGAGACTTTGGGTGAATCATATCCCAACATGGCATGGTCACCGACTTCGTTCAAAAGAAAGTGAGCAGCTTGGGAAAGAGTCTCGTCCCACTTGGACAGATCAGGCAAAAGGCGCTTGGCTTGAACTATTCCATACAGATTGCACAATCCATAATAGTAGTGTGGTGCCGGATCCACTTGCCCGGATGGCAAGTGCATGGCGCGTCGCCAGAAACCGAGTTTCGTGTCAAAGATTGGAGATTCAAAGGCCGTGACAGCCATCTCTATTGCCGTGGTTGCCAATGAGGGACGGGGAGTATCTGTTATAGTCAAGGCTACCCCCTCTTGAGCGCGCTGGTATAAGTATAACAGTTTCCGGTGCGCCACAGATGGGTCAACCGCATGTCTTCCGGGTGAAGTCGGATTATTTCACGAGGTGTGAATGTCCATTGTTCTGACGATTCCTTGCATGCGCCTGTGACGTATGGTTTTCCGGTCCAGCGTGCAGCCAGACCGTTGAATCCGCCACTCAGGAGTCCACCCGGTTTCAACACCCGAGAAGCTTCCGCCATAAATGTCTGTGGGTTGTTCATGACATAAGGGGTGCCAAAGTATGCCACGCCGTCGATGCTCTGGTCTTCGATAGTCGAAAGGTCTTCGCCGTAGGCAACCACGTCAGGATTGTTGGTCGGGTCCGGGTCGACGTGTATCACCGTGTCCACACCGAAAAAGTCAGCCGTGTAGAAATTTTGACATAAAGGATTGGACCCGATGAACAGGATGCGTCCTTCCCACGGCAACAGGTCACTCAAAATGTGCCATGCCGCTCGGTACCTGGTCAGTCTGTTTTGGGTGGCTGTCTGCCATTTTGAACAGAGGTGGATGGTGTCGTCCCACGTCCGTGACTGCATTTGCACTTGGCAGGTGAAATGGCCATCCTTCTGATTTCCGGAGGATCGAACATCCTCGAAATAGTCGGAGAGTGTTTCCATCCACCATGACTCAGTTCTGATTTGACCCATCAATTGATCTTCATGACTGGTTCGCGGGCGTAGTGGGAAATTAAAGATGTGTTGATCTTCGGTTTCGGAAGCGGCAAGCAGTACCTCTTGGATCTCATTATCTTCCATGAGGTGAAGGGTGTCCGTACAGTTCTCGCGATCATTCTCAGCAACCGTTTGCAAGACATCGTGCTTTGGTCGATCAAGAAGATTGACAAGAGCCTCGTCGACCGTTGCTCCCCGCGTATGGATGTGCTTTCGGGCTAACCTTTCGCATACGGTGAACAGTTCGGATGTTGACGTGTCGAGGAGTGGTCCCTGGTCCCTGACATCCTGTACGGTACGCATGGCGCAGGCCGAGTCGAAGATGGGGCGGACCATCCCTTGTTGAAGGTTGGTCACTGCTTCAGCGGATACAGCAATATTGTCCAGAGACAGTGCTGGTAATCCTGCTGCGTGAACGAGTGCGAGCCTTCCATCGGATGGGGTGCATCCCAGAGGAAGGAGGGCGGCTGAGGACGACGAAATGTCTGTTATCAAGGCGGTTAAGCTGTCCCATACAGAATGGTTCTCACCGTACAAGCGAATTGGCTTGAGAGTGATACCCGCTTCCTCAAACTCTTCAATGACCCATCGTGGTAACTGGTCTTCCATGTCCCCGAAATTGAGGGGGACACATACCGATGGATTCTCGGCCTCTGTCTTGCCAGGAAAAAGCGGACCGGGGGGTAGGTCGTCAAAGAGGATGCCAGTGGGTAATATAATATCCTTTTTTATCGTGTGCTTTGACTGGGGGACGCAAAGAATTCCATGTGTGTTGTTAGGGTGCCAATCTTTTGGGATTTCGCCGTGTTCAGTGAGATCAAAAAGACATGGGTAGGGGAGAGAACGGCACATCCCTGCCAATTCTCCTGATGGGAGTTGACAAACAGTGAGGTCATACCGTCCGGCTATGGCTGCGAGGTCGTGATAATCCTCCGGATGGAGACAGCGAGAGAATGGAGCGGTGAAGAGTCCCGGTGCACGAGAAGCTGAGCCGGAAATCAGATGGAATATATCGGTTTCGCATCCTGCCGCGTGGAGCATCCTGGCAAAAGTAGCACTTCGCAGGTCCGGGGTTTGTTGCACAAAAAGTATTCGCATGACGTCTACACCGGATTGTTGAGAAATTTACTGGCAATAATACCGTTTTCTTTTCGCAGGCAAGGAATGGAATCTATAATCGGATACATTGTCATGCACTCCTTGCAGTAGAGGTGTCCAGCATGGGGCGTGAGCTCTGTTGCGCATTGGGGACAGGCAAATTCTTCGACGGCTGTGTTGTCTGAGAGGTCTTTCTCCAGCAACAAAATCATGGTCCGCCCTTTGTTGGTTTTTTCCAGCAAATGATGTTTAAGGATGGTAAAGCCTGCGGCCTCAGCGTGATGCGCCAGATCTTTGCAATAGCGATGAGTGTCCATGTGTTCGCGCATTTCCGAGGTTGCGAGTTCATAGCAGGGCTCCACAAGAGCGGCATACCGGGAACTTACACGATGAATTTCAGCCAGGATTTCCCGTTCTGTCCCTCGATTCGGCTCTATTGCATGGGAGGTGAAAACCATGTCGTAGGAATTGGAGGGTAGGGGAATATGCGTCATTTCACCCATGAAGAAATTCCCTAGGATTCCATTGTCTGTTGCGTGATGTCGGGCAAACTTGATTCGTGACCACGATATGTCGAATCCAGCAATTCGGGATGGACGACTGGTCAGTGCATTGAGCAGGTAGACCAAGGTGGTGGCCTCTCCACACCCCGCTTCCACGAGGGAATCAAATTTGAGTCCTTTCAAATTTGTCACAATGTCCTCAGCCCGTTCCTTCTGGAATGTCGGGACGCCGGGTTCGGACAATGATGCGATGTAAGAACCAGCCTGTATATCATAGCTTTTAAGAATTATTCGTGCAGAGACGTCTTTCTGACCGGTTTCCGTGCGTATGTATTGAATAAGGTTCGTTCCCTTATCATACTCTCTTTGGAGCTCAGACATGCTGATGTCTGATTCTTTTCGTTTTATTTGGGGCATCGGTCTATCCTTTGGCTACCTTGGCATCATTTTCAAGGCTTGCCAGGTATCCTTCATTGCGGGCTATGTCGTGGTTGATATCCTGAATTTTCGGGTTGGATTTCAGAATTGCCAACACGTCTTTCATTCGTGCTGTACCCGGATCGATTCGTGTAAAAATTTGTTGCATGAATTCCATGTCTTGAGGTTCGTCCACTGTCCAGCGCAAGTGGGACAGGTTTGTTGGTGAGGCAATGGTCTCAAGTCGAAACAGTTCGGGATGCTTCCAGATATATGGCGTGACATGCTCACGCTCTGATGGTTTGCGAGCTGTTTTCCATGTTTTTTCAAGTATCTTGATAGAAAAAACCTCTACATCAAGTCCATCTGGATAGCTTGGGTTGGGGTACGCGGTGCTGACGTAATCACAGCCTCCTTGCTGGTGCCTGTCCAGGCAGCGATTGATCAGTTCCGGGTCCACCAATGGGCAATCGCCGGTGAGGCGGATGATCGTGTCCGCCTGGAGTTCAAGAGCGGCCATGTAAAATCTGTCGAGGACATCATCAAGGCTTCCTCTGAAAACGGGATATCCTTGCTTCATTACTCGTTGGGCGAGTTCATCGTCGCTTGCTTCACGGGACGTTGCCAGTATCACATCGTCAGCATCACTTTGTCGGGCGCGATCAAGAACGTGAAAGATCATGGCCTGTCCAGCCAGTGATTGCAGCACCTTGCCAGGCAGCCGGGAAGAATTGGTGCGGGCTTGAATGATGATAACGCTCTTCATTACATGCCCCCTTGATGACAGGTTGCGGCTTCATGGACAAGTTGGAGGATCTTTTTTGAGTTGGTTTTCCAATCTGCTTCGTTTTCAGCTAAAGATTGACCGGCCTTTCCGAGCCGGCCACGTTCTTTCGGGTCCATGGCAGCCAGAGAGCAGAGTGCGTGCGCCAATGCCGTATCGTCCCCCACAGGAGTCAACATGCCGCAGTGCGACCGGGCGACCCATTCCTGATTCCCGGGGATGTCCGTTGTAATGATGGGGAGGCCGGAAGCCATGGCCTGCAACATGGAGATGGAGCTGCCGTCCACACTGGAACTGCTGACATATATGTCAGCGGCCGCAAGGCTTACAGGCAGATCTTCCTGTTCCAGCCAACCCGCAAAGTGGACCCGATCTGTGATGTCGAGGGTGGCTGCAAGCGCTTTGAGTTCTTCCGTCATGCTCCCTGAACCGGCCATATGAAGGAACAGTTGCGGGCATTCTTTGAGGGCAGCCGCAAATCCTTTGAGCGTGGTTTGTGGATAATACAGGGGGTCATGTCGCCTGTTGGCGACAACTAAAACATCTTGCTTCTCCTCTGCGCCGAGGCCCAACTCGGTACGGAGTTTTATAGCGCGATCCGTCACGTGTGGAGCCTTCGCAAATCGGCTCAGGTTGATGCCGTAGGGCATACAGGCAATGTGTGCAGGAGAATTGACGCCGTGGGCTATGACCTTGTCCACGAGGAACCGGTTGTCTACAAGTACTCGCTGTGCATTGGAGAGACTCTGTTTCACGGCATCCATGTGCTGGATGTTCTGTTCTGCATTCAGGAGAATGTCATAGGCCATGCAGACTGCCACCACCGGCCCACAACGCATCAAGGCTGCAGCATAGGCAGCTGTATCCAGCGGTGCTGCAAACAAAACGTCAGGCATGAACGGTTGTACATGATCGGCTATTGTCGTTGCGGAGTCGGCCACATCCAGTGGAGAGGTCAGCGGATGCGTTGAGCGCCAGAGGGTTTTTGCCCCTGGGGGCAGGAGGCTTCCTGAATCCGGTGTCAGAAAGACAAGCCCTACCGTGTGTCCAGCTTCAAGAAATGTTTCCAGAAACTGGATGATGTGGGGGGTTTCCTGATTACATACAATGACTATACGCATAGCTCTGCTTCGTGTTCGTGTGGTTACTCGGAAATAAGCGCATTCCATCGCAACTCTTCACCGTATTCAAAGTCCCGGGAGGCGGTTAGTCCAACAACGTGGACTGCATCCCATGGAGAAATGGATCCTGCAGGTGCTGGGCGCAAGGAGGCGACCATGTCGCTTGTGAGGACTTCTCCCTTGGCAATGGGCCGGGATGCCCGCAGACAGCGACGTTGGATACAGACAGTTTGTTGTTCGTTGGCCTCTACCTGTTTGAGGGGATTTCCCATGGCTTTTTCCAGTTCTCGCGCACGGTCCACCATCTCCCGCCACGTTTTTGGGGTCATAGAAAACCCGTGGTCAGGACCGGTCCTTGTGTCGTCGTCGGTGAAGTGCTTCTCAATAATCCGCGCACCCAATGCAATAGCACCGAGCACTGTTGTCAGCCCTGGAGTGTGATCCGATAATCCCAGTATTATTTGGGGATACAGGGTGGCATAGCTTTTGAGTACATTGAGATGGATGTGGGCAAAGTTATCAGTACTGCCGGTGTAGTTGGTGTTGCACTGCATAAGAACGAGTTGGTCATTGGTTTGGAGAATGCGGTCTACGGATCGACAGACATCGCCCAGACTCGAAGCTCCGGTAGCCAATAAAACTGGTTTGTTTTTCCCCGCAATATAATCAAGCATCTCTGCCCAATCGATATCACCGGACCCGATTTTGTAAGCTGGAACAAATTCATCCAGCAGGTCAACCGCTTCGAAATCATATGGTGTGGAAAAGAAGTGGATACCATTGTCAACACATGCTTGATGCAGTGCAGCAGTCCATGTGCGTGGCACCGAGGCATCGGCATATACTTCTGAAATTGATTTTTTCCACTTTGCCTGATGTCCAGCTTTGTTGCCCAGACGGTCAAATCCTTTCTGGCTTACGATTTTGTCTGCTGTGAAGTGCTGGAACTTTGCAGCGTCTGCACCAGCTTCTGCTGCCAGTCGAATGAGCTCCACGGCTCGATCAAGGTCGCCATCGTGGTTGGCGGCGATGTCGGCAATGAAATATGTGGGGTTTCCCGGACCAATGAGCTGATTCTGAATCGTTATGGAATTCATGCGTATTTCCTTATTCATGGGTGAAATGCGTTTTCAAGTTCTGCGGTCAACCCGGCCTGTGCCAGAGCGTGCATACGGCGAATATTCGTTTGTACGGAAACGCCGGTATTACGATGAAGCAATGCGTTCAACCGGCTGCCGTCAAGAGCGGAATTGGTTGGCCGCGGCGCTGTGAAATTAATGTCGCTTATGAATCCTTGTCTGACAAGGGTGGGGTTATATCCCCACTCCTGAAGCAATTCTCGTGCAAAATTGTATTTATTCATAGCGTCAACTGATGCGGCGTGATGGATGCCTGTAATACCCGATTGCAGACATTCCATGATCACTTCTCCCAAGGAGTTGACGAGGAGAGGAGTAAATGTTGAGTCCGTGAACCCCGTGAATGATCTGTTGGCTTTTCCTTGATCCAGAATCCATCGGGCAAGTCCCTGGCCGGGACGGCCTGTCAGACCGAAAATGTTTGTTCGTAAAATGAGTGGAGCCGGGTGGTTCTCTACAGCCAAAGCCTCTCCGACAAGTTTTGATCTACCGTAGGTGTTGACCGGGTCGGTGTGGTCGTTTTCAGTATATTCGCCCCGGTCTCCTTTGAACACGGCGTCCGTTGAGATGTATACCAGTTTTGCCCTGGCATCGGCACTCGCCTTGGCGACAAGGCCGGTGGCTTCACCGTTGATCCGTATAGCCATCTCCGGGTCTGATTCACAGCCGTCTACGGTGGTCATGGCTGCACAGTGGATCACAGTATCAGGGGCTGATGCCTCGATGACCTCCGTGATGGACAGGGGGTCAGCCAGATTCATTTGACGGCACGATACGCCAGATAGTTTTACCGGATGAGCCAGGACAGTTCCGATGACTCGATTGGTGTCGCGCAGCATGAGCGCGAGATTGAGCCCGAGCATCCCGGAGATTCCGGTTATGAGTATGGTGTGCGCTTTGATGTCGTGAGCCATAGTGTTCCCGCCGGTTTACGCCAATCGAGTAAAGCCGCTGGCCGCCGGGGCACCCGTCAAGTACGCAGCAGGGTTGTCGGATTGCATTGTTTCGGCAATGTGTTTGAAAGCCGGTTTGGATGCTTCGGCGTAACGTTGGATATCCTGATCAGTGTGTGCACTCATGGAGTAGAACAGGGCGCTGGCAAGTATGCGTTGTTTGAGCATGGCTTCGACGAAAAGGGCTTTGCAGATATCGTGCTCCTTGATGAATCGGAAATGCGCCATGGGGTCCATGCCGCCTATTGAGATTCTCAGGCCGTTTGCTTCGGCTGCATGCTTCCATACCTGCTTGATGGTTCGACCGAGTCTGCTCAATTCGTCAAAGGGGTTGTCACGCTCCATAATGTTCAGTGTGGCGAGTGCCGCGGTAGGGCCGATTCGTTCTGTCCAGTTGGTGCTGCTTATGAAGGAATTCTGGGCGGCAGACATGACCGATTGTGTTCCTATGACAGCGGCAATGGGGTAACCATTGCCCAGCGCCTTGGCGAACACGGCAATGTCCGGAGTGATCGAGGTAATGAACTTGTGCGAGCCACCGAGTCCAAGGCGGAAACCGGCAGATATTTCATCGAAGATCAAAATTGCGCCGCATTTTTTGGCCTGTGCTGCAACATGTTCAAGAAACCCTGGCTCCGGCGGAGTGCTGCGGATAGGTTCCATGACGATGGCGGCAAGATCGCCATTGGTTTTGTCAATGATCTGATCAAGCTCATTCGGCTTGTTGTACTTGAAAGGAAGCGCTGTTCCGGCCAACTCCTTGGGAACTCCTCCCGCATCAAGGCCGTGGAGCAGGTGTTCACCCAAGGTGTCGTCCTGGAGGTTGGCGGCAAGATACCAGTCGTGCCATCCGTGATAGCCGCAAAACGCGACGCGGCTGCGGCGGGTGGCAGTACGGGCGATGCGTACAGCGACAGCCATGGCTTCCCCGCCGGAACGAGTCAGGCGAACCATGTCGGCCCAGGGATGTATATCGCATAACCTTTCGGCAAGTATGACTTCTTCCGGGCAGTTGAGGCTTGTTGCAACGCCGTTCCGTATGGTTTCCATGACGGCCTTGTCCACTTCAGGGTTTGCATAGCCAAGGATTGTCGCACCGATGCCTCCCAGGCTCATATCAAGATATGGTTCGTTGTTCATGTCCCATACCGTCGTTCCACTGGCTTTGGTAAAGTAGCCAGGCCATGCGCCAAGTGAAAATTGGTCCGGACGTTTTGACAGGAGTTGAGTCATGCCCGGAATAGTTGCGGCTGCCCGTTTTTGCATATCGAGATTGTGGTTCATCATTTCCTCTGTTCGCTTTTTGAATCCTGTGGATTTGATGCAGTTTGTGTGCCGAAATTGTTGAGGAATCCGACGATCATTCCTATCAGACGTATCAATCCTGCGCATATAGGGAATCCAATAAGTACGAAATCTCCCTGTTTGATCATGTCGCAGGAGCGGAGCACGGGATAGCGCACCAGAATGTGCCACAGGACAGCCTTTGCCTTTTTCGGATAATTTTGAATAAGCCGAGCGTCACCTTTGCCATATTTGATCCACGCCCTGGCGTTATTCATGAACGTTCTTGGATGGTGGCGGTAGCAAAGGGCTGTGCCGATTCTCTGACGCATTCCGGCTGCCTCCATACGAATTGAAAGGGCGGCATCCTCATTCCCGACGCCGTCGAAACTGCGGTCCAGCCCCACACGAAGCAGGGAATCCGTTCGGTATAAGGCCGGGCGGCCAACCATGGTGGTTGGACCAGGGGTGGAAATACAATAGTGCAAGAGGGAATCCATTCCTCTTTGCCAGTAACTTTGAGGGTTTTCGACCCGCAGACTGGCCTGAATGGCGTCGGCATGATGCGTTTTCAACTCTTCAAGCAGTTCAAGGGGACATGAAGGGTCGAGACGGTCATCCGCGTCTACATAGAGCAGGAATGGCATTCTACAGGCTTCAAGTCCTACCTGGCGCTGGCTTGCCAAACCCTTGGCTGAAATCGTTACTCCCGCTCCAGCGTGTTTTGCAAGGGAGACCGTCAGGTCCTCCGAACCGGCGTCTACCACATGAATACGAGATATTCCGGCAGTGCGGATAGATTGGATGCAGGCCGTGATGTTCTGCTCCTCATTATATGTGCAGATGCAGGCTTCGATGTGTTCAGTTGTATAGTTCATGACTGTTGTGGTTTTGGAAACATGGCGCGTTAGAAAATTGAAAATAACAGTTCAGAAAATGCGTTATCGCCCGAACAGGGCATGCTTCAGGGAAGCCCTGAAGAGCTTGAATGCCAATTTTACCGAGAGGGGCCTTTTCGCTTTCAACAAGTACAGACCTGGGTGGACCACATCTGTATGAGTGTCTTTGTAACGGGTTGCGAGGTCTTCTACATGAGTGAAATGTGATTGGTTTACGTATAGCAGGGTGTTTTGTTTATACCAAATTGGAATGTCTTCATCATTCCAAATTAGAGGTCTTATGCAATCGACTTTTGAATATCCAAACCTGCCGAAAAGATCTGACCAATAGCTCTGCCACTGTTCATTTTTATGACCATTCCCTCCCTGCCATGGAATGGCAGCAGAAAAAAGGACATACGGGGATGCGCTCGTCAATTCGGCAATAAAGCTTTCAGCACGATTTTTGTGGAGATGTTCAGCTACTTCAAGGGATATCGCCAGATCAAACTGTTGTGTGATCGGGATTTTATTGTTCAGATCACAACTGATAAAATCATCATTATGGATTTGTAAGAGATCTCTGTCGACATAATCCTCGTCAAATCCAAGGACTTTAGTCGCTCCCATTTCTTGACTGACAGAAAGCCATGTCCCGACTCCGCAGCCAACGTCGACTACAGATGTCGGGTTTATGAAAGGACAAATTATTGAGAGTATGCGATTTGCCGCATGGCGGGTGATTCTGTCTCTGTCTTCATAAAAAAAACCATCAGCTTGATTTGTCTTTTTCATCATCATCATGCTCTTTTTCTGAAAGGAAAAGTTGTCCTTTTTCTCTGAGTATTAAATTTCAACTCATGGCTTTGAGTTCCGTTGAGGCTAACCATGGGCTGCAATAGTGTTAACGAGATAGTCTTTTTTGTTGCGGTAACCCAACTCTTGCAGACGTTCGACGCTGGGGGCGACAAACTCATTTGCAACAATGAAAAAGTTATTGTTTTCGTTGTCGGCGAGAATCGAAGATCCAACAATCATATTCTCTGGTAGGTCTGTGGGCGCATCCGTCAATTCATCTTTGATGAACTGAATATCCGTTATGCCCACAGAGTTCAGGCGCTCAGCCATACGTTTGGCCATGACACCAGCACCCCATATAACCACGGGCCTGTTGTCAGGAACGAGAGCGAGCGAGAGGTCTATTTCATCGAGAAAAAGCGGGTACGCTCTTTGAGCTATCAGTTCCGGGACACCAAGTCTGATACAGCGTTCACACACAGCTTGTTGACGTTTGCGGGTGCTTATTTCATCGGGGGGAATATTCGCAAGGCTTCCGATTACGAAATCTTCCATCTCTGGAGTGACCATGCAACAGGTAACAATTTCAGCCTTTTCATTGAGGATGAGGGCCTCATAATATGGGCATTCATAGTCCTCGGGCAAATGCATCTCTTTTTCGGCAACGCCTGAAAGTAACATCTCTTTTGATATCTTTCGTTCTTCTTTCCTGGAAAGAGTACCTTCAAGATAATCCATGTAAAGGCCAAGGTCCGCGAATGTAGCGAATGTGGGCTGTACGCAGATGTTCAATTCTTTGGCGAACTCAAACAGAGCAGGTGCTTCGTTCAGATTGAATTGGTAGACGTGATATTTGATTTGTACCTTTCCTGTAAAACCATTTGCGCGGTAAGAGGAAACCATCTGGGTGATGTTTTGTTTGATTTTTTCAAAAGAGAAACCGTGCTGGCGGTCATACGACGTTTGGCTGAATCCGGGCATTGACGCGACAATGGCCCGAAAGTGGGAAAGAATGGTTTTATCTTTGATTTTTGGGTAGGCAGAGAGGTTGGAACTCACTACGAATTGGTGTCCGCGTTCGGCAATGACCCTGGCAATATCTTCGAATTTTGGATGCAAAAATGGTTCACCCCAGTTGTAGAGAAATATTATTGCTTCGGGCGATATGATTTTCTGTTTGCGCATGGAATCAAGGGCTTCCGCCAGGACGTCCGGTTCCATGAATCCGCCCTTGGGTTTGCCGGCGACATTAGCACGACCGGTTGTGCACCATTTGCAGTGAGCATTGCATCTGCCTGCGATATCTATGACGAGATGATTAAACACGGTTTACTCCTAGCCTTCTTTCTCGGGTGCTTGTGCAAACCCCTGGTCGCAATCTTTGCGAAGGACGGTGATTTGTGTGCAGTCATGCCGGGGCAATTCAAATGTATGGTCAGAATCCAGATAATATGTCTGGTGGACTATGTAGTAGTGTGGATGCCAATCGAACATCTTGAAGTGAGGCATTTTGTATGTATGTATTCCGTTTTGATGGTGGTATATTTGCTTGTGTGGATACGCCATGTCAAAATCAACGAGATAAAGAATGCCTTTATCAGCCAGTACTGCGTCGATGGCAGCAGCGGCATTGAACAGGCTTTGTCTGTCTACCCAATACAGGAAATTCCCTAATACGACGCAGTCGAACGGTTCGGAGTATTGGGGCATCTGTGTCACGACACCCACGTCGAGTTGGATGTCGGGGTAAAGTCTTTGCCCGTGCTCGATAGCATTGCCGGACGGATCAACTCCATATGCCTTAGTCCCGAATTTTTGGCGGAAAAGTTCACAACGAAAGCCCGTAAGACAGCCGATTTCAAGCATCCGTTTCGGTGGAGCCAGCGGGAGGGATTCGTGGAGTCGGATTATTCTATCGTCCTTGAGTTTCTCATGTTCATTGTCAGGAGAATAGTTTCGTTCGAAATATCCATCAGCGGCTTTGGAGAGGAACGCCTGCTCCTGTGTCTCGACAGACTGTTCGTTGCGAGTGGTCATGGGTCTTCCTTGGATTTAGTCGTTTAAAGGCTTTCTGGCGCAATACAACCAGATGTCCTGTCCTCCGGACCCCTGCCACTCTTCTTGCATACGACCTCGGGATACCTCCTCGAAGTCGGGGAGCAAGGTCTTTACTTCGTCAAGAGACTTTATTCCGCGAAATGTCTGGCCCGCCAGGGCCCCTTTTGGTGTTTGATATATCCCATCACCGAGAGGTGTGGCTTCGACACAGGTGGGGTGCTCGGGTGCCATGAGAGACAGAAGAAGCATGCCGCCGGGTGCAAGGCATCGGAAGAGCTCCGAAGTAACATGGTTCCATGCTTCAGGTGTGAAATAATAGTAGAGAACATGGTTGGCGATTGCCAGGTTGAAGAAGTTGTCTTCAAAGGGCAGTTTCTTCCATGCTTCGTCAATGGTTACGAATGGTGTGGCCAGTTTTTCCGAGAGGCCGTGCCAACGGAGGTTCTCGACCAAGAGTTGATGGGCACTTGAGGCCACCTCCACACCATGGGTCTCATAACCTTGCTGTATGAGGAAGACGGAATTGGAGCCGCTTCCGTATGCAAAGTCCAAGGCTCGTCCGGTTGAAACTGAAGGGCCAGCGTACGGGTCCCGATTGATAAAAGAGTAGAACCCCTTGACGATGAATTCATTGGGGTATTTGAAAAAGCTGGCAGAGCTTTCATAATACTTTTCGTATAAAGTTCCGGCTGTAGTATCAGACATGGTGTTTCTCTTTTTGCTGTTATTGTCGAAAGAGTCTTTTGATGCGCCATTTCATCGGTACGCTCGGCAGGCTGCGATATCCTGGATAGTCACACTGGGAGCAGAGATTGTTGCAATTGCGGTTTCCCTCGTTGAGGTGCTGACGTAGTTGAGACATTTTCTGACCGTGCCAAATCTCCATGAGATCGATGTCGTTGACGTTGCCGAGGATTACTTTGTCATGAAAATCGTTGACGCACGGGTGTACGGTTCCTGAAGGCTTTATATAGCAGAGATTGTAGACTATGTCGCAAGGATTATTGGTGAATCCTTTGAAGTATTGACCGATATTTCCAGCGCGAGACTCCCAGTCATCTTGATAGGTCCGGTTCATATGGTGCGTCATTGCCTGATGTTCGGGTTTGAGCGAGTTGATGAATTCCAGATTCCTCGGAACTGCCTTTTCATCATACGAGTTGAGGTAGAGAATATTCAGCCCGTTTTCAAAGAGTTCTTCTACTATTCCTTTTTTGATGAGGTCGCCATTGGAGGCGAGATAGAGCCAGCACTTGGGGAGTTTTTTCCGTGCAAGGACGTGGAATTCAACTATCCTTTTTTCCGAGAAAGGTTCGTTGATTTCGAAAATTCCGACACTGCCTGCGTAGTCGATGCGAGCCAGAGAATCAATGATGGACTTGAAAACTTCTGTGGGCATGACCTGCGGCGTTGGTTTTGATTCCTGTCCATAATGGCAGAAACGGCATTGCCGAGTACAGGTATAATTGGTCTGGATCTTGATCTGCCCAAAAACGTCCCGGTCAGCCAATCCATGGCGTCTTCGATAGAGTTGTATCGGATTTGTAACGTACCGAAGCCAGCCGTCCCGAAGGGCGATTCTCATGCGGACCTTGAGTGGAAGGTTGCGTTTCCAGTCTTCTGACACAATATCTCCTTGTACTCGTGAAATTAGGCTTTTCGCAGAACAGCCATGCCTACGCCACGGGAGTGGCTCAAGTGGACCGCATCCAAGGCGGCAAGGTCTGCGGGGCCATTGACTCTTTTCCAAATGAGATCATCATCCACGCCGTAAAAAAGTTCTTCCTCAAGGATAAACTCGTTGCCATGAATCAGGTTTTCCCAATCGTGTGGAGAGTATTCCCATTGCACACAATAGTACCCGAGACTGTCCCTGAGTATGACCGGGCCGCCTTTGCCCATGGGGACGGAAATGATGAGTCGTCCATTCGAAGCAAGGAGCTTTGCCATGGCAGCCATGACTTCTTTGTCCACATCCGACGGACGTATGGTATTTACTTCGCCTGGGTCTTTCTGGCGGACAAAGGCACTGTCAGGGTTGTCCTTGGACGCTTTGTCAAAGCCGATGTGTTCAATGACTGAAACGCATGTGATGGCGTCGAACAGTTGATCGAACTTCGGGTTTGCGCGAATGTCAGCCTGCCTGACGTCCAGAGATTCGATCTGCGACCACCATGCTTCGGGGTAACGGGTGCGAACCCGTTCTGGTTTGACGATGTCAACGGCACACAAGGTGGTTTTCGGGCGTTTTGCATAGCCAAGGAGTAGCCCGAGATAATCGATGCTGGCCAGACTGAATCCTACGTCTAACAATCTGCTTGGTTTCAGTCTGCCCAAGCAGGCCGCACTCCACGGCACCTCGACAACACGGGAGGATGTGGAGGCGACAGTGGCCGAGGAACGCTCTATGAGCGAGATCTCTTTGGGATTCTCAAGGAGAGTCAGGCTGGTTTCGTAAATGTTTTGTGTCGTGTTATCCATAATACTCAGGGGGTAACAAGGTTACTTTTTACAAGGCCACAAGCTCGGATTTAATATATTTTCCGGAATGTCGGTCAACTGGTCGCGAAAGTCGGCATAGGCCGCAGGGGGCATGGAGTATTCAAAAGCGTGGACGTTTTGGAGCAGTTGTGAACTGCACAAGGCACCGAAAATAATGTGAGCCGAAGGGAATGCCTGTCGGACATATGACATAGCCGCTACAGTCGGAGAGACCCCGTGTGCCTTGGCAATGGCATGATACTGGGCGACATATGGTTTTGCATACGCCATCCGGTCAGGCAGTTCTTCCGACTCCATGGCGAGCAGTCCTTGCAGGAACACGGATCGAACCATCAAACGTATATCATTTGCAGTGGCTCGATTCAGTACGCCGGCTTTTTCGAAACGGTCATCCAGAACATTCCCTGGGATCTGGAGAACGGTCAGGATAGGTATTTCCAGTGCAGCAAGAGCGTATTGGGGGGAATAGACAGATATTCCCACACGACGTGTTAAGCCTGTATTCAGTAATTCTTGTAATGTCTCTTCGACCTGTTCATTCCAGTGATCCAGTATGGTTTCGTCATGCAGCAGGAGGGCGTCCAAAGGGCCACCCAGTCTTTCCGTCGATGTTTGCACAATGTGCAGGACTCTTTTCATGTCGGTTGGTGGGATGGCTGGGTCCAGCTTGCTTGTCACCTTGGCAGTGTTTGTGGTGTCGAGTTTGCGCAAGGCGTGACCAAGCACGTCCTCACTACATCCGTAATGTGAGGACGTGTCGAATCGACGCACTCCGGAATCCAGCGCTTTGCTGACCAGATTCAGCGAGTCGTTCTTCGGAAGCATGCCCCGTGTGTTGGCAATGCCGTAGTCCATGCCCAGCTGGGCCGAACCCATGACGAGTCTGTTGGCGCCGTTTTTCATCTCAGTCTTTTTTTCCCGTTTCATAATCGTCGAGAATCCGTCGGAATTCTTCTTGGCTCAACAGCCATTCCTTGGAACTGGATTCATATTCAAAGTCGTCCGAGACATGGGTGCCGCCCTGAACATACTCTTCGTGTGAACCGTACATTCTGGGTGGCATGATGGTGTAGTAATTTTCGTATTCCACAGTATTGCGAGCTTCGTCTCTGGGGATGAGGATTTCGTGGATTTTCTCGCCGGGCCGTATGCCGATGACGTTGATGTCGCAGTCAGGGCAAACAGTTTTGGCGAGAT
This sequence comes from uncultured Pseudodesulfovibrio sp., assembly GCF_963675635.1. NCBI lineage: Bacteria > Pseudomonadati > Thermodesulfobacteriota > Desulfovibrionia > Desulfovibrionales > Desulfovibrionaceae > Pseudodesulfovibrio > uncultured Pseudodesulfovibrio sp. Next base: position 2,586,428 of record NZ_OY776488.1, on the reverse strand, counting down.
CTACAATGTTCATGGTCGGGAGTTTGGGTACGAAGATTTCTCCACCCAGCATAGTTTTCATCCGCTCAAGGCAAAAATCAACACCGTCTTCGATTCGAATCCAGAAACGGGTCATGCGAGGGTCTGTCACAGGAATTTTACCTGAGTCTCTGTATTTCATGAATACAGGAAGCACACTACCCCTGCTGCCCAATACGTTGCCGTATCGAACTACGCTGAATCGGGTGCCGCCCTGGCCTGAATACGCGTTACCCGCAATGAACAGCTTGTCCGAACAGAGCTTGGTGGCTCCATACAGGTTGAGCGGATTCACCGCCTTGTCTGTACTCAGGGCCAGCACTTTTTTGACATTGCATTCAATGGCGGCTTCAATGAGATTCTGTGCACCGATGACATTGGTCTGAATGAACTCAAAGGGGTTGTACTCTGCTGCCGGAACCTGTTTGAGGGCGGCTGCGTGGACAACATAGTCAACACCCTTGAGAGCTATCCGCAGTCTACGGTCGTCACGGATGTCGCCGAGAAAATACCGGAGACAGGGATGATCCTTGCCGGAGAATTTTTGCTCCATGTGGAACTGTTTGAGTTCATCCCGGCTGAAGATGATCAACTTGTTGGGCGAGTATGATTTGAGGATGTTCTCTATGAAAGATTGACCGAAGGAGCCAGTGGCACCAGTCACGAGCATATTGCTGCCGTTGAACATGATATTACCTCGATGTATTTGGTTGCTGCGGTGTATTGATTCTGGTGTCAGCGGAAATCTGTCTCAGCCATGGGCTGTTGCAGGGGGAAACGGATTTAATGAGTCCGTGTGCAGAAAACTTTTCAGCCAGTTGCAATGCTTCAAAAAAAGGAATTTCAATAGTCTCAGCCAATTCAAGCAAACTGAGAGAGCCGTCCGCGTACGTGAGAAAATCGAGCATGGATTCCACTGTGTCGCCCGAGTGAATGTCGCTCAGGGTTGGATACAGTCCTCGTTTGCCCAGTTGTGGAATGCATGTGGTGGTCACTCGATAATGTATGTTGTTTTCGATCCCATTGATGAGTTCTCGTAAAACAGAAAACGTCATGTCAAGTCCGGTGGGGGTGACGTAATCCAGATTGTCCAGAGATGTATGATACTCGGTTTCATAACCATAATATGATCTCTGGATAGAAATGAAAGGAAGGTCGACGCCAGGGCAGTTGAACTGCTGTTCGTCGCTGGCTCTGTCTAAGAAGGAGCGAACTTTGTGTCTAGGCGTGTGGTGGCGAAGGACGTGTTGGGCAAGATCATCCATATGGGTATCTCCCTTTCTGGATCGGATCATGGTGAATGGGCCTTCGTCCCCGCAGTTGGTGAGGAGTATTCCACCCACACATCGTTCTTTAAGTAACTCAAGATTTTTGCTGATATAGCAAACGGCTCCGATGGTTTCCGGGCCGAGATAGAAACGATAGGAAAAGCGTCTTTTTTTCTGTGTGGCGAGCCATGCAGCCAGGCCGATAGCCATGATCGGACCAGAGAGCTCATTGTTACACAGGGAAGGGTGACACGTGTACGAAGTGATGAGGATTTCTTCTTTTTGCTCTCCTGGTAAATAGATATCACCATATGTGAGGCTGCCCGGTTCCAGACGGCTCTTGATGACAGCTCTGTATGTACCAGGCTTGAGTGCTTCCCGCTGGGTATGAGGCAAACAAAAGCCCCATCGTTTCTGATAATAACTTGTCACGTAAGGAATTGCGTCAGGGATATCCTCACGTGAGTGCAGGTGGGGTTGAAGCTCTTCCAATGTCAGTTCTATGTTGACTGGTGTGGAGTAGCCTACCACATGAAGGTTGTGCTTCTTGAAATCAACTATCTTATTGCCGTCGGGGTCAATGATGTATGCGTCCTCAATGTTCCATTCGTCCGGCACGGTCCAGTCATAGCAATTACTACCGCTTGGAATTTCGTGAAAAGTCAGTTCCGGTACGATGGCTTTGAAGTAACGGAGTGTTTCCCGCACGCCATCGCCGGTGAGACTCCGGCAGAGAGGGTACAAGTCGCGCATCCATTGATGCAGTGTATTCCCGTTCAATTCCATTGGTTATCCTTTGGTCGTCATCATTCGTTTGAGAGCAGCCCTGTCGATTTTTCCGGAAGTATTTTTCGGCAGGGAGTCGAGAGTATGGATTTCTCCCGGCTGCATGTAGGCAGGGAGAGCTTTTTTCAAATGTAAATCGATATCTTTGATTGTCGTCCCGCTTTGTGGAGTCAGAACAACGCTGAGTACCAGTCTGTTTTCTATGGTCGGTTCGGCTATGGCGACAGCTCCGGCTTCTGCCACAGCCGAATGCTGCAGAGCCGTTTGTTCCAATGTGGCGAGACTGACTCTGTATCCACTCGTTTTGATGAGGTCATCGCGACGGCCTGTGAAATAGTAAGTGCCACTGTCGTCTCGGTGCACGATGTCCCCGGTGCGATACACTTTCCCCCCTTTCAACTCGGGGGTATTGATTGTAAAGGCTGCACAAGTTTTCTTCGTGTCATTGAAATATTTTGTCATTACCTGCTCGCCTTTGATGACAAGTTCTCCGTCAGCCGGAGAGCCATTAATAATCTGGTCTCCTTCGTTGACCAGATAGGCCTGCATTCCGGGAAAGGGAGCGCCCAAAGCCACGGTGGGAAAAGGCGAACTTGTATCAGCGGTTACTTTCTGTGACAGGCAATACACTGTTGCCTCAGTGGGGCCGTACAGATTGTAAACATCGAGTTCCGGTTTCCATGAGAAGAGCTGCTTTCTGGTTGCTTCCGGGAAAGCTGCACCGCCGAGGACAACACAACGAAGATGCTCCAACGAGAAGCGACGCAGCAACGCGGGTGCGGAAAGCAGGATACTGAATGTGCTCGGAACAGTGGAGATAAACGCGACCTCATATTGTTCCATGGCTCCGACAAGTTCCATGATGGTCGGAGTGCCGGAAAGACACACCATGGGGCAACCTGCTGCCATGAGCATGACGATGTCGAGAACAGACTGATCGAAAGAAAAGTTGGCAACGTTGAGAAGTGGCAAGCGGGCGTAAGGACTGAACTCTGTGGTACACCAGTCTGTAAAACAGGCGAGAGCCCCGTGGGAAATGACAACCCCTTTGGGTTCTCCCGTGGAACCGCTGGTGAAAATGGTATACGCCGGAGTGTCTTTTTTGGGTGCTGTGAATTGCAGGGACTCGTTTGATGCAAGGTCGTCAAACAAGACTTCTTTATCGTCTCCGAATATTTTTGTGTCGGGTTCAATAATTGTCAGGTGCGGTGAGAGCTGTTTGAAAACTTTCTCAACATACGGGATGGGCAGGTGAGCATCCAGCGGCGTGTAACTCGCTCCAGACAGCATCACTCCAATCATGCAGGCAACAAATCTGAATCCGCGGGGTAGACGGATGGCGACACGATCTCCCTGTCCTATGCCCCGTTTGGCCAGAGAGGAGGCAACACTGATGGCCCGTTCGTTTAGTTGACCAAAGGTGTGGACGCCCTCCACCGTGATGACGGCGGGTTCCTCTGCGAGTTGACTGGCTGTGTGCTTGTATCGTTCTATGAGCAGCATTGTGCCACCTGCCAGTTTTCGTTCGCTTCGTAGCCCAGGGTTTGAAGCATGCCCTGCCCGAGCCGCTTGAAAGCGTCTCGGTGTTCAGTGTCCCAAGTGGACCAATGAGTCAGTATTCGTGAATTGCGTGAGTTGATCTTGCGCTTTAGAAGTGCTTCGGTTCTTTGTAATGGTGTATGTATATTCATGAAATTGGCAACGTCCATAAGCCCTTCGGGAGTCAGCATGTTTTTCATTGCGATGGTCATAACCGAAGCCTCAGGCCATGATCTCAGGCCTTCCATAATGATGCGGTTGGTTTCCATCCATAACCAGACATTCTTTTCAAAGGGAGTGTATGTATCCCACTGTGCTGCTTGGAGGGAACCCGGCAATGGAGCGAGGCGTCCCATGGCAACGAATTTCTCAGTCGCATCCAGAGGGCGGGGATCAGTGTATCCCACAGGCATGGGATCCGGCACTTCATTGACGTAGGCCGAACGTACGAAATCTCTGCCGTCTCGGTGTACGTACACGATTTTTGAATCCGGGAAGACCTCTTGTAGGGCAGCAACAAAGGGACAGAGATAGTATGCTATCTCTACATAGTGCGTCAGTCCTCGTTCCTTTGCGAGCTGTGCAATCTGCGGCTGTCGTTTCTCTCTCAGGATATCGACAGCCAGATCTGGTTCTTCATACGCGATTCTGTTTTCCAATGTCAGAGCTTTGAGTACCTGCGGTCCCTGACAGAGCGCGTCACGTATCTGTCCTTCGTTGAGCACGAGGGTTGTGTCGGCTTCTCCCAGAAGGAGTCCGAGCAACGTTGTGGCACATCTTCCTGTGCTGACAACAAATGTGGGCGCACACGTATTCATAGCACTCAGCCTGCGTTGGTTTTGGCGTCAATGATTTCAACTATGCGTTTTACCGAGGAGAGCCGTAACAGTTCCTGAGAAGTGAATTCCACCTCAAGTTCATTTTCAAGGGTGCCGACCACTTCGAGGTAGCGCAAGCTATCCCATTCAGGAAGTGTCTCAGTGGAGTCTTCAGGTCCGATGGGAGCGTCAAAAAGTGGCGCGAGTATGGCACACACTTGTGTGAGAGTGTTGGTGTTGTTGTCAGAACTCATGGTTATACCCTGTAGCTTTTTTCTTTTGGTTCTTCTTTGAGCCAGACGTATAGGTCATCGAGAAATGCCTTTTGGCATGTCTTGTAGTAGTCGCCCAATCTGAGGGAGTGCACTTTTCCCAGGCCCAAAGAATGTGTGTTCAGCGTGTGTTCTTTTTCGTAATAGGTAAAAATCTTTTCATTGTAGTCTCGCTTAATGTCGCATTCCCGCCTGAGTACATACATGTAAAAAGACTCTTCCTGTATTCCGCTGTCCGTGACGATTGGGTGGATAAATTCCTTAGTGTATCGGTAAGGAACTCCCATTGTAAGCTCGACCTGATGCACGACTGCACAGGTGAGGCGAGGATGCTTGCCTATGCTCAAGAAGAGTGCGTTCTCGTCAATGAGTCGTTTTTTCGGCGTGTTTAGTCCAAATACGCCTCTGGCTCCAAGGCTACAGAAGTGCTCGGCATGTTTGCCAACGGCAGCGTATGAGTAGAAAGGATGATAACTGCGCACAGCGCCAGGCAGCGTCCTGACATACTCGGATAAGACGCCCATCTCGCAGGGAGTGTTAGCGGGATCATAGGGTATGTCCGTGTTGCATAGGCTCGGTGAGCCCGCGCTGACCACCAATGTCCCATGGTTTAAGTCGAGCAGTTTGCTGAGGGCATTGATATGAGCTTCAACAACGGTTTCATTTCCTGAGGACGCAAACAATCCGAGGGGTCGAATGTCCGCTTTGAGCAACACTGTCTGGCCGTGACTGACGCCAAGATTTTCATATGCTGAAATGATATCGTTGGTGGAATATCGCATCAGAATTTTGCCTCTTTCTTCAAACACGCAGTCTCCACCTTGTGGAGTGCACAGGCCAGCAAAGACATGTCATCATCGCTCCATTTTTCGTGAAATCCGATGCGGAAATGGTTGTGCTCTGCCTTGATGGTCTCAGGAATAGGGTAGTCAGGTGTTTTGGGGCCGTCGTATTCCGCTGAGGTCCAGGGAAATCCAGAAGACCCGAGTGTTGTCCTGTTTTTATACCATGTCTGCATTGTCGGCATCATTGGAAGGTGTGGTGAAGCCCTATACCCTTCTGCTGTCAGTGCTTCGCAAAATTGATCCTTTGTCACGCCCAGTCGTTCTGTATCAATCCGAAGACGAAGGAACCACGGTGAAGACAAGGCTTTGGTCGGTTCCCACCCCAACTGGACACCTTTGAAGTCAACGATTGCTTCCTTGAGCTGCTCCTTGAGATTCTGCCTTCGCTGTACCTTTTCTTTCAGTGTGCGCAATTGCGACAACCCTAAGGTGGCGGATATTTCATCCATACTGGCGTTTACTCCTGCGAGCATCCGGTCCTCTTGTTGCTGGGCCGGGACATCAAAGGGCTTGCCTCTGTTGGCGAACAGTCTGGCTCGTTCATACACTGCATGATCGGTTGTATAAAGGACTCCTCCCTGACCACCCGTACACAATTGTTTGGTAAACATGGTGGAAAAAAAAGCTGCTTTACCAAAAGTCCCTACAGGCTTGCCATCGTATGTTGCGCCATGAGCTTGTGAGCAGTCCTCAACCACAGGAATTCCTTCAGCGTTGGCAAGTTTCATTATGGCGTCCATTTCTGCGGGTTCTCCGGGAATGTGGGCAATCATGATGGCACGCGTTCTTTTGGTGAGCCTTTTGGCGATGCCTTCGGCGGTGATATTGAAACTTCGGGTTTCGCCATCGGCGGGGACTGGAACACATCCTAAAAAGATGCATGCCATGACGGGGCCGGCATCGGTCATGGGGGGGACTATGATGTCGCCAAATGGCTCCACGCCAACGCCTGCAAGCGCAGCCATGCCCGCCATGGAACCGGAACTGACACCGTCAGCGTATCCTCCTCCCATCATTTGGCAGAAGTATTGACAGAATTCAGCTTCTTTTGGCCCACCATATCCTGGCATGCACTGGGCTGTTAGCGCTTCTTCCAGAAGGGCGGTCACGTCCTTAAAGTTCTCTTTTGACAGAGTGCCGCGTTCGGGCAGAGGGGTGGACCGGATTGGTGTTCCCCCATGTATTGCCAATTTCATGCGTGAATTCCTTCTGTTAGATCGGTTCCCATTTGGGCGTTTACATAGAGTTGCAAAAATTTTTTCATGGCTGTCAAATCACATGGAATGGAGTGGCTGAGTCGAAAAATATCCAAGAGCTCATGCATGGGCCTGTGGCTATGGGAATCCTCATCATAGATCACTGTGCGTGCTGTTTGCAGCAGTGTGTCGGCTATTCCTTCTGCGGGATAATCGGCAGGAGTTACGGTCAGCATGGTTTCATCAAAGTATTGCAGATCCGGCAAGTGCTGACTGCCGCTGAATGTTTTTGGCCAGTTGAGCTTTTTTTGAAATCCCGGGTGTTCCTGTTTGAAAGGGCGCTGGCAAAACATCATGGATTGTGGCCATATCAAAGCCCCATTCACCAAGCGGGAACGGTCTTGAACCTGCATGTTCCATCCAACGTGCTGCTGGGCATTCTGTTTGAGTAGAGAAATACAGGGTGTCTCGTAGGTCTGTGCGGTTTCGGCCAACTGCCGGAGTCGGGGTGCAGGTGTCCAACCCATGAAGGGACGGACTATCATGACTGCCTCCTGGTTGGTTTCATTGGCATCGTCTTTAAACAGGTGTTTAATTGTTGCCACTTCACTGTCCAAGCGTTGTTCGTGTTCAAAGGGGTGCATGGGCAGGTTGAACTGCTTGTGTGCCTCCACATTGGTCGACCGGAGATAGAGTATGCATGCAGGCTTCAAACCTGCTGTTTGAAGTTCATGCAGACAGGTCTTCATGATGAGTTCGGCCAGCGGTGTATCCAGAACCATTTCCTGTTCCCGGAAGGTATGTCGCCCTATGGAGATGAATGTTTTCATAGGCCCCTGCCAAAATCATAAAGATTGTTTATCAGTACGTACTTCAATAACTCCATGTCCCGTCGGGAGTCGATGTCGATGAGTTCCAACGGATTCAGTATGGGGAATGTGGCGTAGCCAGGTCTTTCGCTGGCAAGAATATTGTGGCCCATGAATGTGGAAATGGGGCTGTAATAGATCTTGGCCTCTTCTTGTATCCGATCGACAGCCATTGGTACGTGTTTGCCTTCCGAAAAGATGTTGCCGCAATGTGCTTCCGGGAAAACACAGGTGTTGGCAATGCCGTATTTATTCATGGCAGCGATGTATTCATTGAGCTTATCTACGTTTCGCAGGGGCGTTGTGGGATAGAGTTCGATAATTGATTTGACGCCATATCCCTCTTCCAGCATGTGTCGGAGTGCATAAAAGGAGGCCAGTCCCGGGGGGCAGTCGTTTGTGCTGAGTTCCGCAGGTCTAATGAAGGGAGTCTCTGCTCCATAATGACGAGCAATCTCGGCAAACTCCTCATCGTCGGTGTTGACTATAATGCGGTCGATCTTCAGAGCTTTGGCAACTTCGATGGTATATGCGATCAGGGGTTTGCCGTTGATCGGTTCAATGTTTTTACGGGGTAGTCTGGTGGACCCTGCCCGGGCAGCTATGTGGACCACGGTTTTGTTTCTGTCGCCTGTGAAATTCTTGGCCCATTTTTCCAGATCTGTCTCGTGATACGTGAAATACGTGTGTAGTATTTCATGCTTCATGCGTTCAATATTGTTAGGAAATGTAGGGTGTTTACCTTCAACATGCTTGCGTAGTGCCTTTAATGGCCGAGCGTGTCGAGGTGTTTCCTTAAGAGTGTAACAGCGGGCTAAAGACATGGCGAACCTCTATGCTTCACCACGCCGGTTGGCGAGGACTTCGTAGTACAGGTTCTGGATGGCCACCGTATGCTGTTCCATGCTGATGAGGCTCACGTCTTCCATCAAGGGTTTGGGTTTTTCATTGAGCATGATGTCCAGCATCTCAGCTTCTGTGCGGGCGTAGTAACCGAGATCATGTTTTTCAGCCCATTCTCCAGCGGTTTCATTGTTGCACACGATGGGAGTGATTCCTGAGAAAAGGTAGTCGAAGAGCTTGTTTGGCAGAATGGAATTGAGAAAAGTCAGCCGTTTCTCTTCGGTAATTTCCGAGACATTAAATGCAGTCAAACCCCATTGGTACTGGCTCATGTCTTCGAGCAGATCGGCATACGGCATGTACTGATGAAAGTGGAACAACTCCGTTGAGTTCTGTAGCTCAATGTACGTTCCCTGCACCCGGGGATTGAAGTGAGAACAATAGACGTGGACGTTGACACCATTGTCAGTGAAATCCTTGAAGAACGGGTGGTAGTTTCGATATTCCAAAGGGTAGATTCCGGCATCCAGCAACATGCCCTGATAAACCATGTGGTTGCCGTCGAGTTTGTCCTTGAATACCCGTTGCATTTCGCTGGTCAGACAGAAACACGGCAGTGAAATGGTCCTTTTTGTGTCGTAATACTGGGCTACAACCTGAGTCATCCGTTCACTGACCACAATAACGCCATCACTTTCTTCGAAGCAGCACTTCTCGGTAACCTTTTCGCGGTCGTCAAGCTTTTGGCGAAGGCCCCTGAAGTCATGGCAATCGAAAACCACCGGGCATCCGTTGGCATTCCTGATAGCGACTTCCGTGGGTTCGTTTGGTTCATTGTGCCCATGGATGATGTCCCAATGTCCTTTGCGGATTATATCGGCCAGTTCTTCCAAATCCTTGTATGTGTATATCTTATCGATATATTCCGAGATGTTGGGGTGGTCGTCAAGGGCTTCGCAGGCCAAGTCGATAGTGTGGCCCATCCTGTTGAGAGACACGGCCTCTTTGTAAGCCCGAGAACAGGGATCCTTGTGAATGAAAAGTATGCGGAGTTTTTCTTTCATTATGAGTACTTCCGTTGGCTATTACCGTAACAGTCTGTCTTTCAGGTCATTTGCAATTCTTATTCCAGCCTTGCCGTCCCAGAGTGGGATTTGATCTCGATGTGCGGATCTGGTCTCAATGGCCTGCGTGTAATCCGCCGCAAGGGTGTTCAGGTCCACCAACTTATTGGTACCGTGAGTGCAGGTGACAGGGCGCTCTGTATTGGGACGAAGCGTCAAACAGGGGACATTCAGGTATGTGGTCTCTTCTTGTATTCCACCGGAATCAGTAATGATTGCCTTAGCCCCTTCGACTAAAGAAATGAACTGGATATACCCGAGAGGTTCGGCAGTCTTGATTGTAGGGGTTGTCTGCAAAGTCTTCATGAGTTTGCAGGCTTCAAGCTTTGACCGTGTCCTCGGGTGTAGTGGCAGTATTAAGGGAGTGCGTTTGGCAATGACTGTCAGCGTCTGGACGATGGCAGCGAGGCGGTCCGGAGTGTCCACATTGCTTGGGCGGTGCAGGGTGACGACCGTATACTCCCCGTGCTCAAGGCTAAATCCTTTCCACGCTTCCTGCTTTCGGATAGCGGGCAGCATGGTGACAAGGGAATCGATCATGCAGTTGCCCACCCTGCTGATTTTTTCAGGTGTGGTTCCTTCCTTGAGCAGGTTGGCATCAGCATCTTCGGATGGAGTCCACAAAATTGAAGAGATTCGGTCTGTGAGAATCCGGTTGATTTCTTCCGGCATGGTCATGTCAAAGCTTCTCAGGCCTGCTTCCAGGTGGGCTACTGGCACATGCAGTTTGGCGGCTGCCAGTGCACAGGCAAGAGTGGAATTCACGTCGCCTGGAACAACGCAAAGATCAGGTCGTTCTTCCAGAAGGCATTTTTCATAGGCAACCATGACTTTGGCAGTCTGCTCCGCATGACTCCCCGAGCCGATGGCAAAATTTTGGTCAGGCTGTGGAAGATTCAATTCCTGAATGATCTGAGTGGAAAGCGGTGTGTCATAATGTTGACCAGTGTGGATGATACGAACATCGAAATGACCGTCCCGAACCAGTGCATGATACACGGGGGCCATCTTGATGAGATTTGGTCTTGCTGCGATGATGAGATGTATTTTCGGCATACGATTTCTCACTGCTTTTAACGTGTTGAATGACAACTGCTTATTTTAACAAGTGCTTACGAGCTTTCAGCACAAGTTCCTTAGAGGCGTCGAGAAGCTTGTCGAACTGTTCTGGCGCATGGAGGCCGACCTGTCGGTCATCGTGACTTCTATGGTCATAGAGAGTTTTGGGAATGTGGACAAAGCGTGCACCGTTCATGGCGAAGCGGAGGTAACATTCGTGGTCGTCAGCATCCGAACTCTCGTCATAGAAGCCGAAACGCTCGTGCAGGTCTCGGCGGTACAGCGTGGCAACTCCGCATAAATACCAGTCACAAAAACATTTTTTAAAGCTGTAATCAGGGAGTTTGAATTCGCGTAATATTTGGTGGGTATCATCAACAACGAACATGTCTGCATATACGAAATCCGCTTCATCCTCTTCCAGAGGCCGTACAAGTGTCGAATACATTTGTGGATGACACATGTCGTCAGATGAGACAAAAGAGCAATATTTGCCAGTTGTTGCGCGGAATCCTCTGTTGTATGTTGCTGTTGAACCGAGATTTTTTTCATTGAACAATACTTTTATTTCACGCCCCTGCTGTGGATATCGAGTGTGGATGATTCGTTCAATGGTGTCTGTCTGTTCGTTATAATAGCTAGCGTAATTCCGTGTGTCTGCTGCAATATCGTTCATATATCGTTCAATAAGTTCACGGGAGTCGTCAGTCGAGCAATCGTCGACAATAATGATTTCCATATTGTCGTGATCCTGAAACATAAGAGAGTCAAGACAAGATGCCAAATATTTTGAATGGTTATAGCTAGGAACGACTATAGATATTTTTTCCAATTGACCCTCCAGATGCCAAAGCGATTGTGTGCTTTTTTTTGTATAACTATTTATTAACCGTATGAACAATCGGTTTTTTCCAAAAAAACTTAAGGCCTTGACTCCTGTTGAGAAAAAATTGCCGATTCTTTGAACGTGTCACCGGCTGAGAGTGCTTTTGCAAAAAATGGTCCTTTTTCCCTCATCGCCTCTTTCCCATGAATCGGAGTGGACCTTTACGGTAAAAACACGTACTTGATTTTTTCAGTCCGTGCGCGGACACTTTACCGAACCATAGACCTCATGCAGGGGAGTAGGTGATACCGAATGGTTGAACTCGTTCGTGCGGCCAAAGCCGCGACTATGATTCCCGGTTCCGAGCCCATAGACGATGTGGGCATTCTCGTGGACCAGGGTATCATCAAGGAAGTGGGCAGATACAAAGACCTGTCCATATCTCATTCCGGTCCAGTTATGGACCTTGGCGACGCTTTTCTCGTTCCGGGCCTGATCAATGCCCATTCCCATCTCGAACTGGCACACCTGCGGGGCACATGTCCGTCCGGTCAGGGTTTCGTGACCTGGGTGGAGAACCTGATGAAGCAGCCCATTTTTGATCTCGACCCCGCAGCGCTTGAATCAGCCGGGCAGGAACTTAAACGATCCGGCACTATCCTGGTTGGTGACATCGCTACCCGATTCGCCAGGGAGATGGCCGGAATGCTTGAGGCATCCGGTCTTTTTTTTGTGGTCTTTTGTGAGGCCATCGGCGAAACGGTACCCCGGAAGACATTTATTCCGTCCGGCGACTTTGAAGCCGGGAAGATCTCCGTGGCGGGACACTCTCTCTATACCACTCACATTGATGTACTTCGGGCTGCCAAAGCAGAGACGCTTGAAAAGGGCCTGCCCTTTTCCCTGCATCTGGCCGAGCACGATGAAGAGGTCGCCATCATGGCGGGTGACGGGAGCGTCTTCCTCGAAATACTTCAGGCGCGGGGAAGGCTGCTGGATTTTGAGCCGCCACAGAAACGTCCTGTGCAGCAGGCTGCTGCACTTGGCCTGCTCGACGAAACAACGCTTGCCGTCCATTGCGTCAAGGTTACAGACGAGGACATTGAAACCGTGCGCCAGTCAGGTGCCACGGTCTGTCTTTGTCCGCGCTCCAACGAGTTTATCGGTGTGGGTCGTGCGCCTTGGGAAAAGTGGTTCGCATCCGGCACGCCGCTCTGTCTCGGTACGGATTCACTCGCGTCCAATCATGACCTCGACCTGTGGAACGAGGCAGTGTATCTTCAACAGAATTTTGATGGTGAGTTGTCACTGGATGATGTGCTCGCCATGATGACCCGCAACCCGGCCCGAATCATGGGGGCAGGACATATCCTCGGCACATTGGAGCCCGGCAAGATCGCCGCGTTCGCCAAGGTGCCGGAGAAGGTCACGGAGTTGTTTTAGCGACCGGATGGAAACCGTCTGCGGTGGCGATGTCGGACGACTTCGTCTCCGGCGGACAGGGTCTCCCCATTGTCGCTTCGCGAAGTGGTTGAAAAGGATTGCAAAACGGCGTCTTGAAACGCTGTGAAAATATGATGACCTCAAGCCATGAACGTGGCTTGCCATAATAAGTTTTGGAGATTCCCAAGGACTGTTTACGTAAGGTTCTTGGGCCCCCGGAGGGCTCCCCGAGAGGCTGCCGGAGGCATATTGGAGGCACACACGATATGAAATGGTTACACAAGGATCTGTTGGACGTATCTCAGTTGTCGAAATCGGAGGTCATGACGATCTTCGAGACGGCCGGGCGGTTCCAGGAATTGCAGGAACGACCAGTGAAGAAGGTTCCGACCCTGAAAGGACGGTCTGTTATCCTGTTCTTTGCCGAACCGAGCACACGCACCAAGACGAGTTTTGATGTGGCAGGGAAGCGGTTGTCTGCGGACACGTTTTCCCTGGCAAAAAGTTCATCCAGCCTGACCAAGGGCGAGTCGCTCAAGGACACGGCCCTGACATTGCAGGCCATGGCCCCGGACGCCATCGTCATCCGGCACTGGTGCTCGGGGGCGGCCCGGTTTTTGGCTGATCGACTCGACTGCGCGGTCATCAACGCGGGTGACGGACGCCATGCCCATCCTACTCAGGCTCTTCTGGACAGCTTCACTCTCCATCAGGAATGGGGCGACGTCGCGGGTAAAACCATTCTCATTCTGGGTGATATAGCCCATAGCCGCGTGGCTCGATCCAATGTCCTTCTGCTCAATAAGCTGGGTGCGAAAGTTCGACTGTGCGCACCGCGCACGCTGATGCCTCCGAAAGTTACATCCTGGCCGGTGGAGGCCTATTCCGATTTGAATGAAGCGGTCAAAAACGTGGACGCGGTCATGTGTCTGCGCTTGCAGCTTGAGCGTCAGAAAGACGGCCTGCTGCCGGATCTGCGGGAATACGCCCGGACCTATGGATTGAACCAGAAGCATATCGACCTGGCCAATCAGGATGTGCGCATCATGCACCCCGGTCCCATGAACAGAGGGGTCGAGATCAGTTCGGACCTGGCTGATTGCGCCGATTCGTTGGTGCTTGATCAGGTGTCGAGCGGTGTGGTCACACGTATGGCCCTGCTCTTCCTCTACATGACCCGCAAGGGCGAAGAATAAGTCGGAGAAATAACGATGCCTAAAATAGATTTTATACTCCACAGGGCCACGCTTGACGGCATGGAAGTGGATATTTTTGTTGCCGATGGCAAGATCGTCGAGATCAGAAACTCCGTCGAAAATCTTGATGTTGGTGCTGCGGCAGTTGAAGAGGCCCATGGCCTGACATTGATGCCATCCATGACGGATGTGCATGTGCATCTGCGCGAGCCTGGCTACGAGTATAAGGAAGATGTTGAATCCGGACTTCGGGCAGCGGCCTGGGGTGGATTTTCCAATATTATGTGCATGGCTAACACCAAGCCTGTGAACGATAATGAATCCGTGACCGAGATGATGCTCGACAAGGCGCGAAAGTTCTGGCCCAAGGGGCCGCGTCTGTTCCCCATCGGCGCATTGACCAAGGGGTTGTCCGGCAAGGAACTGGCACCCATGGCAGAGCTTGCCAAGGCCGGTTGCGCTGCTTTTTCCAATGACGGTGTGCCGATCAAGTCCACCAAGATTTTTCGTCTGGCAGTGGAATATGCGTCCGATTGGGACCGCGTGGTCATCGACCATTGCGAAGACCCGTACATGGGCGTGGCTGCGGGCGTGAATGAAGGTGAAGTGTCCAGCCGTCTGGGGCTGCCTGCCCAGCCTGACGTTGCCGAGGCGTTGCAGGTGGCGCGGGACATTCTCATGGCCGAGTATCTGGACCTGCCCATTCACCTGGCGCACATTTCCTGCCGCAAATCCGTGGACCTCATCCGGTTTGCCAAGCAGCGCGGGGTCAAAATCACGGCTGAAACCGCGCCGCATTATCTTCTTTTCACAGAGAATTATCTGGAGAACGAGGCGACCGAATACGACACCAATGCCAAGGTCAACCCACCGCTTCGGACGCAGGATGATCAGGACGCCATGTTCGAGGCCCTCAATGACGGTACTATCGACTGTCTTGCAACGGATCATGCCCCACATGCTTCCCACGAGAAGGAAACCGAGTTCGACGTGGCCCCGTGCGGCATTACCGGGCTGGATACGGCTCTGAGCACGACATGGCAGTTGGTCAGGGACGGCAAGCTTTCCAGAGAGACCTTTATCCGCGCCTGGACCACGGCCCCGTGCTCTATCTTTAATCTGCCGGTAAATACGTTCCAACCCGGCGATCCTGCGGACTTTTTCCTGTTTGACGAAGATGAAGAGTGGACGGTCTCCAGTCAGACGCTTCACTCCAAGGGCAAGAACACACCATTGCTCGGCACCACCCTGAAAGGGCGGGTAAAAACCCATTTCATTCAGGGCAAAAAGATTGTATAGCAATGGTTCTGGGGCGTTTTACCCCAGGTAAAATGTGCTGTTCGGTAGTGAACGAGACAACATATGGATTATATATAGGCTGATCCAAAAGCAGACGTTTGCGGACAGCCGGAAGGAGTAACATGAGTCAGCCTTTCAAAGATGCTGTCGGCTTTTGTAAAACCATCATGCGCAACGGATATGATGCGTATGTAATAAATGTTCGCCTCCAGGCTCTGACCTTGGACGAGACGGGCAACGAAAAAGAACTCGACATTTGCACCGAGGCCGGTCTTTCCGAGCTTCAGAAATATTTTCCCAATCTTGAAGAGTCTCAGGACAAGGGCATTCTTGGGTATTTGATTGAAGGCGGCGTGAAGTATTACTTCTACCCTGCTGACGTCACCGAGGCCTCCTATACGGACGAAGTCGTGTCTACAATGACGCCGCGATTGTTGAAGCGGTTGGAGCAGCGCGGAGATATCCCCTTGTCCGCTGTTTGTCCGTTCATCCCCAAGGCCAAGGACATGTACGCCGACTTCGCGGACTTTTCCGAAGGCAAAATCCGCTTCAAGGGCGTCCCGGATCAGGCTCTCAAAAAGGATTATTCTCTGGCCTACCGCGCTCTGCGTTTCGCGGCCAACTTCGACAAGGAAATCGAAGCCAACTCCTGGATTGCCATTGTGCGCAATGCCCGGCGGGTGCTTGACTACGTGCCCATGTCCGACTTTCTGGATGAATGGCGCAAGGTCGAGGCCGAAGCCATGTATAAGTTCTTCCGACTGCTCTTTGATTCCATGCTCCTGCATGGTCTGATCCCTGAGATTGCGGCACTGTCCCGTGTCCACCAGATCAAAAATCCTGAAGAGGGCACCGAAGAGACCGTGCTTGAGCACACTTTTGACGTGATGAAGGCCTACCCCGAAGAACTGCCTTACGACTGGTATGGCACCGTGGCGTGCCTGTTCCATGATGTGGGCAAGCTGTATACGGCAGAGTTTTACGAAGAAAAGTGGAACTTCCTTCAGCATCACCGCGTGGGAGCCAAAGTGTCCCGTAAAATCCTCAAGCGTCTGCGCTTTGAGGAGCAGGACATCGATCTTGTCAGTGAATTGGTTCAGAACCATATGCGTCCGCATTTCATGCTCACAGACAAGGGCATCCGCCGCCTTCGTTCTCTGGATGAATACCCGCGCATCATGGAAATGGTCAAAGCTGACATTAAGGCCCGTGGTGCTTCCTGGCGTGAGTTCAATCACAACCTCAAGATGGCTGAACGCGCCGACATCCCGGAAGACGAGATCGAGCCGTTCATGGACGGCAACCGGATCATGACTCTGACAGGTCTCAAGCCTGGTCCCATCGTCGGTCAGATTCGCGACGAACTGCTCAAAGCACAGATCGCGGATGACGTTGTCACCGACGAAGACGCCGAGAAATTTGTCATCGATTATGTCAATAAGAACCAATGCAAAGGCACGACGTGCTAGCGCAAGCCAACAAATAAAAAAAGGGTCGCTCGGATTTCCGAGCGGCCCTTTTTTTATTTGCATACCTTGCATGGGCGGCTTGGGAGAGCTGCGTATCTGCACCACCCTTTCAAGCCTTCGGGTATCGGGAAAAGAGAGCCGTTGTTGGAGGGGCGGTGGCATCCCAAGGCTCTCCACTGTTGGCGCTTTCTTGGAAAAAAGAAACTATTGGGGAACAGTCGATTCCTTTTCTCTTTGCGAAGCGGCACAAAAAGTTGAGGAAAAGGAAGGGAAGGGGTCTGGGGGAAGGGTTTTTCTTTCCCTTCCCCCAGACCTCAGAGGTTTTTCTATTGCAATCCCATGCCGGGGTGGTGGACTGCGTCTTCCATGGCCTCGCCGTGGCAGACGGCGCAGTTGCCGTTGCCGCCGAAGGCTCGTGCCTCGTCTATGTACTGGAGCGGCATGACATTGTCGCGTTCGGACGCGGGGTATATGGCATGCGGGCTGCCGTGACAGGCTCCGCAGTGCATGGCGTCCATATCATCTCGCCGTGCGGCATAGAGGGCCGCCGGGCCATCGGTCCATGTATTGAAGGCGGAGTCGGTTTCCGGTGGTTGGAAGTCCACGTGACATGTCAGGCAATCCGGCTCGTTCAACCACGGGGTGCGCGGATTGATGGCGTCCTGGTTGCCCAGAGTGCGCGGGATGATGAGACTGAGCAGTTTGTCCGCACCGGGAATTGATTGATCCTTTTCGGCCTTGAGTAGAGAGATGGCGTGATCTTCCATGGCTCCGTGGCAGTCGGTGCAGACGAATCCGCCGAGATCATGCTGACCGCGCAGGGTGGATGTCGGGTGACATTTGAGACAGGAATCATCGGCTTCGCGTCCGGCGAGGTAGACAGCATGAATGCCGTGAATGGCGGCGGACAGATTGAGCCGCGAATTTTCGCCGTCCTTATCCTGCATCGGGTCGTCATGACAGGAGGCACACTCGATAACGCCTTTGCGTTGAGAGAGATCTGTACGGTTCATGCGGTCATGTACGACCAGAATGTGCTCGACCGTGGTCGAAGCCACTCCTGAATCGCCCTGTGCCCATTCGCCTCCATGACAATTGAGGCATCCCATTTGGTCGGAAGTGGGCAGAGCCACTCTGGCGGTGGCCAGAATCTCTCCGGCGTCGTTGCGCGCTTCGAGGTCAATGACGGGCAGCGGATTGTATTCGCCGTTGCTGTTGGACTGAATGGCGAGCTTTGCTTCAAATCGTTCAAACTCTTCATTGAGGGCGAGTGTGCCTGACAGCGGTTCGCCTTTGAAGCCGTTTTCTACCTGATAGGTGATGACGACATTTTCGAGGACACGTTCGGGGCCGGGACCGCGCAAGACGAGCTGGGCGCGCAACGTGTTGGAGGGAGGCAGCAGCGTCCACTTGTCGCTCTGGGCATAGAAACCGGCACCCCGTGCGCACCATGCGGTAAGCACATATTCAGAGGTGTCCGAGCCGAAGGCCACAGGCTCCACTGCGTCCAGTTCCGGAAGTTCAACCGGGTCCATAGGAGCTTTACCGTTCAGTTCTTCGGTGATGTATCGGGCCAATATCATTCGTTCTTCCGGGGTTCCGGCAAAGGGTGGCATGTATTTATTGAGTTTGCCCATACCCGTGAGCAAGGCGTCCAGGCCATTGGTGTTGAACATGGCCGTGCGTTTGCGGATGTCGTTCATGGGGCCACCGATGGAATGACAGGCGGAACATTCAAGCTGGTACAGGAACGAACCGGCCTGTTTCCAATTGTCTTCGGTGATGCCTTCCTTGATTTCAGGCGGTGCCCATTTCGCCGAGGCAATGGCGCCGTTCTGATTGATGACCGGCATGTGCGCCTTGACGATGGATGTGGAATAGACCGTGTCCCAGATGAGGTACGGCTTGCGTCCGGCTTCACGAACGAATTCGAACGAACCGAAAAGCCCTTGTCCGGCCAGAAGCACGACCAGAGCCAGCGGGAAGCTGATGAGTCGGGGAGCGCGGATGGCGAGCAACAGTCCGCCTATGAGTGTTGCCAGACTAAACATCCAGAACCATTGCATGAACCCGGCGACACGATGGGACTTGAACATGACCATCTCGTACTGTCCGGCAGGCAGGGCGGCAATGTACCACCACCCGGAGACAATAACGGCCAGCACACCGAGGGTGGTCCAGACCGAGCAGGAACGGACAGCGAGCATCCGGGTGTCGTCGTCCTTTATGCGCGTGGCAGTGACAAATCCGAAGAGACCGGCGCAGGCCGCGCTGAAGAAAGTACGGAAGACCAGTGAAGGCCAGAATGATGGGTTGAAGAAACCATCCCAGAAGTCCTTGGTTTGTAACCAGTCGCCGGGGGTGAGCATGAACCCGATAATGCCGTTGATGAGGAACAGGGAGAACCAGCCAAAGATGAAGTAGAGCCAGCCTACGATCATGTGGTCGCGGCGGTTCATGGTGTTCCAGGTGTAGTAATAGATAATGAGTGCGACGATTTCGCCGAGGAAGCAGACCCACTCCGCAGCCCACCCGAATACGAATTGGTGGATGAGCGTAATGGTTGCTTCTGGAGCTATGAGTGCGATGGTGAACCAGATGGCTACGCCGGACACACCGCCGAAGGCCATGGTCAGCAGCAGGAAGAAACGGGTGTGTTTTTTGGCCCATTCGAGCAGGTGGATGTTATTGGTGCGATACGCCGCCTGTTCAGTCAAGACGAGGAACAATCCGCCACCTACGGCGAAGTGGGCCACGTAGACGTGGATGGTTGCAATAAAGGCGATCCAGAAGCCGCCGGCCAGAGTCGTGAGTTGCCAGATGGGATATTCCATGACTTAGCTCCTCTCCTGCCGTGAATTGAAATAGAGTTTGAGCATGTAGGCCACGGCAGCGAGGCCCACGATCAGGAATCCGAGGAAAAGGTAGAAAGAGCCGTATCGGCCAGTGACCGGTGTGGATTCGATGGAAAACCATGGCGCAATATAGAGGGTGCGGAGCCAGTGACGGGTGCACACCATGAAGAAGACAGTGATAACTGCCCAGACAGAAGCTTTTTTGGGTTCCTTTTTGAAGCCTGCAACAAGCATGAATACAGCGGCAGCAACAGAGATCACGAGTGTGGCAGTCGCCGGGATGTTTCGGCCCATGAACGCGAGAAGAATATCCTGGGGCAATGCGGCCAGAAACCAGATGCCCACGGCCAGATTCACCAACGTGGCGCGGGTAAACCACATCATGCCGGTCTCAATCATGTCGGTGTTGGTCCGAACCTGACCGAGCAGGGCCACGAACAGGCCCCCGATGGCCAGCGCCCCGGTCATGAAGTGCAGGAAGCGCGGATAAATGGCCGGGTCCGACCAGTTGAGAAAGGCGCCGCTTGTCTCAAAGTATTTAAGCCATATATCGGGTTGCAGCATGATGGTCATGTTGTTGGTGAACATCCAGCCTACGTAGAAGAGGCCGAGAATGGAGGCGGCGAAAAGCGCGGTGCGAGTGGCGTTGCTCATAGCCTCATATTTGAACTTGTAGATGTAAAACCCGTAGTAGGAGAACATCAGGGCAGCAATCACGGCAAGCCACCAGCCGCCCATGAGGACGGAGCTGACGTAGTCGAAGTGGCCGTAGTTAACCTGAAGGAAAAGCAGTGGAGCCACGCCCATGTTGATAGTCAGGGCAAGTAGTGGCGGCAGTTTCATGCCGACTTCACGAATGATTGTTCCCTGGCCTCGCAGGTTTTTTGACAGCCCGATGACCGCCGAGCCGAGCAGGGCGTTCATGAAAAGCAGGTGGGCTGTGAGGGTGGTGATGAGCAGCACATCGAACCAGACCCAATGGACGGGCAATGGTTCAGCCAGTGGAATGAGCGATGCGGGATTCACAGGAGTTCTCCTTCATGTTCGTCCATGTTGTGAACCGTAGTATATAGGGGAATTGTTGAGAGTGTACAATACGCTATTTGCTTGTCCTCGGTATGACACGGAAAAAAGGTCAATTATTGTAGTGGTAAAAGTTCTCCTCTTCGTGCTAGTCTACAGTTATGTAATCTTTTTTTTTGAAGAGGAGTGGTTATGAAAATTGGGTATAAGATAACATTTCTTGGCACAGCCCTCATCGGTCTTACTGTAGGATGTATCGTTGCTATTCTGTTGTGGCAGAGTGGCAACATGCAGGAAACGTTGACCAAAAGTTTTGACAAGCAGGCTCGGCACGAAGTCGAATTGGCGGTTGTTGATGCTGGAAATATGTTGGCGACCCAGCATGCCACTTTGGCAAAGCAATTACAGAATGATATGAATGTCGCTCTTGATATTGTTCAACGAAACGGTGGGTTTCAGCTTTTGGATGAAACTGTGGACTGGAAAGCCGTCAACCAGATTTCAAAAAATGCATCAACTGTAACGCTCTCAAAAATGGCTCTCGGATCGGAATGGCTCGGCCAGAATGCTGACCCGAATATTCCAACGCCCATGGTCGATGAACTCATGAAGCTGACAGGGACTACCTGTACAGTCTTCCAGACCATGAATACACAGGGCGACCTGTTGAGGGTGGCAACCAATATTCTCAAGACCGATGGCAATCGTGCCGTCGGAACCTTCATTCCCAGCTCAAGTATCGTGGCGCAAACCGTCAAGTCGGGGGAAACCTTCCGAGGTACCGCCTTTGTCGTCAATGCATGGTATCTGACGCAGTATAGACCCATCAAGGATGCGTCCGGTGTTGTTATCGGGTGTGTGTACGTGGGAATATTGCAGGAAGGCGTTCAGGAACTTCGACAGGGTATCAAGTCCGTTGTACTTGGCGACACCGGGTTCCTGTCCGTTCTCGGTGGTCCGGGCACGGGCGAGGGCGAAGTCAAGATGCATAAGGATGCGTCGTTGGAAGGGCAAAGCCTGCTTCAAAAGACGGATGCCGAGGGTAATACTGTCTATAAGGAATTGATTGAAGCTGCCAAGGCACGTGATGGAAAGCCTGTCACCAAGATGGTCATGCTTGCCGAAAGCGGTGCATCTGCTCCGCGTTCCATCCTCTTGAGTGCGACCTATTTCAAGCCCTGGAACTGGGTTATCATGGGGACTGGCTATGTGGAGGAATTCCTTGAAGGTAAGCGGGTTGCAGATGCGGCCCTGAGCAACACCACATGGTGGACCATTTTTATCGGTGTGGTCATGTTGGTAGTCGGCGTGCTGGTTTTCTTTATTTTTGCCAGCAAGATGAGCAAATCCATCGGTAAGGCCGTGTCCATTATGTCCGAAATTAGTCAGGGCAATCTGGATGTTCCCGCTCTTGACGCCGAGACAGGTCGATCCAGGGACGAGCTTGATGAATTGGGTGACTCTGTCAACGACATGGGTGAGCGGCTTCGTGAGATCGTATATAAAGTCCAATCTTCCGCGCAGAGTGTGACGCAGGGCAGTGCGGAACTGGCGAACACTTCGCAGTCGATCTCCGAGGGGGCGTCCAACCAGGCTGCCTCTGTTGAAGAAGTCTCTGCTTCCATGGAACAAATGACCGCCAATATTCAACAGAACACGGATAACGCCCAGCAAACGGAAGGCATAGCGCGTCAGGCCGCAGGAGATGCTTCTGCGGGAGGCGAATCCGTTACCCGGACCGTCGAGGCTATGCGTCAGATCGCGGACAAGATAGCCATTGTCGAGGAAATTGCCCGTCAGACCAATCTGCTTGCACTCAATGCGGCCATCGAGGCTGCACGAGCCGGTGAACACGGCAAGGGATTCGCGGTTGTTGCCGCCGAAGTGCGGAAGCTGGCAGAGCGAAGCGGTGTGGCTGCCGCAGAAATCAGTGGGCTTTCCGTCAACAGTATGGATATCGCTGAACAGGCCGGAAAAATGCTGGAAAAAATGGTTCCGGATATTACCCGGACAGCCGAACTTGTCTTGGAGATATCTACAGCCAGTCATGAGCAGACCACAGGCTCATCACAAATCAAGAATGCCATTCTCGAACTTGATCGTGTGGTGCAGCAGAACTCGGCAGAATCTGAAGAACTGGCCGCTTCCTCTGAAGAACTGGCCGGTCATGCTGCCCAACTTCAACAGGTTATCGGTTTCTTCAGACTTCGTGGCGGAGGAGCTCCTGCAACGTCGGTCAGTGTCTCCCGGGCATCATCGCCCAGACCTTTGCCGTCGTCCGCACCTAAGGCGACACCCAAGTCGTCTGGTATGGACCTGGATATGGGAGAAGACGACAGTGGATTTGAACGCTTCTAATCTTTGAACTGCCATTCCCTTGGGGCCCGTGCTGCATTGTGTGGCGCGGGCCTTGTTTTTTGGGTAAAAAGGGGAGAAAGTTCCCTCCAAGGAGAGTTATATGGGCAAGATACTGCTTTTTGATGCCGGAAATACCAATACCAAACTTTGTTTGGCAGACGACCACGGACTGGGTGAGAGTTATACCCTGCCAACTCGTCCGGCGAATACCGATGACGATTGGGGGCTCAAGATCGAGTCCATTCTGTTGCGAGAGGATGTTGATCCGACTGACATTGAAGCGTGTGTCATCTCAAGTGTTGTGCCGCCGCTTGATCCGCTGATCTCCCGTATGGCGCGGCGTTTCCTTAACTGTGAGGCTATCTTTGCCGCCCGTGATCTTCCCATCGATCTGGAGAACGAATATGCCCGCCCCGAACAGGTGGGCGCAGATATTCTGGTCGGGTGCTATTCGGCGCGCATGACGTATGACAACAAGAATCTTATCGTTATTGATTTTGGCACGGCCACCACGCTGGCCTGTATTCAGAACACGGCATTCAAGGGCGGTCTCATCTGTCCGGGTGTCCTGTCATCTGCCGCAGCATTGGCCGGAGGCACAGCAAAACTCCCTAAAGTGGATTTGACAGTGTCAAGCGAAGTCCTCATGTGGGGTCAATCGACAGAAGAGTGTCTCAATCAGGGGCTTGTCTTTGGATTTGCGTCAATGATAGATGGCCTTGTCGACAAACTTTCGATCCAATTGAAAGACCCCTTTGTGGTCGCCACGGGCGGACTGTCCCGTACCATCGCGCAGGTTTCCGATACCATCGACGAACTCCGTCCAGACCTGGTTATGGAAGGGTTGTGGATGGCGTACTTCAATCGCTAGCAGTGTCTGCATTCAAAATCTGAAAGGGAATACATAATGTTCAAGCGCACCGTACTCATAGTGTTGTTGCTCTTTCTCCTGATAGGTTGTGTGGAAAAGCAAACAGGAACAACCGCTGTTGTTTCGGCGACGCTTCCCTACTCCATATATCTTCCGAGTGCTTGGAAAGCCATTCCCGACAGCAAAGTCATGGCGTCAGGTTTCAAGGAGTTTGCCACACTGGAGGATGGGGTTTTCGGTGGCGCATACACCGGGGCACCCACGGCAGATGTTCGTATCCCGATGATGGCTTTTACCCAAATGAATACCGGCAAGGTGTCCGTTTCAGAATTCTATATGGTGGCGGACGGCCTCGATGCGTTGGTGCAGAAAATGTTTGGGGAAGAGAATATCACAATCTCGGTGAATGAAAAAAGATTTGATGAAAAGAGAAAGCGTATTCTGATGGATACGACGGTTGTTTATGAAGGTGGCATGTCTTTTGATATCAATTTTGCAATGTTCTTCACCGAAAAGGGTTTTCTTCTGGCATTTGGCGCTGCTTCGTCTCAGGACAGACAGGCTAAAGACGTTATTGAACGTGCCTTTGCGAACCTGACGATCTCGCCGGGGCTGCAATACCAGTAGCCGTATAGAAATAATAACTGCGCTTCGCGAATGGACCATATATAGAATTGAGCATTGTGGGGATTTGATCTAGACTCCCGCAGATCAAGACGTTTATTTTTTTCATCAATCATAGAAGGAGACTCCCATGAGTACCATCGTCGGCGTTTGGGCGCGTGAAATTCTCGATTCCCGCGGCAACCCCACCATCGAATGCGAAGTTTTGTTGGAATCCGGCGTCATTGGCCGGGCAGCCGTGCCTTCTGGCGCATCTACCGGGACCCGCGAGGCCCTGGAATTGCGTGACAAGGAAGAGCGTTATAACGGTAAAGGCGTACAGCAGGCCGTAGAGAACGTGCGCGGTGAAATTGCCGGAGCCGTCATCGGTATGGACGCTGTCCGTCAGGTCTCGCTTGACTACGCGCTCATTGACCTGGACGGCACCGAGAACAAGGATCGCCTTGGCGCCAACGCCATGCTTGGCGTGTCTATGGCTGTTGCCCGTGCAGGAGCCCGCTTCCTTGGCCTGCCTTTGTATCAGCATCTCGGCGGCATGAATGCAAAGCTGCTGCCTGTTCCTCTCATGAATATCATCAACGGTGGCGAGCACGCCCCGAACAACCTGGATATCCAGGAATTCATGATTATGCCTTTAGGTGCAGAGACCTTTGCTGAAGCTCTGCGTATGGGTGCTGAGGTTTTCCATAATCTCAAGACCATCCTGGCCAAGGACGGTCATGTCACCTCCGTTGGCGACGAAGGCGGATTCGCTCCGAACCTGAAATCCCACGCCGAAGCTTTCCAGTATATCACCCGCGCCTGTGAAGCCGCTGGCTACGAGCCTGGCAAGGAAATCGGTTTTGCCATTGATGCAGCCGCTTCCGAGTTCTACAAGGACGGCAAGTATGTCCTGGCCGGTGAGAACAAGACCTTCTCCTCAGCTGAACTGGTCGATTTCTACGATGATCTCGCTTCCCGGTTCCCGCTCATCTCTATTGAAGACGGCTTTGCCGAATCGGACTGGGACGGCTTTGCCCTCCAGACCGACAAGATGGGCGAACGTGTTCAGCTCGTGGGTGACGACCTGTTTGTCACCAATCCTGATATTCTGGCTGAGGGTATCGACAAGGGTATCTGCAACTCCATCCTGATCAAGCTCAACCAGATCGGCACTGTGACCGAGACGCTGGACACCATTGAACTTGCCAAGTGCGCCAGTTACACCAACGTGGTGTCGCACCGCTCCGGCGAAACCGGCGATCACTTCATCGCTGACCTGGCCGTAGGTGTGAATGCCGGACAGATCAAGACCGGCTCTTTGTGCCGCTCGGATCGTTTGGAAAAATACAACCAGCTTTTGCGCATTGAAGAAGAGCTCGGTGAGGACGGCATCTATTACGGCCCCGTTCTCGGCGGCAGTTTCTTCGACGAAGAATAGAACGCATATCAACAAGGGCCGCTCATCTGAGCGGCCTTTTTTTACCGGGAGGTTTGAATGAAAAAATCACTGTATTCCCTGCTTGCACTGACTTTTCTGCTTCTTGCTGCCAACGCCTTTGCCGGTGATGTCCCTGACATGAAGGGGACCTGGGTCTGCGATGCCACTGTTGTAGCCAGTGTGGAGCGGGGTATTTACGAAAACCAGTCGGCCAAAAGCACTCTTGTCATCGAAGAGCAGCAAGGCCGCATTTTCACTGGTCACAAGACATGGG
Source organism: uncultured Pseudodesulfovibrio sp. (assembly GCF_963675635.1). Lineage (NCBI taxonomy): Bacteria > Pseudomonadati > Thermodesulfobacteriota > Desulfovibrionia > Desulfovibrionales > Desulfovibrionaceae > Pseudodesulfovibrio > uncultured Pseudodesulfovibrio sp. The sequence continues at coordinate 2,560,133 of NZ_OY776488.1, read as the reverse complement.
TCGTTAACGGAAAGATTTTTACCGAGAAGTTTGTGGGCGGCATCGCTTCGGACGGCGAAATATACATTTCCGAAGAGAATGACGGTCAGATTCTTGGTGATCTCAACAAGCGCGGCGATGCTTTTGTCGTCTTTTATGTTGAAAGCGGTCCCTCCGCCAAGGTCGTGGAGCTGACCTACAAGAAGACCCAGTAGCAGCTCCGGTCCATTCAATGTATTGAAAGAGGGGCACTGTGTTCAAAGTGCCCCTCGTTTTTTTTGAAAAAGTGTTGTCGAGGGAGACGCTCTTCGCGCAAGGCAAGAGCATCTTGCTGAAACAGTGGTTCCTGTTGCCTTTTGAAACAGGCGAATCAGGCTTTTCGGGAACGACAGCTTATCTCATATGGGATGTGGCAGGAATGTCCGAGTTGCATAGTTCGGCATTTTTCTTTAGGTAGCGCCCAATACCTGCGAAGAGTCACCAGGGGTAGGTGGGCTTTGACGCAGCAAGTTTTCATATGATTCTGAAAGCCGTGGAGGCAAACAATGATTCTTCTGGACGGTAAGGAAACAGCGGCAACTATTCGAGCCGAGATCAGAGAAGAAGTGGACGCACTGGGTGACAAATATGGTCGCAAGCCTGGCCTGGCCGTCGTGCTGGTGGGCGAAGACCCGGCCAGCCAGGTATATGTTCGCAACAAGGAACGAGCCTGTGCCGATTGCGGCATTGAGTCCATCCCGCATCGTCTTGAAACAGCCAGCCAACTTGAATTGGAAGGGCTGATTCAGGAATTGAACCGCGATGTGAACGTTGATGGTATCCTGGTGCAGCTTCCCTTGCCTGACGGACTTGATTCCCAGAAAATTTTGGACCTTATCGACCCGGACAAGGATGTTGACGGATTTCACCCGGTTAACGTGGGCAAGATGTCCCTCGGACTGCCGGGCTTCAAACCATGTACGCCTGCCGGTGTCATCAATCTTTTGAAACGGTATGATCTGGACCCGGCCTGCAAGAAAGCCGTGGTCATCGGTCGTTCCAACATTGTGGGCAAACCTCTTGCCATGATGCTGTCCCAGAGCGGTCCCTGCGCCAACGCAACTGTTACCCTGTGCCATTCACGTACTCAGGATCTCAAGACTGAATGCCTGGAAGCCGATTTTGTATTCGCGGCGATCGGCAAGCCTAATTTCGTGACCGCCGATATGGTCAAGGAGGGTGCTGTTGTGGTGGATGTCGGCATCAACCGTACAGACGAAGGCCTGGCAGGTGATTGCGACTTTGAGTCCCTCAAGGACAAGGTTCACGCCATTACGCCGGTGCCCGGCGGTGTCGGTCCCATGACCATTGCCCAGTTGATGGTCAACACTCTTGAAGCTTTCAAGATGCACGTTGGCGCATAGTCCATACAGCAGACAGATATGACTTCAAAACGGGCCGGATAATCCGGCCCGTTTTTTTTGTTCATGTGGGGTAAAGAAACACATTCATCATCCGATAAGACTAGTATGAGAATTCAAGCTGCACATATGAACTACGCCTTCATGGAGAATTTGAAGGAGCGACAGAGCCAGGGAGAAAACCTCGGCGCTGCCGGGGCATTGCTTGAGAATCAACCCGGGATGCGTCTTGGACAGATGGCTGAGATCAATCCTGCGAAAGACGGACTGACTCCGGCTCGAAGGGCTCTTGCCAATGCGCCTGGGCAGGCCGGCAAGCTGCCGGAATCCTTCCCGGAGACCCTTGGTGAGGTCTTTGCGAATGAAGTCGTTCGACGCATGGACGACACTGCGGGTGAAGATGGTCAGCCTAAGGACAACACGGACCTTCGTGATTCTCTTGCGTCTACCATGGACTGGATTCGTGAGCGGTATGGCGATGAAACCGCTGCTGCCGCGTCCGGCATGATTCTTCAGGCGACATCGTCCGGAGTTACTGAAGACACACTGGGTGAGGGGCTGCTCAACACCCTCAAGTTCATTGATCGTAACTTCGGATTTGCTGCCGGGGATGCCGCCATTGCCCATTTCAACAACGGCATCAACTCCGCGGTTAATGAGTTTTTCGATAACGGCAAGCAGGAGTTGTTTTTCGCGGTTGAATCTCCGCCGCCGAGCGATGGTCCCAGCGCTACGCAGGATTTGACGGCACGGGTTGTTGTGCAGGTATTACAGTCGACGCTCATCGACGATGATGCGGAAGACCCTCTGACGGGTGTTCTCGATGACCTCAAGGAAGAGCTCAACAAGATCGCAGCTCTTCAGGATTTGACCTCAAAGCTTGAAGCTGAATTCAACCCGACTGCAGCCAACACTGAAGCCGCTTTTGCTGCCTATCAGGCGCAGCCCGGATTCAGTGAACCGCAGTTCACCAGCATCACGGTTTAGACTTTTCGCAGACCCCAATCAAGCCGACTCGAAAGGGTCGGTTTTTTTTGTGTCTTTCCGAGGAGTTTTTGACGTGATTTTACGGGATAAGATACTGCATAATCAGTGTGTTGGCCGTTTTTTTGAAAAGGCTCAACTCTGCGCCAAATTGTCTTGACATGGGGCATTAAAGGCATACTCTCCGCACCATGAACTTCCTGACTCCCGGCATGCAATACATGCTCCTTGGCACCTTCCTTTTTTCCATCGGTTCGCTGTGCGTTAAGCTTTCGGGCTTGCATGTTCCGACCACGGAAATACTGTTTGTGCGCGGGGTGGTCGGTGTCTTGCTGTGCTGGTATATTTTGCGACGGGCCGGGGTCGGTGTGTTCGGCAAACGAAAGCTTGCACTCTTCCTGCGCGGATTGCTTGGTTTTACTTCCATGCTGGCGGAATTCTATACCATTGTGCATTTGCCGCTGGCGGACGCTTTGGTTCTGCTTTTTTCTCATCCGATAGTGGTGGCTCTTCTGGGATGGTTCATTCTGCGTGAACGTCTGTCAAAGGGCAGTCTCGTGGCTGTTTTGATCTCGCTGGTTGGTGTGACCGTGGTCTGTCGTCCCGGAATTCTGTTTGGAGCAAAGGAAGCCATGGACCCCTTCCTGCTTGGTGTCGCCCTGCTGGCAGTCTTGTTGACCTCGTTTGCCATCTTGACCGTACGGAGCCTGGCAAAAACCGAGCACCCGGCTGTCGTTATGTTTTATCCCCCGCTATTTATCGCGTTGCTTGCACCGCTTTTTGCGGGAGAATGGGTTGTGCCGACAGTGGGTGAGTGGTGCACGATGCTCGGAGTCGCCGTGTTCATGAATATGGGGCAATATTACATGACCCGAGGATATGCCATTGAGTCTGCCGCCCGCATCAGCGGTGTCTCCAGTCTTGAAATCGTTTTTGCCGGCATGTGGGGGGTGATGTTTCTTAATGAAATCCCGGATGTCTGGACCGTGCTTGGCGGGGTGCTCATTGTTCTGGGCACTGTCGTTTTGGGAAGGAGCGCGCGAACTGAAATGGTCATTTCACCGAAATTTCCCCTCTCCTGAGACATGTCCTCGTCCAGGCAATATAAAATAGGCACCGCCAGGCATGTTTGAAAAGCGAACGCAATTTCGCGCTTCTTTCCTGAGGGTCGCAGTCTATAACTTTTCAAAAATCTGCAGAAGCTCTTCATCGACATTATCCGGGTCATTTGCATTGAGCGTGACCAGACGATGAAGGAAAGTGAAACTCAGTTCATCCATTTCCTTGAAGGCCATGGCTGATTCGCTTTTGCCGTGGCGGATGATTGTTCCGTCCACGACAATGCGGATACCGGGCGACAGAGGCAGATGGAGTTCGCAATGTGTCCCTGGTTCGCAATCGTCACATCCGGTCAGGAGTGCGCCCTTGAGACTGATGTTTTTGGTGGCCACGGGGACAACCACGTCGCCGATGCTGACATAGGCTTCAAAACCGGCCGAGACTCGTGTGCTGCGACGTTTGTTCTTGGACATGACGAGTTCCTCCTGATTTTATGAATAGCATAAATATCTCTGTATCTCAAAGAAAAGGGCCGAGACGCGTTATGCGTCCCGGCCCTGATGATAGTATGTCTCAGCAGTTTAGTCGTATTTCACGGAACTGATCTGCATAAGGGTTTCCCAGTTGTGGATGGCTTCCACATAGCGGATGGTGCCGGTCTTGCCGCGCATGACCAGGGAAGAGGTCTCGGCGCCATGACCGTGGTAGGTGACACCCTTGAGGAAGGTGCCGCCGGAGATGCCGGTGGCCGCGAAGAAAAGGTCTTCGGATTTGACCAGATCAGACACGGTGAGCACGCGGCGAACGTCCATGCCATATTCGGCGAGTGCGTTCTTTTCCGTCTGCTTCTGGGGGTCGAGCTTGGCGAACATTTCGCCGCCCATGATGCGAATGGCAATGGCGGAGAGCACGCCCTCGGGGGTGCCGCCGGTGCCCATCATGACATCGACTTCGCAGCGCGGGTCAATGGCCATGAGCGAAGCGGTGATATCGCCGTCACTGTGCAACTGGATGCGTGCGCCGGCTTCGCGGATCTCGGAGATCAGCTTTTTGTGGCGTGGTTTGTCCAGAACAAAGACGACCAGATCGTCCACGTCCTTATCCAGGGCGCGTGCGATCAGTTTCAGGTTGTGCCCGGTGGGGGCTTCGATATCCACGACGTCCTTGGCCTGTGAGGGCACGACGAGCTTCTGCATGTAGTAGCTCGGGCCTGGATCGAACATGGCACCGGCAGGGGCCACGCCAACCACTGAGATGGCGTTGGGACGACCGTTGGCGAGCAGGTTGGTGCCTTCCAGCGGATCAACGGCGATATCGACTTTGGGGCCTTCGCCCAGACCGAGTTTTTCACCGGCGTAAAGCATGGGAGCAGAGTCCTTCTCGCCTTCGCCGATCATGACACGCCCTTGGATTTCCAACGTATTGAAGCTCAGGCGCATGGCGTCGACAGCTGCCTGGTCTGCGGAAATCTTGTCACCTTTACCAAGCCAGCGGGCGCAGGCCAATGCTGCTGCCTCGGTGACACGGACCAGGTCCAATGCGAGGTTTTTTTGTGGGGCTTCCATCTGATACTCCTAGTATTTCTCTCGGATCATTCGGGCAAAGTTTTCGGGAGTGAACCCGTACTTGTCGGACAAAACTTTGCCGGGGGCACTGGCACCGAAATGGTCCAGGCCGAGGACAACGCCGTTCAGGCCGACATATTTGTGCCACAGGGCAGTGCGACCGGCTTCAGCGGCTGCGCGAGCCGTGACTGTCTGGGGCAAGACTTCATTTTTATACGATTCGGGCTGATCGTCAAACAATTTGGTAGAAGGCATGGAAACCACGCGTACCTTGCGTTTGAGCAGCCTGGCTGTTTCTAGACACAGGGCGACTTCAGAGCCGGATCCGATAAGGATAATATCCGGGGTTCCTTCGCAGTCCTTGAGGACGTAGCCACCCTTGCGGGGGCCGTCGACAATAGCCGGGTACTCGGCGGGGTCGAGGATGGGCAGCCCCTGACGGGTCAGGAAGATGGTGGACGGCATTTTCTCCTGCTTGAGGGCGATGTCCAGGCAGACCGCAGTCTCCATGGCGTCAGCCGGGCGCAGGTCGATGAGATCCGGGATCAGCCGCAGGGAGCTGATGTGCTCGATTGGCTGATGGGTCGGTCCGTCTTCGCCCACCCAGAAGGAATCATGGGTGAACACGTACAGCACCGGCAGTTCCTGCAGTGCAGACATGCGGATGGCGTTGCGGCAGTAGTCGGCAAAAGTCAGGAAGGTCGCGCCGAAAGGCATCAAGCCACCGTGCAGTTGCAGACCGTTCATGATCGCGGCCATGGGGAATTCGCGGACGCCGAAAGCGAGGTTGCGAGAACCATACCCGTCCACGCCGAAGTCGCCGTAAGTGTCGCGGAAGTGCTGTGTCTGGTTGGACGGATCAAGGTCGGCGGAGCCACCCACCAGAGTGGGCAGGGATTCCATGACGGAGTTCAGGCAGGTTCCCCACGCTTTGCGGGTCGCCATGGTTTCACCGGGGGTGAATTCCGGCCAATCAATCTGACGCTCGGAGCGTGGCATGGTGACTTCTTTCCACATGGCGGCGAAGTCGGCATCAGCCAGTTTCTTGTCGAGCATATCCTGCCAATCGGCTGCATTCTTGCGCAGACCATCAAAACGGGACTGGAAGTTGGCAACCACGTCCTCGGGGACATAGAAGTCTTCGGCGGGCAGGCCGAGTTTTTCCTTGGTGGCTGAAATCTCTTCAGTGGATAACGGAGAACCGTGGGTCTTGTGGCTGCCTTCCATGGTGGCGCAGCCCTTTGCCATGGTGGTGTGCCCGATGATCAGTGTCGGTTTGCCGGTTTCAAGCTGGCCTTCCTTGATGGCAGCGCGGATTTCGTCCTGATTGTGACCGTCCACTTCCAGAACCTGCCAGCACATGCCTTCAAAGACCTTGCGATGATCGGTGCAGTCTACTTTGTTACAGGCGCTGGCGAGCTGGATCTTGTTGGAATCGTAGTACACGATGAGCTTGCCCAGCCCCCAAAGACCAGCCAGAGATGCGGCACCGAGAGCCACTGGCTCCTGAATGTCGCCGTCGCAGGACAGGGCGTAAGTGTAGTGGTCCATGATGTCGCTGCCGAGTTTGTCTCGCAGGTGCGCTTCGGCAGCGGCAAATCCTACGGACACGGCGAATCCCTGACCCAACGGGCCGGATGTGGCTTCGACGCCCGGAGTCATATTCACTTCAGGATGGCCCGGCGTGCGGGAACCGAGCTGGCGAAATTCCTTGAGGTCATCAAGGCTGAGCAGACCGTTCAGGTGCAGCAGGCTATAGAGCAGCATGGATTCGTGTCCAGCGGCCATGATGAAGCGGTCCCGGTTGAACCATTTTGTGTCATCCGGGTTGGTGTTCAGGAACTCGGAGAACAGGATCGTGGCATAGTCTGAGGAGGACATTGCGCCGCCGGGATGGCCGGAATTGGCCTTGGCAACGCCGTCCATGATTAACCCCTTGACCACGGCAATGGTCTTGTCCGTCATCTGTGTCATCGTGATATACCCTTTCTAAAAGTTGTTATTGAGAAACTGTGTCGATGAGATCGATGCGCCGCTGGTGTCGATCACCACCGAACTCTGTTTCCAGAAATGCTTTGAGAATCTCCAGGGCCAACCCCTGGCCGGTCACGCGTTCCCCGAGGCAGAGGATACGCGCATCATTGTGCTCGCGGGCCATGCGAGCAAGAAATTCGTTGGTGCACAGGGCTGCACGGACACCCATACGGTTGGCTGTCATTGTCATGCCCTGGCCCGTTCCGCAAATGAGCACACCGAGCTTTGTGTCGTCTTCCTTGATCTTTTCGCAGACCTTGGCCGCAAAGAGCGGATAATCGCAGGAATCCAGACAGTCCGGTCCCTCGTCTTCCACCTGATACCCCCATTCCTTGAGAGTCTTGATGAACAGGGACTTGAGATTGAAGCCCCCGTGGTCGGAGCCGATGACGATGGTTTTGCTCACAGCATTTCCCCTTTACTGTCCGGTGACGCGGCAATCATGCCCCGTCTATTTTCGGACAGTTCTTACTCTTGAGTGTTGTCGCGCAGGTCGTTCATGCGTTTTTCGCGGTCGCCTGCCAATTCGCTTTTGAGAGTGGCGATTTCTTCCTTCAGGAAGGCAATCTGCTTGAGGCAGAGTTCTTTCTCGGCCTTTTTTCCTCTGGGCTCCTCGGCGATACGCCCGAGCATGCCATATTCCCGATCCAATTCTTTTTCAAGCCTTCTGACTTCAAAGCGGCCGAGCCGGGATCGGATCAGCCATTGCATTTCCGCTATCCAGGTTTTGACTCCGAGCAGGAAAATTTCGGTGACGGTTTCACTTTTGGTATTTTTGTCCATTACTTGTCCTCGTACACCACGGGGATATCCCCGGTTTCTTGATCGTGATAGCCGTTGTCCAGCCGAACGGGATCAATGCCGTCCGGCAGGGTCAGATTCAGTGATTTTGCAGGCCAGGTCTTCAGCATAAGCTCACGAGACTTTATGTGCAAGACGCCCTTTTCTCCGTTATCCAGCGCAAAAGTGATCTTTTCAGGGAGCGGAGCCTTGTCTGGCGCTCCATTCTCGAAGCGGTCGACTTCGAGCGTCCATGTGCGGGCGGTGTCATAAGACTTGGTTGTCCTGCCTTCAATATGCACAGGGCGGCCAATGATATCGAGAGTGATGGCTGAGACCAGTCCGGTCTTGAAGGTGAAAACATATTCTCCTTGAGAAGAGGACGTCCGTTCGGCGGTCGAATATCGTTTTGGAGCCAGCTCGGAAAAATTGCCCACGAGGACATTGCCCAGTTCGGACAGGGAAAAGGGGAAGGGCATGCCCAGGCGCGTTGCGCCGAGTACCGGATTTATATGGGTGTAGGCTTCTTCATCAGAAGGATAGAAAACCAGTAGTCCGTTGTCGTCTTCACGAATATGCGCCAGAAGTTTGCCGATGGATGCGGCTATGTCGAGACGCATGGTTCCGCCGAAGTCCCCCCATATGGTCATGATGGTTCGGTTTGTACGCTTGCGCGGTTTGATGCGGGTGTAATACAGGCTCGCCTTGACTTTCATGCCTGCCGCTTTGGGCGCGACACAATAGTACCGCCTGAACGATTTCCAGGCGGCGTCAGGGAAGGTCATGGGGGTGCCAAGCGGGGCCTTCGGGGCGCAGCCGAATGCCAGGACCAGCAACAGGGCGACTGCTGAAGTCGCCAGGGGCTTCAACAGGTTCTGATGAATCATAGGTCTTTTAGCTTCTTCTTGATCGCGCCAGCGTCGGAGTGACCGAATTTAAGGGCGTAATTGTACCCCTTGCGTGCGTCTTTGATTTTGCCTGCGGCGGCGGCGATATCGCCGTAGTGTTCCCAGATGGTCGGATCGTTGTCCACGACATCCACCGAGTACCGGATGTATTCCCACGCCTTGTCAATGTTCCCTTTTTTGAAGTGAACCCAGGCCACGGAATCAAGAATGTAGCCGTTCTCCGGCTCAAGGGAGGATGCTTTGGTGACGAGTACCAGAGCCCGATCCAGTTCGCGGTTTTCTTCGGCCAGAGTGTAGCCGACATAGTTCAGGGCGTTGGCGTGGTCAGGGTGCGACCGGACAACAGTCTCCATCAGGGCCAGCCCTTCGGCTCGTCTGCCCATGGCTTCGTAAATCATGGCAAGTTCGTAAGTCAGCTCAGGGTCGTTCTTCAGTCGTTCAAGCCCTTGTTTCAGGGCGCGTTCGGAACCAGCCAAGTTTCCGTCATACTTGTCCAGGGTCGATTCAAGAATGTAGAAAATGGGAGCGTCGGGGTAGAGTTCCTTGCCTTTGATCGCGATATCCAGAGCATCCTGTTTCTTGCCTTGAAGGCTGAAAAGCTGGGCCTTGAACCGTAGTGCGTGCGGATAGAGCCGGTCGGTCTCAGCGACCTTGTCGAGATATCCAAGCGCCTTGTCAGGATCGCTCTCTCCTTCGTCCGCAATAACCGCCTTGTAGAAGTAATATTCTGCCGGGATGGTTCCGTCCGAAGTCAGCATGTCCAGAGCCGTGGAACCCTGGGCAAAGAAATCGTCATTGATGAACATGAGCACCGCGTCCAGAATGAAGCTCTTGGAGGGCGGACCGTCCAGAGTCAACTGTAACGCCTTGGCGGGGTTGTTCAGTTTGAGATTGAGGTTGATGAGCCGCAGTCGGGCTTCCGGGAAGGACTCGTTCTGGGCCAGTATGGATGTGTAAATGTTCTCGGCGGAGACATAATCCTTGGCCAGTTCGTATTGGAAGGCCAGTTCGACCAGGGCCTCGGTGAACTCCGGGTCCATGGCAACGGCTTTTTTCAGGCTGGCGATGGCTGCTTTGCGCATGCCGAGATTCCCCTGCACTCGGCCCATGATATAGATGGCGTCAGCACTGCGTTCTTTTGCGGGGATCTCTTTGAGTACGTCCAGGGCTTCGGCGTCCTTGCCTGCGTCCATGAGCATCTGGCCGAGTCGTTCGCGGGCCTGAATATCGTCGGGACGTTTTGCCAGGTATTCGTGCATCACGTTGATGGCGTCTTCCACCCGATTGTCCGCAATATAGGAGTTGGCGAGATAGATGGTCAGCATCTGATCGTCCGGGAATTTTTCCAGTCCTTCCTTGAGCGTGGCGCGTGATCGGCTGGTGCCCTCCGGGTGGTTCCAGAACAGCCCCGCCTTTTCCAGATACAGTTCCGGAGAAGGCTCCGCGGCAAGAACTCGATCAAGCGCTTCGACAGCATTGATGTGGAGCTGGTTCGCCTCTTCATCGGTCAGCGGGCTGCGTTTGCCTTCGGTGACGTGCCGCTGCAATTGCTGCATCTGATCGCGGTACAGGAGGTAATCGAAGTTCAGTTGCGCGGCTTGGCTCATGGGCCGACCCGCTGCGGGCATTGTCGCGGTTTTCTTCTGGGCGCAACCGGCGAGGGCCAGGAGTGTGAGAAGCACTGTGGCTGCCGTCGTTACATAAAATTTGATCCGGTACGTTTTTTTCATCCGTCTATCCCGGTTGGAGCGGTCAAAGCACGTTTAATCGTGTTCGACTACCCAGTCCTTGGAAAAGTCCTTGATTCTGTCGGTCATGTGCTCGCGGATCTTTGCCAGCAATCTGGCCTCGATCTGTCGCACCCGTTCCCTTGTGACACCGAATTTTTCGCCGATCTCCCGAAGGGTCACGGGGTCTTCGGAAAGTAGTCTGCTATCGAGGATAACAAGCTCTTTTTTGTTGAGCATGGGACGGATCTCCTTGAGGTTGTCCAACAGGAGGTCCACGATCTGGTTGTTGGCAATGGACTCTTCGACTCCCGGCCCCAGGGATGGGAGGAAATCCATCTTGGTGGCGTCAGAGTCTTCACCGAGCGGAGTGTTCAGCGACATGTCGTTTTTAGACAGACGTTGATCCATTTCGTCGATTTCAGCTTCGGTAACACCAAGCCTTTCGCTCAGGACTTCGTTGGTCGGGTCGAACCCCATGGTCTGAAGCCGCTGCCGTTCCTTGTTCAGATTGTAAAATAGCTTACGCTGTGTCTGGGTGGTCCCGATTTTGACCATGCGCCAGTTGTCCATGATGTATTTCAGGATGTATGCCTTGACCCAGAACGCGGCATAATAGGAAAATTTGATGCCTTTTTCGGGGTCGAACTTGGTCACGGCCTTGAGCAGGCCGACGTTGCCTTCCTGAATAAGATCCAGTCCGTTCTGCATCCAGCGGCGTTGGAAGTCCATGGCGATTTTGACCACTAGTCGCAGGTGGGAGGAGACGAGCTTGAAAGCCGCGTCCTGATCGTTTTCTTCCTGTACGCGTTTGGCAAGCGCATACTCCTCTTCCGGGTCCAGCATGGGGAATCGGGCTATTTCCTTGAGATACAACTGAAGCGGATCTCGAACCCCGACCTCTTTGGATGTGGTCAGCGGGACGAAAGCGGGGAGTTTTGACTCCAGCCCTGCGGCTTTGGCCGGGGCGTTGATGAGGACGGCGTTCGGTTCCGGGATTTCTGGATTTTCTTCATCGAAGTCCACGATTTCCGGCTCGACCACGGTCATTGTTTCTTGTGATGTCATGCTATATTTTATGCGGGTGGTTGTTGGACCCAGTTCAATACTTAATATAAAGAACAAAAAAGGGACACTATAGATTTTATTTGACCTTATCAATGTTTTTCGAGGTTGCCGAATATGTGCAAAACCTTGCCTGTTCTTATGTTTTACGTAATTCAGACGGTGAAAAAAAACTTGATTTTTCGTGTTTTCATAGCTATATTGAGATATCTTGATATAAGAATACGCCTTCTGCCAGGCGTGACGATTGTTGCCCGAGGCAAGCCATACGGAGGTTCTAGTGCCCGATTTCAGGTCCATACTTGACGACGACAGGATATATTACTTTGACGGTGGCTACGGCACCCTGCTTCAGGGGCGAGGGCTTCCGGCAGGCCTTTCACCCGAATTGTGGGGGCTGAAAGAGCCCGATGTCATTCGTGCCGTGCACCAGGATTATCTGGATGCCGGGGCAAACGTTTTGACGACCAACACCTTTGGTGGTTCCCGGCCCAAACTTGGCCTTGATGCCGATCCGTACGAGCTAAACAAAGCAATGACCCGGATCGCCCGTCAGGTGGCCGGAGATAAAGCTTTTGTCGCCGCATCCATCGGTCCTACGGGGCATTTCGTGCAGCCGCTCGGGGATATGACATTCCGTGAATTGGTGGACATATATAAAGAGCAGATCAAGGGGTGTGTTGACGGTGGAGCCGATCTCATCCTTGGCGAGACGCATTTTGATCTGGCCGAGGCCAAGGCCGTGGTCATTGCAGCCCGCCTTGTGTGCGATCTGCCTGTTGCCATGTCCATGACCTTCGAAGGTCCGGCCTCCCTGACTGGCACTTCCCCGCTGACTTTTGTGGACACCATGCAGAACATGGGTGTTGAGCTTATCGGGACCAATTGTTCCGCCGGTCCCGAGCAGATGCACGACACTTTGCGTGCATGGCAGTCTCGACTGGAAACTCCGACGTTTGCCGAGGCCAATGCGGGCCTGCCTGTACTTGATGACGATGGGAATACCTCTTTCCGTCTGCCGCCTGAGGCCTTTGCCGAGCAGGCAGCCGGGTTTGTGGATCTTGGTGCAAAATTTATCGGCGGCTGTTGCGGTACCACCCCGGACCATATTCGCGCGCTGCGCGACAAGGTGGGAGACGCGACCTGGAAACGTCCGGAAAAAACCGATCACGCCCAGATGGTACTGACATCCCGTTCCGTTTCTGTGCCGATCGGTTTCGATCACCCCGGCGTCATCATAGGTGAGCGTATCAATCCCACGGGCAAAAAACAGCTTATAGCCGAATTGCAGGAAGGCGTGTTCACCGAAGCCCATCGGTTTGCCACAGAGCAGATTGAACTTGGTGCGCCGGTGCTCGATGTCAATGTGGGTGCGCCCATGGTGGACGAAGTCGCGCTGCTGCCCGAGCTCGTCACGTCTCTGGTCGGGCGGTTCACGACACCGTTGTCCATTGATTCCAATGACTCCAAGGCGATTGAAGCCGGCTTGTGGAATTACCCTGGTTCGCCGCTGGTCAATTCCATTTCCGGTGAACCCGGCAAGATGGAAGAACTCGGCCCGCTGTGCAAGTTGTTTGGTGCTCCATTCATCCTTCTGCCTATCGTTGGCAACAAATTGCCGGTCACGGCCAAAGAGCGGCTCGCTGTCATCGCTGATCTTCTGGCCCAGGCTGATAGTCTCGGTATCCCGCGGCGCCTGATTATGGTTGACGCCCTTGCGTTGACAGTCTCCTCCAAACCCGAAGCGGCCCGTCATTCTCTTGATGTCATGCGTCACTGCCGTGACGAATGGGGATTGCCGACCACCATCGGGTTGTCGAACATCTCTTTTGGATTGCCTGCGCGTGAGCTGCTCAATTCGACCTTCCTGAGTATTTCAATGGTTTCGGGATTGTGCTCCTTCATTTCCAATCCCAATTCCGCCCGTATTCAGGAAGCGCTGCATACCACAGAGGTGCTGCTCAATCGCGATCCGCAGGCCGAACGGTATATCGACAAGTTCTCTGATTGGACCGGCGGCAGCGGGGCTTCCCAGTCCGGCTCTGCTCCAGCCAAAGGAGACGACACAAGTGGTTTGCCGCCTGTGCAGGCTGCCGTGATCAAAGGCAACAAGGACGGTATTCTTGCCCTTGTTGACGTTGAACTCGAAGCGGGTGCCAAAGCTATGGATATCGTCAATGACATGCTCATTCCCGGTATTCTGATCGTGGGCGACAAGTACGAAAGGAAGGAATATTTCCTGCCACAGCTTTTGCAGTCTGCCGAGACCATGCAGAATGCCTTCAAGCGGCTTCAGCCTTTGCTTGAAGAGGATGGCGATGCGGGTGAAAAACCCGTGGTCATCATGGCCACTGTTGAAGGTGACATTCACGACATCGGCAAGAATATCGTCTGTCTGATGCTCAAAAACTACGGTTTTGATGTGATTGATCTCGGCAAGGATGTGTCCGCCGATAAAATAGTGGATGCTGCTGAAGAAAAAGGCGCGGCTCTTATCGGATTGTCTGCGCTCATGACCACCACCATGGTGCGCATGGAAGACACGGTGAAGCTCGTCGAAGAACGCGGCCTCAAGGCCAAGGTCATCATCGGCGGGGCTGTTGTCACCGAAAAATTCTGTAATGCCATCGGCGCTGCCGGTTGGTCCACGGATGCCGTCTCCGCCGTCAAGCTGGCACAGCGGCTGACGCAGTAGAAGAAAACTTCGGCGACTGAGAAAAGGAAAGGTTCCCTTTTTCCTTTTCTCAGTCGCCTATCCCCTCATTTTTCCCAAACATTTATAGGCGCATTCGTGTGCATAGGCGTTATCTGGATAGGCTTTTTCTATCTGGGGTTCTTTCGTTATCGGTCATTTGCCGATGGGGGAGCTGGTTCTTTGCGTTCTGTGTCTGCAAGTGCTAGGACATCTGCGGCTGCCAGGCGTTCCTGTGGCTGAAAAAATGGGGTTGTTCACCCCGGAGATGAATTATGCAGAACGATGAGACCCAAGATTTTCTGGCCTCTCTTCCCGAATTGGAAGAGGGCAAGACATATTGTTTTAAATGTTATCCCGGCATTGAGTGTTTTAATGACTGTTGTAGCGATCTGGATATGATCCTGACGCCTTACGACATCCTGCGCATGCGTGAAGCTCTGGATATGTCCAGTATTGATTTTTTGCGTGTGTATACTACCGGACATCATGCGCCGGACACCAACTTTCCGGTGTTCAAGTTCCGCATGACTGATGACTTGGCCCGAACCTGCGCCTTTGTTACTGACAAGGGGTGCCGCATTTACAATGACCGTCCGGGTGCCTGCCGCATGTATCCGTTGGGTCGTGCCACCAAACCAGACGGCAAGGGCGGCGTGTCCGAACAGTTTTTCATCGTCAAGGAAGACCACTGTAAGGGGTTCCTTGAAAAGGACGAATGGACTGGTTCATCATGGAAGGAAGATCAGGGTTTTCAGGAATATACTGCGCATAATGATCGGTACATGCACATCCTGTCCCGCATCAAGCAGGAAGGCCGCCCCGTCTCTGAAAAAATGAGCCATATGGCGACGCTGGCGCTGTATAAAGTCGACGAGTTTCAGCGGTTCATCACTAAAATGCGTCTTTTTGAACGCGTTGAGGTGGACGAAAAGCGTCAGAAAGCGATATTGGAAAACGAGCATGTCGCCTTGGCATTTGCCATGGACTGGTTTGAACTCATGCTTTTTCATGACACATCCAAATTGAAAACCAAGGGAGTGACGCCGCGTGGGCCTGCCTGCAAATCCTAAACTCATGTCCATCCGCACCTTCTTGAAAAAGAAGGCGGAGTTCATGCCCGGCCACAGGCTGGTCTTTACCAATGGTTGTTTTGACGTGCTGCACCCTGGTCATGTGGACCTGCTCACTCGAACCCGTGCGCTTGGCGATGCCCTCATTCTCGGCCTCAACTCCGATGAGTCCGTCAAGATGCTCGGCAAGGGTGATGATCGTCCTCTGAACAATCAGGATGATCGTGCATTCGTTTTGGCCGGACTTTCCTGTGTGGATTACATCGTGATTTTTCATGAATCTACACCGCTTGAGCTTATCAAGGCGTGTCGCCCGCAGGTTCTTGTCAAAGGCGGCGACTGGCCCGTGGATCAGATCGTGGGCGCAGACGTTGTGGAAAAAGCGGGTGGCGAGGTGCACAGCCTTCCCCTGCTTGAAGGATATTCAACAACGGGCTTTCTTGAGAAGGTTCGAAACGGGTAACTGGTAGTTATGCAGAAATTCAAGCTTGTAAGCATGGTCAAAGCGGCCGGTTGAGCCGCTAAGATCGCTCCAGGGGACCTGGAGACAGCACTTTCCGGACTGGATGTCCGACACGATGACCGTGTTCTTGCCGGAGGTCCCGGCGATAACGAGGACGCTTCCATTGTGTCTTTTCCGGCTGGCAAAGCGCTTGTGCAGACTGTGGATTTCTTTACTCCGGTGGTCAATGACCCCTACCAGTTCGGACGCATTGCCGCCGCGAATGCCCTGTCCGATGTCTATGCCATGGGTGGCGAACCGTGGACGGCCATGAATATTGTTTGCTTCCCCCCGAAAAAATTGCCGCTGGAAGTGCTGACCGCGATTCTCCGGGGCGGCCAGGACGCGGTGGACGAGGCCGGAGCCATCTCGGCCGGCGGTCACAGTGTGGAAGATGATGAGATCAAGTTCGGGCTGGCCGTATCAGGCATTGTTGACCCTGATCGATTTGCATCCAACCGTGGTGTGGAACCGGGGGATGAACTGATTTTGACCAAGCCCATCGGGACCGGCGTGCTGACCACTGCGGTCAAAGGTGAAATGCCCGGTTACGAGCCTATGGAGGCCCTGCTCTATGAGACCTGCGGTCGGCTGAACAAGGCGGGTGGTGCGGTCATTCGGGAACTCGGTCTGAGAGGCGCAACCGATATCACTGGTTTCGGTCTTGGTGGACATATGTTGGAGTTGGCTCAGGCAAGTAACGTTCGTCTGGAGTTGCGGATGAAAAATGTTCCCTTACTGCCGGGAGCCTTGGAAATGGCGTCCATGGGGATGCTGCCTGCCGGATCAATTTGCAATCGCAATTATTATCTACCCCGGGTGGATGTTGCCGAAGGACTGGACCCCATTCATTTCGATCTCATGTTCGATGCCCAGACTTCTGGTGGCCTGCTTCTGGCCGTCAAACCGAATCAGCTTCAACGGGCCATGGACATGCTCATTCAGGCTGGTGACGTTGCCGCTCATGTGGGGAGGGCGTACCCGCGCTCATCCGGACAGGCCTCACTGGCAATTCTTTGATCAGTTCTTTTTGCGTATAGACGCTTCTGCCATAACCCGTTCGATTTCTTTCCGCAGTTTTTCCATGTTAAATGGTTTGGCTATGTATCCATTCATGCCTGCTTCCATAAAGCGGTCCTTGTCACCTTTCATGGCGTGTGCAGTCAGTGCTATAATCGGTAAATCAAGACCGAGTTTCTGACGTATGACGCGAGTGGTTTCCACACCGTCAAGTCCGGGCATTTGGATGTCCGAGAGAAAGAGATCGAAAGATTCATTCTTGAGAATTTCCAACGCTTTTTCACCGCTGTCAACGCACAAGGGGAGATGGCCGAACTTTTTGAGAAGACGTTCCACGACCATCTGATTGACGCGCTCGTCTTCGGCCACAAGTATGGACAAACTCTTTTGATGTGAACCGTGCTCATTGTCGGCTGTTGATCTGGTCGGATTGTCAACAGGCCTCGCCTGAATGGTGAATACGAGCGTCGTTCCTTCGTTTAAGCGACTGTCCACGTTCAAGGTGCCGTTCATGAGCGACACCAGTCGGTGCACGATGCCCAGCCCGAGCCCTGTTCCTTGATATTTGCGCGTTGTTGATCCATCCGCCTGTGTAAAGGGGTCGAAAACATCCTTGATCTTGTGGGCGGGAATGCCGATGCCTGTGTCCGTTACCTGGAAAAAAATATGGACATTGTCCTTTGTCAGGGTGCTTTTGAGCGGATATGCTTCGACATGGATGGACCCGTGGTCTGTGAATTTGGCGGCGTTTCCGACCAGGTTGAACAGGATTTGACGGAGCCGCCCTCTGTCCGCCATGAAGAATCGGGGAAGATCGGGATCAATGGTCCACGACATGTTCAAGCCGCGCTCTTCAACGTCGAATCGAAACGTGCTTATCACCGAGTCGAGCATTTCACCCAGTTCGAATTCGCTTTCCTCCAGTTCCAGTTTGCCGGACTCAACTTTGGACAAGTCAAGGATGTCGTTGAGAATCTGCAATAAGTTTCGGCCGGAATTGAGCGCGGTGTTCAGATAATCCTGCTGGGTCGGTTCCAGGTTGGTGAGTTGTAGCAACTGCATCATACCGAGCAGGCCGTTCAGTGGTGTCCTGATTTCATGACTCATATTTGCCAGGAATTCATTTTTTGACAGGCTGGCGGCCTGCGCTTCAACCATTGCGTGTTCCAGCTCGGTTGCCATGGTCTTCAGTTCCGTAATATCCGTTCCCATGTGCATGTGTACCAAGCGTCCGCGCAACCACTCAATGGCGCTGTCGTAATTGAGATACCATGTCTTGTGCTTTTCACTGTATCTTTCAGAGACAAGGGTTCCGGCAGGTTTGCCGTCGGCATCAATGATTTTTTTCTTGGCACAATTTTCACATTTTTTGCTGAGGCCACGCACATGCTGATAACAGGTCGTTTCCGAGTCGTATGGACCGAAGCGATCCCGCATGTGGGCGTTCATGAAGAGAATCTCATTGGTATCCAGGTCAGAAACGTAAATATAGGCACTCATGCCGTCGAGGATGGTCAGCAGTCTTTCGTGGGCCTGTTTGACTTCAGTAATGTCTGCAATCATGGCAAAGGCACCAAGATGATCGCCTTCTTCCGAGGTCAAGGGTGAGACTGAAACCAGCCCCCACATTCCATGACCGTCTTTGTGGAGAAACTGTCGTTCATAGCGGTCTCGTTTGCCGAGCATGACCTCATCAGCGTGCTTTTCGAAATCTTTCACCTCTTTCGGCAGGATAAACTGAGTGTATCTTCGGCCAATGATATCAACAGCGTCATACCCGAGAAAGTCTGCCATGATTTCATTGACATAGGTGATGCGCCAGTCTGTATCCAATCCCACGATGCCTTCGTTGGCGGTTTCCACGATGAGGCGGTATTGTTCCTGGGTTTTTTTTCTGGCTTCTTCGGCATAACGCGAATCAGTCACGTCTCTGGAATAGACCGCAATGGTGGTTACTTTGTCCCCGTCAAGTACTGGATAGATGATGCTTTCCAGTATTCTGCCGCCCCATATAGTTTCTTCAGAGACCGCCTTGCCCGTTTTTTTTACATCACGAAAAGCCTTTCTGACCGTATTTGCCAACATTTCCGGCATGAAGTCGAAGATGTTACAGTCAATGACATTGTCTACTGACCGTCCAAGAATCATTGCCAGTGTGTGGTTTGCGGCCAGGACTGAGCCTTCCAGATTAAAGAGTCCCACAGGTTCCGTGATGGCGTCGAGCAGGGCGCGTACCGAGCGCCGGCTCTTTTTAAGCCGATCTTCCATTCTTTTGCGTTCGGAAATGTCGCGGGAAGATCCAACAGACCCGAGCCATTTCCCGTCCTCACTCCACAGGGCTTTTATGACGGATTCGACCCAGACTGTAGAGCCGTCTTTGCAATACAGCTCCAGCTCCAATCGAGTGAGAGTGACGTCGTCGCCGTGAAGTGCCTTTTCTTGATCTACTTCAAAGGCTTCCATGAGTCTGGCTTTCGAATCCAGAGTCATGGCTTCCTTGCCATTTGTACCTAGGACCTCTTTGGGGGTGAACCCTCGCAGGCGTTCCACCGACGGGCTGATATAAGTATATGTGAAATCCGGTCCTATGGCCCAGATGACGTCATCTGTGTTCTCAGCCATGAACCGGTAGCGTTCGCATGATCTGGCAGCTTCGAATTCCGCTGCCTTCTGGGCGGTGATGTCGCGAACCGTTCCCCACGTGCCACCTTTTACAGGGCTGTCAGGGCAGCTCCAGAATGAGACCCGAACTTGAATGCGATTGCCGTCTGAGCGTATGAATTCTTTTTCGAATGTGGTGTCGCCGTTTTTATCGTTCAACAGACGGTGGACAAGTTCGGCTTCTGATTCCCGGCTTTCCGGCGGGGTGAAGTCCAGAGGTGTTTTACCGATCAATTCTTCGGCAGGGTACCTGAGCATGGTGCAAAAAGCGGGATTCACCTTGAGAATGATCCCTTTGGGATCGGTGAACACAAGGCCGTCACTGCTGGACTCGAACAGCGCCTTGAAACACCCCTCAGGAAGATTGAAATTCTTGATTCCTGTCTGGCAAGGTGTGCGGGCAGACTGGTCTTTTCGCGTTGTTTCTTTGGTCATGTCCGTCCTTTTTCCCCAGATGATGCATCCTCTTTGCGGTAGCAGTGAAGTATACACTTTCCACCATAAATACCAATTATTTTCCTTCTCACTTGATGCGAACGGATATGGCAGGTAGTATCTTCGCAAACTGAAAATTCAGGGGGGCAAGACGATGAAATCGGATCAATACATTCTGCTTGAAGATGAATTCGGCGCACACAACTACAAGCCGCTCGACGTGGTTATCGAACGGGGAGAAGGAATATGGGTGTGGGATGTAGACGGTAAAAAATATATGGATTGTCTGTCTGCATACTCTGCCGTGAATCAGGGACATTGCAATCCAAAGATCATGGCAGCCATGTTTGAACAGGCCAAAAAACTCACCCTGACATCCCGTGCCTTCCGCAATGATCAGCTTGGGCCCCTCTACAAGGAGTTGTGTGATCTGACCAATTCCCACAAGGTGCTCCCCATGAACTCCGGCGCAGAAGCCGTTGAAACCGCCATCAAGGCTGTCCGGAAGTGGGGCTACCAGGTCAAGGGCGTACCTGAGAACAAGGCGGAAATTATCGTCTGCCGTAATAACTTTCATGGTCGGACCATCACCATTGTTTCCTTCTCCACCGACCCGGTATCCACCACCGGATTCGGGCCGTTTACGCCCGGATTCAAAGTCGTCGACTTCGGAGATGCAGCCGCTTTTGAAGCTGCCATCAACGAGAATACCGTAGCCTTTCTCGTGGAACCCATTCAGGGCGAGGCCGGGGTTATCATCCCGCCTGACGGGTATCTCAAAGCGGTTCGACGGATCTGTGATGAAAAGGGCATTGTCCTCATTTTCGACGAAATTCAGACCGGCCTCGGTCGAACCGGCGCGCTTCTGGCTGAAGAGCATGAAGGCGTCGAAGCAGATCTTACCCTTATCGGCAAGGCGCTTTCCGGTGGCTTTTATCCCGTCTCCGCCGTGCTTTCCAACACTGAAGTTCTCGGCGTGCTCAAGCCTGGTGAGCATGGCTCCACTTTTGGCGGCAATCCGCTCGCCTGTGCCGTGGCCCGAGCCGCGCTCAAGGTGCTCGTCGAGGATGATCTTATCGGGAACGCCAAGAAGATGGGCGACTATTTCATGGAGGGATTGCGAAAGATCAGGAACCCCAAGATCAAGGGGGTCCGTGGGCGAGGCCTGCTCATCGGTGTCGAGTTCCACGATAACGCTGGCGGGGCGCGTCAGTATTGTGAAAAGCTCAAGGACGTCGGGTTGCTCTGCAAGGAGACTCATGAAACCATCATCCGTTTTGCTCCGCCGCTCGTCATCACGAAAACCGACATCGACTGGGCACTTGAACGGATTGCCCCTGTTCTGAGTCAATAAAAGCCTCCGGCGGTCGTTTTCTGCGGGCTTTCCAAAACTGTATGTGTCGCCTTTGGCCAAGGGCAAAAATGAAAACCC
Organism: uncultured Pseudodesulfovibrio sp.; assembly: GCF_963675635.1. NCBI lineage: Bacteria > Pseudomonadati > Thermodesulfobacteriota > Desulfovibrionia > Desulfovibrionales > Desulfovibrionaceae > Pseudodesulfovibrio > uncultured Pseudodesulfovibrio sp. Next base: position 2,538,817 of record NZ_OY776488.1, on the reverse strand, counting down.
CTGATATGATGATATATCAGGGGTTTTATTGCTTCATGAAAAGGTGCAAGGTGTTTGGGAAAGTCCTCTATAAACCGAAAAAGCGTCGAGCGTTGTCACCGGTGATCTGCCAGATATCCTCAAGCGAACGTCCTTTGATCTGGGCGATTCGTTGCGCGGTGAATGCCGCGAGAGCTGGGTGGTTCCGTTTGCCGCGCCATGGTTCGGGTGCGAGATACGGACAGTCTGTCTCGATCATGAGCCGGTCAAAGGGGATGCGGGCGACAGCGGCCTGAATGTCATCTGACTTCTTACGGAACGTGACCGGGCCGGGGATGGATATGTGCCAGCCGTTGTTGACGATTGTTTCGGCAAGCTCGATACCTGCGCCGAAACAATGCCACAGGACAGGGGAATCCTTGAATCCCTGCTCTACGAGAACCTTCACCGTGTCGTCGTTGGCGTCACGCGAGTGAATAATGACCGGCAGGGAAAGCTCTCGGGCCAGGTCGAGCTGCTTGGTGAAAGCGGCTTTCTGGACATCATGCGGCACTCGTTCCCAATAATAGTCGAGACCGATTTCGCCCACCCCTTTGAGACGCGGGTCGGTCTTGAAATGTTCGCGCATGCGGTTGAGCACGTCGTCGGTCAGGTCGTTGGCATTGTTGGGATGAATGCCGAGCAGAAAGGAAATGTGCGGGTGTTTGTCAAAGAGTGACCGTTTTGCCTCATAGGCGTCAGGTCCCAGAAACACGTTGATGATCTGGCTGAAACCCGAGGCTGTTGCCCGGGCAATAAGTTCGTCCCGGTCATCATCAAAGTCTTCAAGGTCGAGATGCGCGTGAGAATCCACTCCCCCGGCAGGGAGTGCCAGGGATTCCGGTTCAGGTCGGTTTTTTTTGGACATGATTATGTAATGGTTAGAGTGCGTCCCAAGCGGTCAGGACTGCGAGTTTTTGTTCGTCGGTGCTGTAGGCGTCGGCAGTCTTCTGCCCTGATTCAAGAGCCGCCGTCATGTAAAGATCATCTTCTCTTATCATGGTGACAGCTTCTTCAAGACAGAGTGCGGCGTCGAGGACATCGCCGTCAGCGCACCACAATCCGTTTCCACCCCAGTCCACTTCACGCAGTTCAATCCATGGTGTGTAACGGGGTATAGGTTGACTCTGACGCATGTAGTCCCAACCGCCGAAGCCGGTGAAGCCAACAGGCAGACAGCCGCAGGCCATGGCTTCAAGGGGCGGCAACGGGCAGCCTTCGGGGAAGCCGGTCGCGAGGAATATGTGGGCGGAGCGCAATGCCTCTGCCACATGATGGGTATCCATGCCTTCGATAGGGAGCCAGTTGACGGTGTTCGATCCGACGCGGTGTTCGAATATAGCCTTGATCTGCTGGGTCAGGGCTTTGTTTTTTCGCGGCATGAAGGCCACGGTGATGCGTTCTGTTTTTTTCTTGTCTGATGGATGAAATATGGAGCGGTCAATACCCGGTCGGATGATGGGCGAATCCTTGAAAGTGGATTGCTTGATGAACTGGGAGACAGGCTCGGACACGGCCAGGAATTCCACGGGCAGGTTATGCCAGTCGACACCTTCGGGCAGGGCGGAGAACAGGTAGGCCCAGTTCTGTACGTAGTTGACGCAATACGCGCCTGCTTCCATGCCGGGGGCCAGGGCGTTGACCCAGCCTTCGGGAACAAGCCAGAGGTTATCTTTAGTTAGGTGCAGGTCTGACCATTCGATGACAGGTGCGGCATTGGCCAGACCTTCAGGTCTCCAACCGCCTTTTTCACGAGCTACGAGACAGACTTCTCGTCCAGCCTGATGGAGAATGTCGGCAATCTGCCGTAGAACCGTGACGCCACCAGTCGGTTTGTTGACCGGAGGAAGAAAAATACATGTTTTCATGATGTGTTAATTGAAACCATAATCTGTCGATTTTGGCAAGGAAAGGTGCGGGACGGACACGGAGAGGGAGGTCGTCCCCGCAGTGAAAGGAAGGAGTTTTACGGTGCGTTGTGGAGGGAGTGTATCCTTTTGGCAGGGCTGGTGCTTGGTTAGGACGTGTCAGGTTTGTTGCGATAGTGTGGCAGGTTCTTTTTGGGTTTGCGTGCGTTCGTAGTGGAGATGCAAACGATATTATTGCAAAGGTTTCGCCTTGACGGCGACCTGCTTTTTGCGGGGCGGCAAAAGGAGGCAAAAAGCGCCTTTTGGGCTGTGATCCTGATACCGGACCCAAGAGCCTGTACGCGGCTTCACTGCCCGACAGATTTGTCTGTTGAAACAGGCTGCGGTCGGGCTGCGCTACGCCGCGTAGGACAGGCTCTAAGGTCCGTTATCAATTGGTGGTCGCTGTAAGATACTGCTCGGTGTAGGTGAGAGGTTTTGATTTTTTGGATCTTCGATAACCATAAAGGGCCTTGGGAGGCTTTAGCCCTCCCAACACCGCTCTTTCTTCGAAGACGAGCTCTTCCCTTTGCCAGACGAAGATTGGACTTAGCCCTTGATCGGAAGGCTTAGAAGCTGACAGCGCGCGGTGATCAGCTTCTTACCGCCGATCACAAGGCGGCCAAGCTAGTAAGGGGCTTTTTTCGGCCCTTTTTTTGCCCCAACAAAAAAACGGCCCCCGCCGGGAGGGCATGGAGAACATTGGGTGCTTCAGCACCCAACAACGGCTCTCGCCGAAGGCGCCATCTTCCAAACAAAAAGGCCGCTCTCAAAGCGGCCCTTCCTTATCTCTTCATTAAGGTTTGAGTTGACTCAACACCATCCCCGCCAACATCAACCCGCAACCGATCATGGCGCGAACCGTCAAAACCTCACCTAGCATGAGCCATCCGCCGAGTGCGGCAAAAACCGCCTCAAGGCTGAGAATGACGGCTGCGTGCGCCGGCTGGGCATCTCGCTGGGCAATGACCTGCAAGGTGTAGGCGACACCCACGGACATGAGGCCGCCGTAAGCAATGGCTGGAGCGGCTCCGATAAGGCCGGTCATGGTGATTTCTTCTGTTGCTATGGCCCCGATGAGGCTGAGAACGGCGCAGGCTGCGAACTGGACCGTGGAGAGCTTGATGGCATCCACCGCATTCAGACCGGGTGACAGCTTGCCGATGATCAGGACATGAGCTGCCCAGAAGACCGCACCAATCAGGATGAGCAGATCGCCGAAGGAGATGGATAGTCCCGAGGTGACCGAAAGCAGATACATGCCGACAACGGCCATGGCGGCACCAATCCATGTACCCCATCCGGTTTTCTGGAGCAGAAAAAGACCGAAAATCGGCACGAAGACGACGTAGAGGCCAGTGATAAAACCGGCTTTCCCGGCTGTAGAGGCCTCCAGACCGAACGTCGCCAATTGCGGACCAGCCAGTCCGACCTGTTGGAGTGATGCGCCGCAGAACAGGACCAGGCCGAGTATGCCTCCCCCGATAACCATGGTCTTGGTGTCGGTTTTGGCCTGAGTGTCCGGGCGGGATTTTTCCAGATACAGAATGAGTGGCAACAAGGCGAGAGCACCGAGAGCGAAGCGAATTCCGTTAAAGGTCAGTGGGCCGACATGTTCCATGCCGACGCACTGGGCGACAAAAGCGAGTCCCCATATGGCGGCAGTAACGAAGAGCAGAATGTCAGCGCGAAATGTCCGTGAATTCAAGAGGTGATCTCCTTTGAAAAGATCACCTCATGTACTGTATTCGCGAATCGGCGGCAAGCTTACAGACTGGCTGTTATTCAGTGGTGGCTTTCTCCGCATTCATCTGATCCACGGCAGCATTGGCCTTTTCGGCCAGCGATTTGATCAGCTCTAGCAGATACGGCTCGGCCTCTGGGGAGCCTTCCCGGGGAGCCCAGTCAGGAACGTTCTTGTCGGAGTCCGGCTCATAGGGTCCGGTCTTGGTCTCGAAGACCAGGGTGTCCTGTTTCAGCGGAATGAATGTGTGATAAATGTGCGGTGCCACATCAATGCCGAAGTTTTCTGTGCCGGGCTGGAGCAGAATGGTGTTTTCGACAACGCCTTCGTCAGTGAACTGTACGAAGATCAGGGAGCCTGCCATCACAAGAATGGTTTCGTCCTTGGGCGGGTCAAGATGCCGGTGGGGCATGATGTATGTGCCGGGTTGCATGGCGTTGAACATGCGGTGGGCAAGGGCGTCATGCGAGGTGTGCAGCGTTTGCAGCATCCGTTTGCGCGGCGCTTCTCTGGACTGCGCGAGCAGGGCTCCGACCATGGTCAGGCTCAGAGGTGTAACGTCGGTTTCGGGCGTATCCATAGCCAGGGGATAGTCAGTAGAGTTTTCTGTCATGGGCAGGAAGATATCCTGCCCATGGATTTTCAGCAAGTTGGCTAGTCGAGTTTCAATCCGAGAAGTGACAGCTCGGAATATGTCAGGTCGATATCGCGGGGATGCACGCGGGAAGATTTGTAGAAGCGTGGAGATTTGATGACCTCCACTTCAGCTCCGGGGCCGTCGTCTTCCACGAATCGTCGGTCGGCTGCCAACACACACTCGTTGTCGGGAAGCAGGGCTTCCGCAATATCCTGCGCGCGTTTGGTAAACAGCTCCGGGTTGCTTCGGTACAGCACGTCATAATAGACGCGATCACCGTGTTTCACGGTTCTGGAGAGAAGGAGCAGGCATTGAGAGCAGCGAGTGGTTACCAGTACCGGCATGACTCGCAGGGGGACGTGGTCGTCGAAGAACGGCAGGTCGTCAGGAGCGGAATGGGAGCGGATCTTAGCCGGATCGACAATCAACTCCAGGTTCTCATATGATTTACCTGTCTTACGCCAGAGCAGGCGTTCTTCTTCGAGGACACTCATTCCAAGAGATTTGAAAAATTCGATCCGTTTGGGAGACAGGGAGAAGACGGTGTAGGTCGTTTCCGGGTCTGCTGTGGCCATTTCGAGCATTTTGCTCCCCAGGCCGTTTTTCCGGTATTCCTTGAGAATGTACCAGGAGGTGAAGTTGGTGAAACGTTCCCAGTACCCATCAATAATGCGGTGGGAGCAGATGTGGCCGTGAAAGCCGACAATATTTCCCTTGTCTTCGGCCACGATGCCGAAGTCCGGTTTGCCCGAACACCAGCCGTGGGTAAAAAGTGCTCGCCAACGCTTTGGAGGGAAGGCGGGGTTCATGTACTTGGTCAGTAAGGCGCAGATGGCGTCAAAATCGTTCGGCGTGGCTCGACGCAGTATGGCGGTCATGGAACTTCCTATTTTTGTTGCGGCCATATATCAGCCGGAACAAGCCATGTAACGCCAGTATGAACGGTGGTCAAGGCGAAGATGTCTTCAACGAATTGCCATGCATCCTGGTCCATTTCGAGGTGGTGGGTGAGCAGGCAGGTAGGCTCGTTTTCATCAGCCACACCTGTACGTTTATCTTTCAGGTGGCTGACCAGAGCGTGAATGCATTTTTCCTGCCCTGCGAAGTGTGCTTTTTCCCCTTTCCAACTCAGAACATCGCAATGAGCGTCTGCAACGCGCAGATCGTCCGGCGGCACGGGACGATGGCGCTTGTAGCTGGCGGACAGGCCACGAAAGCCCATGACTGGCAGGTAGAACAGGAGTTCCGGGTCGATGCGGTTCCATGGTGGTACCAAAACCGGAACAAACCGGCTTTTGAAAAGCTGGCTGAGTTTGAGCATGCCATCGCGTAACTCGTCGAGCACTACGGATTTCGGTCGGTGCAGGCCCAATTCCCAGGCGCCCATACCTGAGCCGGACGGTGCATGATTTGTGTGGGCGTAACCATGCTGGAGAATCCAGATATGCGACGCGCCCGAGACGGTCTTGCGCATCGGTTCACCTGTCTTGGCCGGGACTGTCGCCAGACCGCACGGCACGCCGTACTGGTCACTGATACGGATGAGTCGGTCCAGCTCTACGGTGGGTTCTGCTGCATCATCGTCTCGCCACCAGAGTTCGGCCGTCATACCGGCGCGTTTCCAGGCCTCGAGTTCCTGCAGAAATATATTCAGTGTGTCATGGGTCATATACTCTTATTGTATCAAAGGTTCCCCACAAAAGCCAATGGCTCTTCTGGCGTTTTCGCGCAATCCGTGGCAGGACGATGCACGGAGGCCGTAACTGTCATGATTGTACCTCGTAACAGCATAATCTGGAATATGACGCGGAAGTGTAACTTTCGCTGTGAATACTGCTATTTCCCACACGACAACACGCCTGTGACGGAGACTCTTCCAGCCTCGCGTATCAAGGCGTTTCTCGATGCCACCGGGGAGACCTGGAAGGTCGGGCTGACCGGTGGCGAACCCTTTATCTATCCGAATTTCGTGGATGTCTGTGAAGTCTTGGCGTCTTCGCACATCATAGGTGTGGACACCAACCTGTCCGTATCCTCTAAGGTCAAAGAATTTGCCGAACGGATTGACCCGGAACGGGTGCATAACCTTTATGTAGCTTTGCATATCGAGGAGCGGGAACGGGTCAAGGGCGTTGACGCGTTCATCCGGAACGCGCAGCTTCTCATGGACAAGGGATTTGAGATAATCGTCAATTACGTGGTCCACCCGACGCTCGAAGACCGGTTTCAGGCAGATTGCGATTTCTACGCCAGCCACGGTATAACCATCACCCCTCGGCCCTTCAGGGGTGAGCATGAGGGACGCCGTTATCCCGAAGCGTATGGTGACCGGGCACAGGCTGTTTTCGGAGACCACCCGGAGCAGGGTAAAAAAGTAGCGTTCAATTTTTATGGCGTCCCTTGTTCTGCTGGACGGACCTTACTGCGCATGGAGCCGGACGGAACTGTCTTCCGTTGCCCCGGTGACAAGACCGTGCTCGGTAATGTCATGGATGAGGTGACGCTTTTTGAGGGGTATGAACCCTGTATCAAGAAACGATGCCCATGTCGCGGACTGGATCATGTGCAGTTGACCGAGTTTGAAGCGCATATGGTGGATGGTGTTCAGTATGCCGTGGTCGCGGATAACGAACAGTCCCGGGCGGCGTTCGAGCTGGCTGCGGCACTGTTACCAGGTGATCCGTGTGCAGAGAACAATCTTGGTGTCTTGGCCTGGCGCCAGGGTGATCGTGAGGAAGCTCTTCGTCATTTTGACAGTGCGCTCAGGAGCGTTCCTGACAATACGCTTTATGTCAGCAACCGTGATGGGGCAGAGGCCGCACAGGATGCTTTCGATCCGCAAATCTGCCTGGATGTGAATTCCGATTTGAAAAAGTAGAGGTGGCGTCATGCCTGAATCTCGGGTAAAGGTCGCAGTGTTGGTTTTCTGGACAGTATGAGTTCATGACGGTAACGGCGTGCCGCTGTCGGAAAGGACGGTTTTCAGGGTTTTCTTATTGCCGCAGATAAATATATGGAATCGAAAGCATATAATATACTGATGTATTCCCACGACACCTATGGTCTGGGACATATCCGACGCACCATGGCCATCGCCAGGAATCTGGTGGCACAGGATGTGAATATTCTCATTGTTACAGGTTCCCCCATTGTCGGGCGATACACCATGCCCAAGGGCATTGATTTTGTTCGCATGCCCGGCATGATCAAGAAAACCAACGCCATATACGTTCCCCATTCCATCAAGGTCGATCCGAAGATCGCCATCTCCATCCGTAAAAATATCATCTCGGCCACGGCCAAGGCTTTCAAGCCGGATCTTTTTGTCGTCGACAAGGTGCCTACCGGCCTCAAGGGCGAAGTTCTGCCCACCCTGAAATGGATTAAGAAGAATCTGCCGTGTACCCGTGTGGTTCTTGGGCTGCGTGATATTCTGGATGATGCCGAGTCCACCCGTGCCGACTGGAAGCGCAAGCAGTTCCCCGAGGTTCTGCGCGATCTCTATTCCGAAATCTGGGTTTACGGCTACAAGGCCATGTATGACCCGATTGTCGAATACGCCTTTCCGGACGATATAGCGGAAAAGACGGTCTTCACCGGATATATCCCGCGCAAGGTGCCTCGTACCCGCAAGGTCAAGCGCAAGCACAAGCAGGTGGTGGTCACCATCGGTGGTGGCGGTGACGGTTACAACGTGCTGGATACCTATCTCAAGATGCTTGAGACGAACGGAACCGTTGATTTCAAGACGCTCATGATTACCGGCCCGTTCCTTTCGCCTGAACGGCTGGACGAACTGGCAGACCGCGCCCGTGCGCTCAAGGTCCAGATCAAGCCGTTTGTGCGCAACATGGAAAAACGCATGGCCAAAGCCGATCTGGTGGTGTCCATGGGCGGATACAACTCCATGTGCGAGATCATGTCCCTGAAAAAGCCTGCTCTGATCATCCCCCGCGACAATCCGCGTCAGGAACAGCTTATCCGCGCCACGGTTTTCAAGAAGCGCGGGCTGTGTGATTTCATTAAGTGGAGCGATGTTTCACCTGAAATCATGCGGGAAAAGATCAATAATCTTCTGGAAGACCCATCCTCATACACCGCCGAACTCGAAACGTTTGCCATGACCGGCCTGGAAGTTATGCGTGAACGGCTCGAATATTTCCGAGAGCACTGCTTCGCAGAAGAGCTGGCTGAAGGAAACAGCGAAAGAGACTCCTCATAATGAAGACCGAATCCAAAAAGAAAACCCTTGGCATGGTGCTCAAGGGGTATCCGCGCATTTCCGAGACGTTTATTTCCAACGAGATTCGCTTGCTTGAAGAGATGGGATTCAACATCCATATCTATTCCATGCGTGCCCCTCGTGAAAATTTTTCTCACAAGTCCATAGAGGCGATCAAGGCCAAGGTGACGTATCTGCCTTCTTCCATGGTCTGGGGACTTCCGGCCCTGCTTTGGTATAATATCCGCCTTTTCTGCAAGATGCCCAAGCGATACAGGGAATGTCTGAGGCTCATGAAGGCCCGTTTCGCCCTGGCTCCCAAGAAATACACTTGGGTCAAACATATGCTCCAGGCTGGATATATCATGCAGAAATCCGTGCTCGACGATGGCGTGGATCTGGCGCATATGCACGGCCATTTCGCGCACACGCCGACCACGGTCACCATGTACGCCGCTTTTCTCGCCGATATTCCATTTTCCTTCACGGCCCACGCCAAAGATATTTATACTCAGGACCCACGCCGTATTCAGGACAAGGTGGATCGAGCCAAGTTCGTTGTCACCTGCACCAAATACAATGCCGAACATCTTGAAAAAACTGTGGGTGGCAGGAAGCCTATTCATTGCGTTTACCACGGCATAAATCTTGACCTGTTTTCTCCCAATGGGCGCGGTACCAAAGCCAGGACGCCGTATCAGATCCTGACGGTTGCCCGGTTCGTGGAAAAGAAAGGGTTGGATACCGTGCTCATGGCACTTGCCAAGCTGCGCAGTGAAGGCCTTGATTTCCGCTATACGCTGGTGGGCGAAGGCAAGGCCAGATTCAACCGTAAGATCGAAAAGCTGATTAAGGATCTCGGTCTGAGTGATGTCACGACGCTGACCGGCACCATTACCCACGACGACGTCATCGAATTGCTCGGTTCGTCTGATTGCTTCACGCTTGGTTGTCGTGAGGCCAAAGATGGAGACCGGGATGGTATTCCCAATGTGGTGGCAGAATCCATGGCTACGGGTGTTCCCGTGACAGCGACAGACGTGTCCGGCGTTCCCGAACTGGTCGTCCATGAAGAGACCGGCTTGCTCTGTCCTTCTGATGACGTTGACGCTCTCGCCGACATTATTCGCCGGTCACTCACCGACGACGAATTGCGTGCCCGGATTATTCCCGCCGCCAACGAGACCGTGCATGAACTCTTCAACAACAAGAAGCTCATCCGCACGCTGGGTGAAATTTATAAGTCACACGGCGTTCCCTGTTCTAAGTAGGGCGGCCTTCTTCGGAAAGACAAGGGTGCAGTCCTTGACTCGGTATAGGACGGATCGCTTTTGAATTCCGTATCGTTACGGCGAAGGTACTTATGAATGTCGCCGCCGTGTCGGCTGCAATTCGAGTCAGAAAAATAGTTATACGACGCATCATGTCTGAAATATGGTGCGTTTTTTTCTGCATCCGTGTGAGGGGGGCGCATGCTCTTCAAAACCGAGAGAAAAAACTTGTAGCAATCTTTTCTCTCGGTGTATCATTGGAAGAAAGGCGAAGCGGTTTCTGATTGTTGGAACGTTATGATTTGATTTTGATTTTGAGCGGGTTGTCTTTTTCCGTTTTTGTACGTCGCGTCGATTTTTGATTCATCGATATTTGCAGGCAAGGTGACTGAACGTTGAAAACATCCATAGCTGCACTCTCTGCGATGGTAGTTTTCTTTTTTTTCTTCATCTTCGAATTTCTTTTCTCCTTTGATGGTTAGACAGCCTTGTGCAACGGACACATCAATATCTTTTGGCTCCAGCCCGGGCAATTCCGCTGTGACTTTGATTTCCTTTTCATTCTCGCTCACATCTATTGAAGGGAATTCGTCTGTTTCAAAAGCGAACCTGTCAAAATTTGTTAAGGGTTGATTCCAAAAACTTTCCATGAGATCAAAAACACTCGGGTTCCGGCGTTTGAGCAGAGAGCCCTTTCCTTTGTGTGGCAACAAATCTTTCATCATCACACCCTCCGTTTTTGGGGTTAATGTTTAAGAAATACTGTCTAACAAAAGATGCAATTGATTAAGAATATCACGAGTCCCGTCTGTACTTTTAAGTGCAAAGGGATGCTGCGTAAGATGAGACTGAGAAATGTCCTGTATTGTATTTTTATTCTAATGTTTAAAAAGTCAAGAAGGGCAAAATAAAAATAACTCGGTGCATGAAACATGCTTGAATTGTTCTGCTTTTAGTAGGGTCCCTTGGCAACCGTTCTGAGTCTGAAAGAGAATCAAACGTGAAGCCCCGCGTAGGACGCCAAAAAGTATGCTTTACTCTGGTGAATCATGTTTTTCCCAGGAAGCAGAGTGGCGGGGAGGCGACATCTCGCCAGAGTATTTAAGGACATTGTTCACGCGCCAAAGGTGACGAGAGAGGTTCGGGGAAAGGAGGGAGGTCGTTCCTATCCCTTGCTTTGTCCGAGCATGAAAATGCCGAAAGTTGCGAAGAGGTTGGGCAGGAAGGTGATGACTCGGCCTTTTTCATCGTGGTGGTATGTGGAGATGGCAACCTCCTTGACGATAGGCACGTTCATGCCTGCGCAGAACCTGCGGAAATCGATGATGGGTATGACCCGAATGTTGGGGGTGTTGTACCATTCATAGGGCAATTCCTTGGACATGGGCGCTCGTCCGGTGAAGAACATTTGGAGGCGGTTTTTGTAGTGGGTAAAATTGGGGAACGAAACAATCCCGAGTTTGCCGACCCGGAGCATGTCACGGATACAGGTTTCTGGGTCGGACACCTGCATGAGTGCCTGGGACAGGATGACATAGTCGAAGGCATTGTCCGGGTAATCTTCGAGTTCTTCGTAGATGTCGCCGTGAATGACGGACAATCCTTTTGCTATGGCCTGTCCTGCGGCGTCCTCGTCGATTTCTATGCCGGTGCCGATGATGTGTTTCTCCTGCGTCAGATAGTTGAGCAGGGAGCCAGTCCGGCAACCGAGGTCGAGAACCTTGCTGCCCGGTTCTATCCATGAGGCAATAACCTGAAGATCAAATCGCATTAGTTGCCCCCTGTAATATCGTTGCTGACCCGGTTGAGAAAGCCGGAAAGCAGTCCGTTGAGTCGATCATTGGGCAGCAGGAATGCATCGTGGCCCCATGGGGCTTCGATCTCGCAGAAACTGACATCCAGCCCGTTCTTTTTCATGGCTTTGACCATGGCCTTGGATTGATAGGTGGGATAGAGCCAGTCCGAGGTAAAGGAGATGACCAGATAGCGGCAGGATGCACGGGAAAACGCGGAAACGAGTGAGCCGTCGCCGTGCTGGTTCTCCAGATTGAAATAATCAGCGGCCTTGGTCAGATAGAGAAATGAATTGGCGTCGAATCGGTCTACGAATTTGTTGCCTTGATATCGCAGGTAGCTTTCGACCTGAAAATTCGCTTCGAAATCGAAAGAAAGTTCCACGCGGTCCTGAAGGCGACGGTCGAACTTGTGGCGCATGGATTCATCAGAAAGGTAGGTGATGTGTCCGACCATACGGGCCACGGCCAAACCGTGTTCAGGGCGGCCTGTTTTGTAATAGTCACCCTTGTTCCATGTGGGGTCGGCCATGATGGCCTGACGGGCTACCTCGTTGAAGGCAATGGCCTGTGCCGAATGCTTGGTGGTGGTGGCAAGCGGCAGGGCTGCGCGGACCCGGTCAGGGTATCGCACGGACCATTCGAGAACCTGCATGCCGCCGACGGAGCCGCCGGCTACCGCCAGCAGGGTGTCGATGCCGAGATGATCAATAAGCCGCCGCTGGCATCGCACCATGTCGCCGATAGTGACGACCGGAAATGTTGTACCGTACGGGTGATTCGTTTCGGGGTTGAGCGTTGCCGGGCCTGTGGACCCCATGCAGCCGCCAATGGTGTTGGAACAGATAATGAAATATTTGTCTGTGTCGATGGGCTTGCCGGGACCGACCATGAGATCCCACCAGCCGGGTTTGGGATCTTCTTCGTTGTAATATCCGGCCACATGCGAGTCGCCTGTCAGGGCATGGCAGACGAGGATGGCGTTGGATTTGTCCTGGTTCAGGGTGCCGCAGGTCTCGTAGGCAAGCGTCACCGACGGAAGGGTGCGTCCCGAGTCCAGTGTCAGCCCGGCACCGTCTTCGTCAAAGGTGAAAGTCTCTTTTTTGACCAATCCCACGGATGGCCCGTCAGGGTTGTGTTCAATGTATTCGCTCATGCCTGTGAAAGTACGGCAGAGCGGGTGGGCGGTCAATGGTCAGCCGGTCAGAATTCTCTGTTCATGGTTTGCAGACAACGCAGCAAGGCTTCACGATCTTTGGGCGGACAGGCTCCGACCAGTCCTTCGGTCAGTTGCAGGTGGAGTCTGTCATGCTCTTCAAACAGGACGTGTCCCGTATCCGTCAATTCGACATTGATGGAACGGCGGTCCGTGTCATGGGGCTTGCGGCGTACGAATTCTTTTGATTCCAGCCTGTCCACGAGTACGGTGAGCGTGCCGGTGGTGACGCCCATGGCCTCGGCCAGTTCCTTCATGCGCATGGACCCGTGTATGCCGAGAATTTCAAGCGTGTGCATCTGCGGCAATGTCATGCCTTTTTCACGCACTACGTCATGTTCCCACGATGAGAGCTTTTCAAAAAACTCGATAATGGCGTGATTGAGAGCGTTGATCATGATCGCCTCCTAGAGTGTGGACGTATACAGACTGTACGCGCCAAAGGCTATGGTCATGACCCCGGCCGTCCGCATGACCATTGGCTCGACCCAATCCTGTTCCAGTGTGCGTACGAATCCGGCTGCCTTGTATATCGCATAGATAACGGCTCCAAGAGCTATTGCAGTGCCGACGGCATAGGCTCCGAACACCATGGTTCCCTTGAACAGGCTCCCGGAATCCAGAGCATATGTGTACATGATGGCCACAGTAGGGCACGGCACAATCATGTTGACGAATCCGATGGAGAATAATCCCCACGCGGTGATGTTCCGTGCTGAAGGGGTTTTATGGTCATGCCCGTGAGCGTGCTCGTGTGTATGGTCATGACAATGATCGTGGTCGTGATCGTGATTGTGCAGAAGTGACGGCTTGACGATAAGAATGATTCCTAAGGTGAGCAGGATTACAAAGGTGAATATGTCGACGTAATAGGAGAATGACGCCGGGATGGCCAGTGAGATGGAACCGAGTGTCAGGCCGATGGCGAGGCAGGCCAGGGACGTCCCGAGAATGAATGCCGACGTCAGGGTGAAGACCCGATTTCCGTTTTTCTCGCCGTATACGAACGGGGCGAGAACCAGCCATGAATGGCCGCAGGGGTTCACTCCATGCACAAGGCCCAGTATAACGCTGCTTTGAAGGGCCACCCAGAAAATCGAGTCAAAAGCCATATGAATCTCTACTTGTTTGAAAGTGATATAGTTTGAATATCAAGATTCATAGGTGGACATTAGTTTGATAGTCAAGATAAATTTCCAAAAAAAGGGAACGTTCTTCACGAGCGTTCCATTTTTTTGGCGTTATAATGTGTAAAATCAGATTGTTGTCGGTAAAGTATACGCTATTCTTGAGCTGCTTCCTTTTCCAGAGTCACCGATAACGACGAACCGGACTTGAGGAACATGTCGCGCTGCGGGAACGGGAATTCGATGCCGTGCTCATGGAAAAGGTTCCATACATTGAGTAGAATTTCGCTTCGCACGTTGGCAACCCCGTCTTCGGCGTCGCTGATCCAGATGCGGAGCTGGAGGTCTACGGAACTGTCGCCGAATCCCATGAGTCGTGATGCCGGGGCCGGATTGCGGAGGACGCGTTTGACACCAACACATGCCTTTGAAAGCAGCTCCATGGCTTTTTCAACATCAGATTCATAAGCAATGCCGACCGGAATCTTGATGCGGACATTTCTGTCCGAGTATGTCCAGTTGATCACCTCGCCGGAAATGAGCAGCTCATTGGGGATGAGGTATTCCATGCCGTCACGGGTCAGGATCGAGGTGTATCGGCCATGCATTTCGCGGACAACGCCAAAGACACTGCCTACCTCGATGGTGTCGCCCGGCTTGATGGATTTGTCCATGAGCAGGAGAATGCCCGCCACATAGTTGGAAAAGATTGTCTTGAGTCCGAAACCGATGCCTACGCCGAGAGCGCTTGAGAATATGGCGAGGCTGGTCAGGTCGATGCCCACGCTGGACATGGCGAACAAGATCGCCGTTGTATACAGGCCCACTTTGACCGCTTTGGTCATGAGTACCTGAACGGAAGGGGATAACCCTGAAATGGCGTTGATCCGGCTTGTCGCGAACTGGGCGACTGTCGCGGCTGCCTGTAGGAATAGCGCGGCCAGGGCAAAACCCTTGATGACTCCCAGTGCTGTGAAGGACGTGCCGCCGACGGTCATGCGGAGACCTTCCAGAAAATCCGTGATCGGAGTGAGCAGCCCGAATATGCTCAAGGCGGCGACGCTCCAGACGATCAGGGCTACGCCTCGTGCAAGCGGATTGTTGGGCATCATGCCGGTCAGGAAGCGGATGATGATCCAGGCGACGGCAAGGTCGCTGGCTGCGTTGAGCACTCGGGGTGTCATGTTCATGGACCAGAACACTGCCGCGCAGACCTGCATGAAGACAATAAACATGGCAACGTTGCCTACGTCCACCAATGCCCTGAGAAGAGATCGCCCAAGGGCGTTTTCGATTGTTGTATCCACCCAGGCGAACAGGCGGCGTTCCAGACCGCGCCAAAGGAGGGCTGTCACCAGATAGGTGCCGACAACACAGCCCCATTGGGCAAGCATCGTCCCGGTCAGCACTGTGGAGTGGAGCCAGTCGGTCAGGAATGTGATCGCGAATTCAATTCGTTCTTGCATGGGCAGTCTTGTGTCCTGTGAGTATTAGCCTCGTGTCATCAGGTCGAGAACGGTTCCGATGAAGAGGGCAACAGATATCACGCCGTTCATGGTGAAAAACGCCACGTTTACACGACTCATGTCGTCCGCTTTGACGAGCAGGTGCTCGGCCATGAGGGTGATGCCCATTGCCGTGGCAGTGAGGAAGTAGATGCTACCGAGACCTGCGGCCCAGCCTGCGAGCAGGAAAAAGGCTGCGGTGGTGGCGTGGCTCAGAGTGGAGATGCCGAGCGCAGCCGGGATGCCCAGACGTGACGGAATGGAGAAAAGGCCGCGTTCCCGGTCAAAGTCCGCATCCTGACAGGCGTAGAGCAGGTCGAATCCGGCCACCCACATGGTTACGCCGCAAAAGAGCAGGATCGCAGGCAGGGTGACAGTCGGGTCCACACAGAGCCAGCCGGCGACAGGGGCCAGACCCAACACTGAACCGAGCACGAAGTGGCACCAGTGGGTGAACCGTTTGCAGAAGCTGTAGGCGGAGGACAGTATCAGGGCTATGGGCGACAGCTTGAGGCATAGCGGGTTCATCATGGCGCAGGCGACGATGAAAACCACGGCGGTTCCCACAATGAACATCAGGGTAAAGCCTGTGGACAGCTCTCCTGTGACCAGTTCACGTTTTTGGGTGCGTGGATTCTCGCGGTCAATGTCGAGGTCCGCATATCTGTTAAAGGCCATGGCGAATGAGCGTATTGCGACCATGGCGATTGTCAGGATGACCAGGTTATACAGTCCGGGCCAGCCGCCTGCGGCCAGGAATGCGCCCATGTACGCAAAGGGCAGTGCAAAGATCGAGTGCTCGATCTTGATCATCCGGCATACCGTGCCGAGGTTCTTGACGAATTTCATATCGTGCCTCCGAAGGCCTCCCTCCCTCTTCTTCCTTAACTTTTGTGTGCGCATGCGCGCAAGGTGAGTCGGCTCGGGAGGGGGGTGTCTTTTATTAATACCTGTTTATCAGCGTCGCTCCGACGATGAGGAGGAAAACGCCGGCAATTCTCTGCCAGGAAATGGTATGTACGTTAAAACTGATTAATCCGTAGTGGTCAAGGATCAGGGCAGCTATGAATTGCCCGGCCAGGAGCCAGGCCATCATTGTCGCAGCGCCGAGTTTGCCGGCC